>JAGNQL010000001.1 GCA_017989135.1 Burkholderiales bacterium
GCTACACTCAACACGCACACAACCGCAACAGAATCAACGGTTGTAGCTCCCGCTCTCACCCCGGATAGCTACACTCACGAAAGCGCGAGCAGTAGGGCGAAGGTGGGTTGTAGCTCCCGCTCTCACCCCGGATAGCTACACTCCGACCTGCCTTAAACCCGCGCCAGCCTTGGCTGTCGCGGGTTTTTCTTTGTCAAAAAACGACAATCAGAACAGCAACATTTGGTCGATATTGACTTTTTTTTCCTGAAAAAGTGGCAAACCAACGAGTATTTTCATGCTTGCGTACTGCTTTTCGGTCACAGTCAAGACGCGAACCGAGCCTTCAGGAGGCAAATTCGCAATGACACGCGCCGAGTGTTTTTCTTCTGCATCACGATTGGCCACGACACGACCATAAATACTGAACTGAATCATGTCGTAGCCGTCGTTGATCAGGAACTTGCGGAATTGTGCGTATGCGCGTCGCTCGGCTTTGGTCACCGTTGGCAAATCAAAGAGAACGAGTATCCGCATGAATCGCCTCGTTTCTCGGCTCATGGCGGCCGCTTACCGCTCTTCCTTGTGCTGCATCAAACCCTGTACGCGCGGCAGCTCGAGTAACGAATCGCTGCCACCTTCGTACACGCGGGCTAGCGATTGCGCTGCCTGATCGATTGACGCCAGTACACTCATCACGCCACGCGGCATTCCCACATCAACATTGAGCAGCGAGATGAGGGCCGCTTTATCCGCAGACGTCAACTCGAATAGCGATGTGCTGCCTGGGCCACGAACATTGCGCGCGACGTGCAAGTCAACAACGGGACGATACGGTTCAATCAAATCGTCGGCAAGATTGAAAGCGTTTTGCTCGCTGTCGTGAAACAAGCCAATCGAAGGAAGCATGCCGTGCGCCACCAGCGCGCGGGCGCAAGCGCCACGCATCACCGCGTAGCCATAGTCCAGCGCGCTATTCGTCCACGATTCCTGAGCGCGATTGAAGCCACGGCTGAATAGCGCCGGAAAGTAGAGCGCAGCCGCCTGTGCTTCCAAATTGTCCGGATCGCCCGAACGCACACGGCGCTCGTGGCTCGCCAGTCGTTCTGCCGCATCAAGTTCGAACGCTTTGAGCACAAAGCACTGATTCTTGATCTTCGACTTGACGATTTCTGCCCATGCACGCTTTGCGGTGGGTCGATCAACGTCAAGCTGTAGCCGCTGCATGCGAACCGCGCGACTGTGCTGCAAAAACGGCAAAAGCACGGCGTTGGGCTGATGGTTATCGCCGCACGCGTAGAGCCCGATACCGTAGTCACCACACGCCGAGAGCACAGGATGAGTAATCGTGATTTCTCGATGCGCGAGCACGATTACAGCAATATCCTCAAATGGGACAAACGCAGTCTGCGATTGCTCGATAGCTAGCGAGAAATGCTCTCGCTTTAGCTTTGCTGGTTTGCTGATGACGACGCTACGCCAGGTCACGACGGGTCTCTCGGGGAGAGGGAAAAGTATTCCCGAGTAGGTCGACCTGAAGTTTGAGGATTGCTTTTGCTCCTGACGCGCCTTTCTTCCTCAAGCTATCAACGTTGCGCTGGTCATGAGGGAAAAACTTAATTCCACCGTCGTTAGTATTGATGCCGCTGAAGTAGCCGACAACAGCCTCCTCTCCTATGATCAATCTAAACAAGTCATTGGAGTACAAGGAAAACTGAAACTCGTATTGATCATCCATTTCGGTCCATTGCGCTTCCGGTTTTTTGGAAACCACGGCACGATTAGGAAGTTCTGTCACCCTGTGGTGGGTATAGACGGGCACGAGGTGGAATTTGAAATTCTTCTTGTGCCGAAAGATATCCACTCGAATCATGGAGTCGTTCTTCGCTAGCCCGCCTCTCACTTCAACGCCCGACATTTTGTCGATCAACATATTGACTGAGCGAACAATAGGGCCGGTTAATTCTCCGAGTTTGTCCGGCTTACGCAGCGGATTGTTTGCGGCGAATGCCTTGTCCGCTTTGCCACCGTGCGCGAGCAGGCGTTCCCGTATCGCCTCGTACAGCATCGCATTTCGATGCGGATCTACCAACTTATCGACGTCCTTAAGCGTCAAAGACGACAGCCCCACTTTCTGTTTGACCGAACCGGTTTCCTTGAGCGTTTCAGGCTGCGCGTAGATCGTCTCCTTATGCGCAGCGCCGCCATTGCGCCGCTGAGGCGCACGTGAGACGAAGAGGGGTTTCAGAGCGTCAAGCGCGGGCTCGGTGTAACTACCAAGCACGACTATTTGCTCGCGCATCTGATTGACGTCATCGAGCTTCAGGCGCGCTTCAAGCTCATGACGAAAATGCGACCACGGCTCTGGAAAGTGACGCTCAAGTTGCTGATACATCGCCGCATCGACAATCTCACCGGTCTCAAGATCAATGAAGCCGCGACTTACGGCAGAAAGTTCTCGCCGACGCGCATAGTCCGATAGCCGTTTCACCATGCTGTGACTACATGCCGCTACGACCGCCGCATCCATCGCATGATGGCGATCACTCTCGTCACGAATTTTTAGCAAACCCCATCGAGCGCGCAAGAAAGCAGTTAGTTGACCGCTGACGACCACGCAACGCTTTGCTTCGCTCGTTTCGGCCAATTGCAAAAAACGCTCGACATAGTTTTTGAAAAATTTGCAGATGTAGCGTGTGTCATTCAGGTTGCGCTCCACGAAAGATTTTGCTTCGTCTTTGCCAAACTCTTTGCGTAGCAAGCGACTGCGCTTTGCTTGTCGATATGCTTTATTGGAATCGACAAACCCGACGAACGAGCGCCAACGCGGCCCGTCCTCGCCGCCGTCGAGCGCAGTTAGATATTCATGCGGCGTGCGATTGCCCTTGTCGCGGTTTTCGCGAGCGAGCACTAGGACCTTGTTGTTCTTGCTGTCGTCGTAGCTTCGTGAATACGGCAACACATGGTCAATCTCGGCGTACGACGCATCGTTGATTACGCGGTCTGGTGACTCGAATGCGTCTAACGAATAGGCGCATTTGCCCATTTGCTCGCGGTAAAGCATCCACTTTTCAAGCGTTGCTCCTGTCGATTTATGGCCAAAGGTTTCCTCGAACTGTTCGCGCGCTTTTTCATTCCTTTCACGAAACTCTTTTTGCGCCGCCAGTACTTCGCGTCGCTCTTCAAGCGGCCGCGACAGGTCGCGTGCCATTTCGATATTCACTGCGTGCGGCGCACCGTAAACCTTGATCAACGCATTGCAAACTTTGCGCGCCTGATTGAGCGCGCGCAGGACAACCGGGTTGCGTGGCACGTCTAGGTCGTCGTTGAATTTGAGACGCCCATCTTTCTCGCGATGCGTGTAGAAGGGTGGCAAATACTTGGAGCGCTCTGACTCGCGAGCTATGGGCTGGCTGTGATGCCCGTATGCGGGAATCGCTGCCACCGCTTCATCAAAACGCATCCCTTCTTCCATTTTTGGCACGATTTGTCTAAGCGCTTTCAGCGAGAGCGCATGGAACTTGTCGAACCGAACACCGAGCAGCACATTGATGCCAGCCTCACCACCCGGCAATGACAATTTGCGCAGCTCGCGCTCCACCTCATCGTCGTCTTTATAAACGCTCAACACCCAACCGATTTGATCGAGCCAGACTGGATCGCCGTCGAGCGCAGGCGTCGATAGTTGCTGCCAGAGGGTTTCGAGCGACGCGCGCTTGAAAGCCAGCCGCAGGTCGTGCCAAGCCGAAAGCTTGGTGAGTGTTTCAGTCTCGGGGTCTTTTGCCTTGTTCTCTTCTCGCTGGCGTAGGCTGGGGTACGAGAGTCCTGCAAAGCGAAATTCCGACGATAAACCGGCGTTTTGAAGCGCGGTTCGCAAGTCTTTGTAGGTAAATTTTTCTCCACGTGTGTAGGGCAGAGGTGTCGCAATAGACCGCTCCACGTCGATGAGCGGACGAGTCACACCCTCGACGGTGATGCGCAAATTGTTCAGTCGCGTCAACCACACGTGCCGCTCGGCTGTAAAGCTTGCCTTGGGCGCGCGCGGCTCTGTTTTCTCGAACGTGCAGCGCCCAAGCATTTTGAGCAGATCAGCGCCAGACAGCGCGGGCTTTTGCGCCCAAAACAGACCGCTCTTTTGATCGCCATCTCCAAGCAATTCGCTCTGCAATTCGGCAGTGGCATGAATACTTCCCAGCTCACGCTGACGCGCGAACAGCAACGAGAATTCCTGCGCGAGAAGCACCCTTGACAGCGCCTTTGTGTACTCACCGCGCTTATTGCGCTGCGCATCTGGAAATTCAGCGAGCACCATTTCAGCAGCAGTGCGATAGCCTTTTTCTTTCATCAGTTTGGCGGTGCCGGCAAGGCCTTGTTTGACTTTGCCGTTTTCGCTCTTCGCGTCGTCATCCGCTTGCAACGCTTCCGCGCGGCTCGTCCAATGAAAGCCCCGGTGTTTACAGAGGTGATAGACCACGCGAACCCACTCCGCAGGCGTGAGCAGTCGGTCAAGCCCCGCTTTACGTAGTTGCCACACGGAATCGACGTAGCCCGGTTGCTTGAGAAATAGCTTGGAGTCGGCGATTACGCCATGTCGTTTGAGCGCTCGTGCAACCTTCCGCAAGCGCCACGCGCGGCGGCGCAAGCGACGGCGCATCAACCGAGCGGTGCGCCGCGCAAGGTTCAGCGATTCACCTTTGTCCGCTGTTTCGGCTTTGTCAAACGCACGCACCCCCAAATCCACAATTCGCGTCCCACACAAAACCGCCCACCCCACGGAAGCAATTCCAATGTCAAAACCAAACGTCAACGGGCCCAGCGCATCGATTTGCTCTCGCGTCAGTCCGCGATAGAGCTTTTTCATTTCAAATGGGATCGCCGAGTTGCCAGACATTCAAATTACTCCTACTATTCGTCTTGTGTTGCTATCCGGGGTGAGAGCCGTTGCTGCAATAAGGACTTCATCGAAAGATGTTGTCCGTATCCGAAAAAGCCCAGCTTGCTGGGCTTTTTCCTTTTGTACCTGTGAATTCTTAAAGACGCAATGGGCAATTCGTTTACGCCACAAGCCCTCGCCGGCCTAAAAATCATCGAACTCGGTCAGCTGATAGCAGGCCCGTTTGCTGCTAAGACATTGGCTGACTTTGGCGCGGATGTGATCAAGATTGAGCCGCCTGCAACTGAGACGAACGAGGGTGGCGATCCGCTGCGCAAATGGCGTTTGTTGCATAACGGCACGTCGGTGTGGTGGCAAGTACAGTCACGTAACAAGAAGAGCGTTGCGCTGGATTTGCGGCAGGCAGAGGCGCGCGAGATTGTGCGTCAGCTGATCGCTGAGGCCGATGTGTTGATCGAGAACTTCAAGCCCGGCACATTGGAAAAATGGGGCATGGGTTTTGACGCGTTGTCGGCGACCAATCCTGGGCTGATCATGCTGCGTGTGTCTGGTTACGGGCAGACGGGGCCGTATAAAGACAAGCCGGGTTTTGGTGTAGTGGCCGAGGCGATGGGCGGGCTTCGCTTTCTCACGGGCGAGCCGGGGCGCGTGCCCGTTCGCGTGGGTGTCTCGATTGGCGACACGTTGGCGAGTTTGCATGGCGTGATCGGTGTGTTGCTGGCGCTCAACCATCGCAACAACACGAAGAGCGCGTCGCACCCGAAAGGCGTCGGGCAGGTGATTGACGTGGCGCTGTATGAGAGCGTGTTTAACGTGATGGAAAGTTTGTTGCCGGAGTACAGCGCGTTTGGCGCGGTACGCGAGGCCGCGGGCTCTGCGTTGCCGGGGATTGCACCGACGAACGCGTATCCGTGTGCGGATGGTTACGTGCTCGTCGCGGGCAATGGAGATTCGATTTTCAAGCGATTGATGTTGGCGATTGGGCGTGAGGATTTGGCTAACGACCCGCAGCTCGCGAGTAATCCCGGTCGAGTCAAACGCGTGGTTGAGTTGGACGAAGCGATTGCGGCGTACACGCGCTCACGTAGCGTGGCTGATGCGATGGCGATGCTTGATTCAGCTGACGTGCCTGGAGGGCGTATCTATACGGTGAAAGACATCGCGGAGGACCCGCATTACCGAGCGCGCGAGATGATTGTTTCGATCACGAGCGCAGACGGGTTGACCGTAGAGACGCCGGGTATCGTGCCGAAACTATCGGTGACGCCCGGTGCAATCACGCGACGCGCGCCAATGCTTGGCGAAGACACTGATGCGGTGCTTCGTGAGATTGGCGTTACCGCGGAACAGGTGGCGTTGTTGCGGGCGCGGGGGTTGGTGGGGTAGCGGGATTCGCTGCCCGCCCAGATCGTCGTTTCGTTTGGCGCACGTGGGGCGATCCGATGAATGCCGCCGGTACGAGCGACAGCCAATCGCGGGCACGCCCGCTCCCACAAACTGTGAGACGTGCGGCGCGTGAGGATGGGCAGTGCTCTGCCTACGTCCGCGTATCAGCTTCTCCAGCCTAACGACCGCCCTGTGGTCGTTTCACGGATATTAAGCGAACTATCGACTACATTAAAAATGCAGCGGAAACGACCGCCGGCTAGTCGTTCCACACAAAAAGCTGTATCTCGTTGTCGCTGTTATGGCTCGCTCTTGTGAACCGTTACTGCACGACCTGCGAAAGCTCGCCCTTCGTGTAGCGCGCCGCCATGTCGATGAGTGTGACGCCCTTGACCTTTGCGCCTTGGCCTTCGCAGCCGAACTCGATGTAGCGCTGTTTGCAGATCGCTTTCGCGGCTTCACGTGCGGGCTTGAGCCATTCGCGTGCGTCGAATTTTTCGGGGTTTTCAAACATGAACTTGCGCACCGCGCCCGTCATCGCGAGGCGAATGTCGGTGTCGATGTTGATCTTGCGGACGCCGTGTTTGATCGCTTCTTGAATCTCTTCAACCGGCACGCCGTATGTCTCCTTCATCGCACCGCCGTATTGGCGAATGATCGCGAGGAGTTCCTGCGGCACAGACGACGAACCGTGCATCACGAGGTGCGTGTTCGGAATGCGTTTGTGGATTTCTTTTACACGGCTGATCGCGAGGATGTCGCCCGTGGGCTTGCGCGTAAATTTGTACGCGCCGTGGCTGGTACCGATAGCGATCGCTAATGCGTCAAGCTGCGTCGCTTTCACGAATTGCGCGGCTTCTTCTGGGTCGGTCAGCATTTGGCCGTGGTCGAGCTTGCCCTCTGCACCGATGCCGTCTTCCTCGCCCGCTTCACCCGTTTCGAGCGAGCCTAAGCAACCCAATTCGCCTTCAACGGTCACGCCGACTTTGTGCGCCATGTCCACGACAGCACGCGTAACTTCAACGTTGTAGGCGAAATCGGCCGGTGTTTTACCGTCCGCGCGCAGCGAGCCGTCCATCATCACCGAACCGAAGCCCAAGTCAATCGCGCCTTGGCAGATCGCGGGCGTTTGTCCATGGTCTTGGTGCATCACGAGCGGAATGTGCGGGTAGGCCTCAACGGCGGCTTGAATCAGGTGTTTGATGAAGCTCTCGCCCGCGTATTTGCGTGCGCCAGCGCTAGCCTGAAGAATCACCGGCGCGCCGGTTTCGTCGGCAGCGCTCATCACGGCCTGCACTTGCTCAAGATTGTTGACGTTAAACGCCGGGAGGCCATAGCCGTTGGTCGCGGCGTGGTCGAGCAGTTCGCGCATGGAGACGAGAGCCATTTGGGGTTTCCTTGGTTGGGTCGGTAGTTGCGTGTAGTCCCGTATTTTATTCGAGAGGCACTTTCCGCAAACTTACCGCCGCGCGGCGACTCCGCGCAGGCGCGCCACCACGAGCGACACCGCAACCCCCAACAAAATAGACCATTCCAGCGGCATCAAGAGTGTCGCTAAGAATGTGGCCAACAGCGTGATTCGCTCGTATTTGTCGTGCAGTAGATGTGCGATTTCTCGCTTGTCCACCAGATTCCAAGCCACAAGGAACAAAATCGCCGCGACCGCGGCCAACGGCAGAAAGCGCGCGAGTGGCGCAACAAACACCAATATCGCGACCAAGAAAACAGAGGCCATGATCGCCGAGAACGGCGTGATCGCACCCGCCGCAACGTTTACTCCGGAGCGGTTGAAGGAGCCGCTGGCCGGATACGCCGAGAAGAACGAGCCGATGACGTTGGCGAGTCCCTGCCCGAAGAATTCCTGATTGCCGTCGAGTTTCTCTTTTCGACGAATCGCCAGCGCTTGTGCGATGGATACGGCCTCGGCGAGCGCCAATAACGTCATCGCAATCGACGGCACTAGGAGCGACTGCAGCGTGGCAAGCGAGAAGTCTGGGAGCGAGAGCGGCGGAACCGCACCGGGGAGCGCATCAACCGTTTTGATGGCGTACGCTGGGTCGATAGACCGCGCAATCGCTGCTGCGGCCGAGCCGACGACGACTGCCACGAGCATCGCGGGTACTTTGCGGTTGAGCGGTTGCCAAAGGATCGCAGCGAGGAGTGTCAAAACGCCGACCAACACTGGCATCGGTTTCACGTCGCCGACGTGTGCGAGAAATTGTTGAACCGTTTGCCAGACGCTTGCGCCCCGCGTGATGTCGATACCGAAGAAATTTCGGATTTGCGAGTTCACAATCAGCACCGCCGCGCCCGCCGTGAATCCAACAATCACTGTGTGCGACACGAAGTTGATGAGCTTCCCCGCCCGCGCAAACCCAAGCAGGAGCTGCCAAACGCCCACCATAAACGCGAGCGTGATGACGAGCTCAATGTAGCGCGGCGACTCCGGCGCGGCGAGCGGAGCGATGATGGCTAACACCGTCAGAGATATGGCGTTCGCGGGGCCGGTCACCATCACTCGAGACGAGCCGAAGAGCGCGGCAATCACACAAGGAATCATCGCCGCGTACAGCCCAAACGCCGGCGGCATCCCGGCCAGCGTGGCAAACGCAACGCCCTGCGGCAGCACCACAATCGCCCCAGTCAGCCCCGCCAACACGTCGGCACGCACGACCGTTTTGTCGCGCAGCAGCGGCAGCCAATCGAGAAACGGAAGGAAGCGCCGCACGAACTAAACGCGCTGCTGCCCGTGGTAAAGGCGGACGACGTGCTCGGCTTCCGCAAAGAACAGCCAGCGTTCAACCAGCAACCCGGCGAGGCAAATGATGGACGCTGACCAGAACGCTTTGGTGAACCAACACAACAAGAGCGGAACAACGAATGCACACACAATCGCGATCCAGCGCAGCAGGCGCGCTTTGTCACGCGCCAGCACAAAGCCAAATTCATTGGTCAGAAACGTACCGTGCGAATGCCCCGCATCGAGAAGGCGCACGTTGCCTTGTTTGAAGCCAAGTGCGTCGTTGATGCCGTGGGTGTTTCGCGGATGCTTCAGCAAGTACGTGAGGTACAGAATCAAGCCAGCAACCAACAAAAAAATCGCCATCATTGGTTTGCCGATTGGTCCAACTTCTAGAGGCCGGAGCGAGAGCACAGCAGGCAGCAACACCGAGCCGCTCATAAGCCCAAAGAGTACGTACTTCGCGGGCGTCAGCCAACTATTCCACCGCGGTACCGTGCGCAAGCATCCATAAATCATGCCGGTGCAGAAGAGGATTGCAATAGAAAGCGTGACCAGCAGCCACAACGTGATCGGCTTCACCTGTGGGTAACCGAAATGCAACGCGGCGAGATGCAATGCCGCAAGCGGATAAAGCAAAACGGCCAGCAAGCCCTCGCGAGAAAGCCACGAAGTTTTGAAGCCCGAAAGCGCATAAATCGCGTTCTTGCGATTAGCCAAATGCATCGTCGACGAGATCAAACCAGCCGTGATGAGCAGCGCCGCTAGCGCTGCACCTTTGTAGAACGTCGTCGCGTCCATGCGGATGTGATTGCCCATCAACGAAGCGATCAGCAACCACACCAACAAGCCCAAGCCCACGCCGGATGAGACCGTGAAAAAGATCACTGAGAGAGCGGGTTTCATAGCTGAATCAACCGATTGACAAACGCACGTGCTTTGTCGGACAGACCGGATTTGATGGGCAATTCAGTTGTGATTTCGACGGGTTTTCTGGGTGACAAATAGGCGTTCGTAGGTTTGTAGCCCAAATCATCGAGCATGGATTGGCGGCCGCGCGCTGCTGCGAGCACCGAGACTTTGGACTTTGGATCATCGTAGTCGCCGAAGTGCCGCGCATGCGCAGGGCAAGCCAACACGCAGGCCGGTTGCCGCTCTGCTTCTGGCAATTGCTCGTCGTAGATGCGATCAACGCAGAGCGTGCACTTTTTCATCACGCCCTTGTTTTCGTCGAGCTCGCGTGCGCCGTAAGGGCACGCCCACGCGCAGTAGTTGCAGCCCATGCAGCGGCTCGGATCGACCAGCACGATGCCGTCTTCCGCCCGCTTGTAGCTTGCGCCAGTCGGGCACACGGTCACGCAATGCGCTTCTTCGCAATGCATGCAGCTCATCGGAACGTTTACGGTTTTGCTGAGCGGTTCGTGTTTGCCAGTTTCTGAGGTGGCGCCGCAACGATGTGGTGAGTAGGTCGGCTCGCCTTCAATTTCAAAATGACGAATGCGGTTGTACCAAGTGCCGGTTGGCGCTTTGCCCCACGCGTCGTAATCCGGCGCACCGCCCATCAGCGATTCGCCGTTCCATTCTTTGCATGCGACTGCGCAGGCGTGACAGCCAACGCAGGTGTCTAAGTCAATCGCTAAGCCGAGCTTCACGCTTTCGCTCCAAATTCAATCTTTGGCCACACGCCCGCTTCATCGGCCTTGCGAATACGCACGCGCAGGTCGTACCACGCGGCTTGGCCGGTGATCGGATCGCTGTTGGAAAAGCGTTCGCCGGTTGCAGCGCGGGTGCTCTCGGAAATGAGGTGGTTGAGCAAGAAGCCCACCGTGGCCTCAGACGCATCTTTTTCGAGCCCCCATGCCTCACTCATCTTGCCGATTGCATTCCACGTCCACACGGTGTTTGCCTCGACGCCATCCATCGTTTTCATCTGGCAGCGAATTTTTCCGTGCGCGGACTCCACCCACACCCAATCCAGATCGCTCAGGCCGAGTTCTAGCGCTTTGCTCGTGGCAACATACAGATAGTTCTGCGCAATGATTTGCCGCAGCCACGCGTTTTGTGAATCCCACGAGTGATACATCATCATCGGGCGTTGCGTGAGGGCGTGCAGTGGGTATTCGCCAACATTGGTAGCGGTGCTTGGCACATCGGTTGAATACCAGCACGGCAGCGGATCGAAATACTCGGTGAGTCGCGCCTTATCCACGTCGCGAGTCGGCTTCGGGCCTGCGTACAAGCCCTGGCCAGCAAGCCTGAATTTTTGCAGCGGTTCGGAGTAAAGCTGCGCGATGATCGGTTCGGGTTTGGGAATGAACGCAGCGTCTGCTGCCGCCTGCAAATAGTCGCGGTTTACACCGCGCATCCAACGTTGATTCGCGGGCCAGTGATGCGCAAAAAAACTCTCGGCCTTGATGTAGTCCTGCCATTGGTTTGGATTGGGTTCGCCGCGGAACGATTTCTCACCGTCCTTACCGCGAAAACCGCCTAGAAATCCAATACCCGGCGCGCGCTCGTAATTGACAATGAAATCGGTGTAGCCCGAAAACTTGCGCTCGCCTTCCGCGTTCACGAACGCAGGGAACTTGAGGCGCGTCGCGAGTTCAACGAGCACGTCCTGCCAAGGCCGAACGTCGCGATCCAACGGCAAAATCGGGTGACGAATGGCGTCGGCGGCGGCGTCGGGTTCGCTGATCGGGCGATCAAGAAAACTGATGGCGTCGTAGCGCTCTAGATAGGTGGTGTCCGGCAACACCAGATCGGCAAAGCGCACCATCTCGGAGTCGAACGCGTCGGCGACGACGAGGAACGGAATTTTGTGATTTCCCGCTTCGTCCTTGGCTTTCAACATGCCCTGCGTTTCGGCGGTGTTCATCGCGCTGTTCCACGCCATGTTCGCCATGAATAGGATAAGCGTGTCGATGCGATACGGATCGCCTTCAACGGCGTTTTTTATGACCGCATGCATCATGCCGTGCGATGCCAGCGGTGCGTCCCACGAATACGCCTTGTCAAGGCGTAACGCTTCGCCGTTGGCGTCGAGTGCGAGCTCTTCTGGCCGTGTCGGAAATCCGAGCGGCGTTTTCGAGAGGGCGGTGTTCGGCGCGTTGATGAGGCTCGCGTCGTTTTCGGGTAATTGCGCCGGAGGAATAGGGCGCGGAAACGGCGCTTTCGAGCGGAAGTTTCCGGGGCCATCGAGCGCGCCGATGAGCATTTGAATCAAGTGCAGCGAGCGACAGGTTTGGAAGCCATTGGCATGTGCGCTAATGCCGCGCATCGCGTAAAACGCCACGGGGCGGCCGACGACTTTGTCGTGCACGTTGCCGTAAACGTCGGTCCACGTGCAGGCGACTTCGATAGTTTCCTTGAACGCGACGTGCGCGATTTCGGCGGCGATGCGGCGAATCTGTGCAGCGGGAACGCCGCAGCGCTCAGCGACGTTTTCTGGCGCGTATTCGCTTTGGCTGTAACGCTCAGCGACCAATTGCTGCACGCTGCGCACGTGTTGACCGTTGATGTGTCCGTCGTGGAACAACGCCGGCGCGACGCCTTTTTCCATGCGCTGCAGAGAGCCGGTGTTTTGGTCCCACACCAGCGGCTTTCCCTCCGCGTCGCGCAGGAAAAGGCCGTCTTGCGAGGTGCCAGGCGCATCTACCACGAGCCACGGCGCATTGGTGTAGCGCGCCAAATACTCGTGGTCGATCCAATCGTGCTTGATGAGTTCGTGCACGATGGCGAGCGCGAACAAACCGTCGGTGCCCGGACGAATCGGCACCCACTCGTCCGCAATCGCGCTGTAGCCGGTGCGGATGGGGTTGACGCTGACGAACTTCGCGCCGCGAGTTTTGAGTTTGTCGAGGCCGATTTTGATGGGATTGCTGGAGTGATCTTCGGCAACGCCCCAGAGCATGAAGTACTTAGCGCGATCCCAGTCCGGCGCACCGAACTCCCAAAACGAATACCCAATCGTGTACAGACCGGCGGCGGCCATGTTCACCGAGCAGAAACCTCCGTGCGCCGCCCAATTGGGCGTGCCGTATTGCTGCGCCCACAAACCGGTGAGCGCTTGCATTTGGTCGCGCCCGGTAAAGAACGCGAGCTTCTTCGGATCGGTTGCGCGCAGATGTGCGAGGCGTTCGGATAACAGGTCGAGCGCATCGTCCCACGAAATCGGGTCGAAGATGCCTTCGCCGCGCTCAGTGCCGGGGCGACGAATCATTGGATGTTGCAGCTTCGCCTTGGAATACTGCTTCATGATGCCGGCGCTGCCTTTTGCGCAGAGCACGCCCTGGTTCACGATGTGATTTTTGTTGCCTTGAATGAAGCGCACGTGCGGTTTACCGTTGCGCTCTTCGGTCGTGACCTTTATCCCGCAGCGGCAGGCGCACATGTAGCACGTCGTGTGATGCGTTTGCTGCTCGCTACGATCCTCAAACTGGACGGGCCGTTCAGATGCTGGCGTGAGCGGCGTTTTGGAGGCGAGCGGACGTGGAGGCAAAGCGGTGGAACCGGTGCAGTGGCCGCAATGGGTGCAACCGATGCAATGGGTGGTTAGTGCGCGCCGAAATTGGCCTCTCCATTTTGCCGCAGTCATACATATGAGTTGTGCCAAAACCTGCTTCTGCGATACCCTGTGTTTCGAAATAAGTGACTGAGGCTTCAATATCTTTCGCGTACGATGAGTTATAGCTTTTTGCACCAAACGACTGATTTAGCTTGTTTCTGGTAGAAATATTGGATAAGTCGACTATTAAGAAAAATATCCATAAAGTACCGAACAGCTGTCGTTCGTGGCAAAAAGCTGTATCGTCACGAATCCCTCCTGGTCAGCGAGGTTCCAGGGCGGGCGACGCGGAGGAGGTGCTCTTCGACGAATTACAGCAGCACCTTCGTGCCCAACTCCACGACACGATTGGGCGGCAAATTGAAGTAGCCCGCCGCGCCCTCGGCTTGCCGAGTCATCCACGAATAGAGCGCGCAGCGCCACGATGAAAGCTCCCCTGGTCCGTCTTGCACCACCGATCGAGCGATGAAATAGGTGGTCGTCATCGGATCAAACTCCAACCCCGATTCCCCCGCCCACATCAGCGCGGCCGGCAGGTCGGGCATCTCGCGGAACCCGAAGTGCGCGCTGATCGACCAGACGCCAGATCCGCTTCGAGCCACCGCCAGCCGATGAGCGTCCGCGACATACGGCACATCGTCGGTACGCACATGGAGCAGCACGATGCGCTCATGCAACACATGAAAATGCTTAAGGTTGTGAAAGAGCGCGCTGGGGACCAGTAGCGGGTCAGACGACAAATACACCGCCGTCCCCGTGACACGCGGCACGTCTTTAAGCATCGTTTCGCCCAACGAATCCACCGGCAGATCTAGCTTACTGCGCTGCTGGCTGACCAGACTCGAGCCTTTTTTCCAGGTCATGAGCAACAAAAAAAGCAGCGCGCCTAGCGTCAGCGGGAACCAGCCGCCATCCGCCAGTTTGGTCAGATTGGCCGCGAAGAAGGAAATTTCGAGCGCGCCGAATATTGCAAGTAACACTAGCAAAGGCACCCGATACTTTCCGCGCGCCGCAATGAAAACGACGGCGGAGAGCAAGGTCGTGATGATCATCGTGCCCGAGACTGCGATACCGTAAGCGCCGGCTAGCGCGCTCGAAGAACGAAATTGCAATACAAGCAAGATCACGCCAATGAGCATCGCCCAATTGACGCTCGCGATGTAGATTTGCCCGCGTTCGCGATCGGACGTGTGACGCACGTTCACGCGCGGCAGGTAGCCCAAGCGTGAAGCCTGCTGCGTGAGGGAAAACGCGCCGGAAATCGTGGCCTGCGACGCGATGATGGTTGCGGCTGTGGCCAGCACGACTAGCGGCAGTAACCAGCTATCACCTGCAAGTAGATAGAACGGATTTTTTACGGCAGCCGCATCCCGCAGTACCAGAGCACCTTGCCCAAAGTAGTTCAGCACTAGCGATGGGCAGACCAAACCATACCATGCGATTCGCACCGCCTTTGCGCCAAAGTGCCCCATGTCCGCGTAGAGTGCTTCGCCGCCCGTGAGCGCGAGAAACACCGCGGAGAGCAACACAACCGTGCTGCCAGGATGCTCAAGCGCAAATTGCACTGCGTACATCGGGTTGAGCGCCTTGAGAACGACCGGCGTCTGCACGATGCTCTGTACGCCTAGCGTTGCTAATACTAGAAACCAAATAATTGTGACTGGGCCGAACAAAGCGCCGACGCGACCAGTGCCGTGTCGATGAATCGCGAACAGTCCGACCAGCACGCCAATGGTGATGGGGATGACGTATTTCTCAAACTGCGGCGTCGCGACGCTGAGTCCTTCAACGGCCGAGAGCACGGAGATGGCGGGCGTGATAATTGCGTCGCCGTAGAACAACGCCGCTGCAAACACACCTCCGGTGATGACCAAGAGCGCCACCTTGTCGCCGTGCGGCAAACGCTTGACAAGCCGATGCGCCAACGCTGTGAGCGCTAGCACGCCGCCTTCGCCCTCGTTGTCAAGCTTGAGGACGAGCCACACATACTTGAGTGAAATGATGAGCATGATTGCCCAAAACAACGCCGAGAGCGTCGCTAGCACGTTTGCTTCCGTGAGCGCTAAAGCATGCGCTCCGTTGAAGGCTTCCTTGAACGCGTACAGTGGGCTTGTGCCGATGTCGCCGTAGACGATGCCCAGGGCAGCGAGCGTGAGTACTGCAGTGCTGGTTTTTTGTGGGGCTTGGGTAGACACGAGTGAGCATCCTCTCAGTGGGTTGCACGAAATATGAAAATGTTTGAGCGAGAAAATCGAACGCGGAGGGCCTACATCGTGAAGCGGTAACCGACGCCAATTTCCGTCAGTAAATGTTGTGGAAGCGTTGGATTTATCTCCAGTTTTTGTCGCAAATGACTCACATAAATGCGAAGGTAATGGCTGCTCTCCACGTGCGAAGGGCCCCACACGTCACGCAACAATTGACGCTGCGTCACCACCTTGTTGGCGTTTGCAATGAGCGCCACGAGCAATCGATATTCAATTGCGGTGAGATGCACTGGAACGTCGGCACGAAGCACCAGACGTCGCGTCATGTCGACCGTAACTTCGCCAAACCGCACCAGCGCGTTTTCAGTATCAGGCGAGCGTGAGCCGCGTCGTAGGAGCGCCCGCACGCGCGCTAGCAATTCCCCCACCGAAAATGGTTTGGTTAAGTAGTCATCGGCGCCAGCGTCGAGCACCTCGATTTTGTCCGTCTCCATCGAGCGCGCCGACAAAATCAAAACCGGTACCTGCGACCATCCGCGCAGTTCGCGTACAAAATTTTTGCCGTCGCCGTCCGGTAGCCCGAGATCAAGAATCACCACGTCAGGCTTAATCGTGCCAGCATCGATCAATCCCGTCGCGTAGGCTTCGGCCTCGCGCACCCGAAACCCTTCGCGTTCCAACGACTGCCGTACGAAGCGGCGAATCTGCGCATCGTCCTCCACCACCAAGAGCGTGGCTGCGCTAGTGTTCATGGCCGCGCCCTCACGCTAGCCGCGTCGGCTTCAAGATCGATGGGTGGAGGTGTTCCGCGCGGCAGCGTGAAGGTGACGCACGCGCCGCCGTCGGTTGGGTTGCTCGCGGATATGTGGCCGCCATGCGCCTCAACCACTGCACGGCAAATCGCTAAACCCACCCCCATCCCGGAAACGTGGCCGTCCTGCGCGCCGCGCTCAAAGAGTAAGAACATTCGTTCGAGCCGATCCGCGGGGAAACCGCTGCCTGGATTTCGGACCGAGACCGCGATTTCGAGAGTTGATGCATGTGCAACTAAGCGAATTTCGCTATTCGGAGGAGAATATTTCGACGCATTTTCTAGCAGATTGCACAACACTCGTTCGATGAGTACTGCATCGATGTTTACAAGCGGCAATTCGGGCGGCAACTCAACGATGACATGGCGCTGACTGCATGCAGCTGCAGCAAAGCGGATACTCGCCCCGATGACTTCATCAAGCGGTTGCCACTCGCGTCGAAGTGTGATTTGCCCTGCTTGAATGCGCGCCATGTCCAGCAAGTTGGTCACCATGCTGTTGAGCTGAAGGCTCTGATCTCGAATGGCGACCGCGGTTTCTTTGATCAGTATTTTTTCAATTTGTGTGTCTGCGACCAAGGTGTCTGCAAGACCGTATAGTGCTGTCAGTGGCGTCCGAATGTCGTGCGACAGCGCAGCGAGAATGCCGCTGCGCAGCCTTTCGCTTTGGATTTCGAGCTCGGTTTTGTTAGCCACTTCAACGTAGTGCAGGCGTTCGATGGCGGTGGTGATGAGCGACGCCACCGCGCGCAGCATTGATGTCTTGCTTACGAGTGTTTGCGGCGTTTGCTCGGAGGCGGCAACGATTAATACGCCGCGATGTCGGGTCGCTCCAATCAAGGGCAACAACAGTCGCTCGCCGTCGTCGTTGCCCAGTTTTGGTGAGTCCATGAGCGTGCCGGTTTCGTAGACGGCACGGGCAGCGCTGCGCTCTGCATTCGTCAGCTTGGCATGAAGGCTTGCGGGCGTTGCGTCGTGCCCGGAAATGACTAGTTCACCGGATTCGTCGGGCAGCAAGATTGTGCTGCGTGCATTGAGTTGCTGTCGAAAGAACGCGTGTATTGCGCCAACGGTCTGGGGGAGACTTAATGCGCCAGCCAGCTCCTGCGCCAATTGATACAACCCAGCTTGCTCGTCCGCGCGCTGCTGCGCGTCGTCAGCACGTTGCGTCACGGCCGTGGTTAAGTGGCCAATCGTTAGCGCGACGGCTAGCATCACCGCAAAAGTGACAAGGTATTGACCATCGTTGACAGAAAACGAGAATTTGGGCGGTACAAAGAAAAAGTCAAACAGGGCAACGCTCAAGAATGCAGCAGCTATCGCAGCTCGACGACCAAACAGAAGTGCAACTGCGACAATGTTCAATAAGAAAATCATCACGATGTTCACGTTGTCGAGCCAGTACGAGAGTGGCCATGCGACAACAGCGACCAGAGCGCACAAGCCGACTGCTCCAACGTACGCGAATGTGCCGCGATGTGGAAATCTGGGCCGCCATAAGCTCTTTATCATGGGGAATCGATCAATACTCAATGAATGTAAGCGTAGGCCGATGCGCGTAAAGGCGGCGACAATTGTGCGTCGCATCGTGTAAAAAATTCGTAAAGAAAGGGGCCTGATGTCCACGTATGTCGCGCGGTGTACAGATTTAATGGAAGCGATTGTTCCGTTCGATTGCGTAGTCTTGCGTGGGCTTCCGGGGAGCGGCAAGAGCACGTTCGCAACACTGCTCTCGCGCTCGCACGGCTTCGTTCATCTTGAGGCCGACAGTCACTTCATGACAAACGGCAAATACACCTTCGATCCGCTGCGCGCGGCAGATGCGCACGCCGTGGTCGTGCGCGACGCGCTCAGCGCCATGCAAGCGGGACGCAAGGTGGTGGTGGCCAATACTCACGTTCGCCTGTGGGAAATGGCCGGTATTGTTGGGGCGACGCAGTTGGCGGGACGGACGCTCTGTTTTGTCGAATGCGTCGCCAATTGGGGAAACATTCATGACGTGCCGCTGGTCTCGCTGGACGCAATGCGCGCGCGGTGGGAGCCGCTTCCGGCAGAATTCAGGACAATCGCCTTCACATTTACGGCGAATTCCGACAAGTAGGCTCCGTTTCATCGCTTGAAATGATCGGATTCGCGCCCATATCCCCCGCTAACTCAATGGTTTTAGGTCAGCGCAGCGTTTTGCGCTGACCACGTACGACAAGCATGGCAAAAAAAGACTTCTACACACTTCTCGGCCTCGAAAAATCTGCGTCGGAAGACGAGATCAAAAAAGCGTATCGCAAGCTCGCCATGAAGTATCACCCGGATCGCAATCCGGGCGACAAAGCATCCGAAGAAAATTTCAAAGAAGCCAAGGAAGCCTACGAGATTCTGTCCGACCCGAAAAAGCGGGCCGCGTATGACCAATACGGGCACGCTGGCGTGGATCCACAGGCTGCAGGCGCGGGTGGTTTCGCTGGCGGCAATTTCGGCGATGCATTTGGCGATATTTTTGGAGAGATATTTGGCGGCGCGGGCGGCCGTGGTCGGCAGCAACGAGCGGACTCGCCGTTTCGCGGCTCGGATCTTCGCTACAACTTAGAAATTACGCTTGAAGAAGCCGCACGCGGTACCACGACCAAGCTGCGTATTCCGAGCACAGAGACCTGCGAAGTCTGTCACGGTACTGGCGCAGAAAAAGGGCACGATCCCGAGACTTGCCCGACCTGCAAAGGCGCGGGCGTAGTGCGCGTGTCGCAAGGCTTTTTCTCTGTGCAGCAAACGTGCCCGCAATGTCGCGGTAGCGGAAAAATCGTTAAGCATCCCTGCAAGGCATGTCACGGCGCGGGCTCCAAGAAGACTTCGAAAACGTTGGAAGTCAAGATTCCAGCTGGCGTTGATACCGATGATCGAATTCGCCTCGCGGGCGAGGGCGAAGCGGGTACTAACGGTGGGCCTTCGGGCGATCTGTACGTTGTGGTGCAACTCAAGCCGCACGCCGTGTTTCAGCGCGACGCCGCCGACTTGCATTGCGAAATGCCAATTTCGTTTGCGACCGCGTCGCTCGGCGGTGAGTTGGAAATCCCGACACTCGACGGCAAGGCGCTTCTGAAAATTCCTGCAGAAACCCAATCTGGTCAAGTGTTTCGCTTAAAGAACAAGGGCATACGGCCGGTGCGCGGCAGCGTGACTGGTGACTTGTATTGCCACGTACAAATCGAGACGCCGGTGAATCTCAACTCGCGGCAGAAGGAGCTACTCCGCGAGTTTGAGGAAATCCGGGCGAACAATGCCGCAAAACAAAGCCCTAAGCAAAAGGGATTCTTCGACAAGTTGAAAGACTTTTTCGAGAAGTAGCCCTTTTGCGCTGTAAGCATGCGCTTGAAGCGTAGAGGGTCGGCGTGTCTTCGGTGCACCATTCCTCGGGGCCAAGCGGGATGGTAAAGTCGCTCAGTTAAATCGACATTCTTTTGTATGAGCGACTCCCCGCCTGACACGAAGACAGACTTTCTGGCGCCTACTCCGACGCCGGCTAAGGGCGCACCGCGCGCATTGCGCCTGCGTACGCTTCTCACCGTGCCCTTTGTGCTGCTCATCGTGGCGCCCGCGCTGATCATCGCGGGTACGTCGCTCTACACCGGACTTCAAGCTGTCGATCTACTCTCGCGGCAACTGATGGAAGACATCTCAGCGCGCGTTGGGCAGGCGGCTGTGCATCAATTGGAAGAGGCTGCGGTGACGCTGCGCGCGACATTCCCGGGCGTTGACGATAACCACAGCGCCTCGTTTGACGTTTTCACCGATGACGAACGACTAGAGCGCAAGTTGTTTGAACTGACCTCGGGCACGCGCACATCGGGATACTTTTACTTTGGCCGTGAAGATGGCAGCTTTGTTGGCGTTGACCGCGGTCGCCCGGGAGCCCGCGCAGCGGCGACTGTTCGCCTACAGGCGCCGGGTTCGGTGCCCAGAAAAAACTACACATCACGCGGTCCCGGCGATCGTTCGCGTTTGCTAGAAATTGAATCGCGCATCTACCAGGCCCGCGAGCGCCCTTGGTACGAATCGGCGAAGGCCACCCAGCGTTTGATTTGGACAAAGGTGTATCCGTCGTTTGCCTCCGGTGCGTTAGTGACGACCGCAGCACAGCCCGTGTTCACCAAAAGCGGTGCGCTCTACGGAGTACTCGCGGCGGACGTGGAACTCTCGGAGCTAAGCACCTTCATGAAGGGCGTTGCGGTCAGCGCCAATGGTGTGGCATTCATCGTTGATCGAGAAGGTATGTTGGTGGCCTCGTCGACACCTGAATCGCCTTTCCGCATAGAAAATGGCGTTCAGTTGCGCGTTGCAGCACGCGATAGTCAAGCGGAAATGGTGCGCGCTGCTGCACAGTGGTGGCGAGGTGCGGCGCGCGCTAGCACGTCGGCGCCGGTGATCGCGCTAATTAATTCCACGGGTGAACAGGTGGACGTCGCATCGCGTCGCGTCACGGGCATAGAGGGCATTGACTGGGACATCGTGGTGGCGATTCCTCGCAGCGATTTCACGGCTCCAATCGTCAAGAGCGCGATCAGTATGTTCTTCGTCATTCTCGCGGCTCTTGCCGGAGCGCTCATGCTCGGATTGTGGGTGTTGCGTCGCGTGACGCGGGACGTGGATCAACTGGTGGCAGTCACGCGAGACATTTCGGCAGATGGTTTGCCGTCGACGTTGCCGACGACGTCGCTGGCGGAGACTGGCGTCTTGGCGCATGCGTTTGGTGAAATGGTGCAACGCTTGCAACAATCGCTCGCAACTATTCGCCGGCAAAACGATAAATTTGCGGCGCTTAATGCCACGCTGGAGGAGCGCGTTGTGACTCGAACGACGCAATTGGCTGAGCAAAACGTGACGCTGACGGAGGAAATTCTTCGACGCGAGCGACTAGAGCGTGAGCTGCGGCAGACGTCTAAAGCGGCGCAAAAGGCAGCCGAAGACAAGGCACGCTTTCTGGCGATATTGAGCCACGAACTGCGCACGCCATTGCAAGCGGTTGTGGGCACGACACAACTTTTATCCCACGCATCTAACCCCATCGTCTCGACAGCGCAAGTGGAAACGCTTGATGCCGCGAGTAAATCACTGTTGACGCTGATTGACGGCGTGCTGTCCTATTCGCGGCTCGAGGCGGGCGTAGTTACGCCTGTGCTACGCAGTTTCGAATTGCGCGCGTGTATCGACGAGGCGATGCGCGTATCGGCCGCCGCGCAGGTGCGGCCAAACGTTACGTTGGCTGTGCAAATTGATGAGACCGTTCCTCAGGTTATACACACCGATCAAGGCATGTTGCGACAGGTGTTGATCAATCTATTGGGTAATGCGCTGAAGTTCACGCAGAGTGGCGAGGTTCGGATTCGCGTGGGGGCCGACAGTGCGACTCAACCCGGCAATCCAGTGTTGTTACGTTTCGCCATAACAGACACAGGGCCAGGGATTGATATTGACACGCAGCAGCGACTGTTCCAGCCGTTTCAGCAAGGTGCGGCCAGTGACGAAAATCAAGCCGTAGGAAGCGGTCTCGGCTTAGTTATCTGCTCCATGCTCGTGCGAGCACTCGACGGCGAAATTCATATGCAAAGCAAGCTAGGGCAGGGTACCAGCATGACGTTCTCGATTCTTGCGCAAACTCTCGGAACGGGTTTAGTCGTGGACTCAGTCCCAAGTTCGACGAATACATCGCTCACGTCTGGTGTGCCTATTGCGACACGATCACTGCGCGTGATGGTGGTGGAAGACAACGACATCAACCGCGAGTTGTTACAAATCATGCTCGAACAACTGGGGCACAGCGTAGTGCCAGTCGGGGACGGTGAAGCAGCGATAGAGGCTGTGGCGAACCAACCGTTAGACGTTGTGTTGATGGACTTGAATTTACCGCGAATCGGTGGCGTTGAGGCGACGCGTCAGATCCTTCAGAACTGTCGCGACGAGATAACGGCTCCCGTGATAGTTGCGCTGACTGCGAGCGTGAGCGAAGAAGATCGCGCCCTGTGCGCGGCGGCGGGGATGCGCGGCTTTTTAACCAAGCCGGCAACCGTGTTTAGCTTGGATATGGCGTTACGCGCGGCGTTGGCAAAGGATGCGTCTGAGGACGAAAAGGCGGTTGTTGAAGATTTTGCGCCGTTGGACCGAGAGACTCTGGACTCGCTCTCTGAACTGGACGCGCGCGCCAGCGAACCATTTCTTCGCAGACTGATAGAACGATTTTTGAATGGCCTCACTGCTGACGTAACGGAGATTGGGCGGCATTGGGAAGCCAATGACATTAGACAAACTAAAGCAGCGGCTCATGCGTTGGCGGGAGCGGCGTCGGCTGTGGGTGCTAGCGAATTGGCGATGCTCGCCCGAGCAGCTTCGGAACAACCTAGTGACGTGAATATTCGTGACTTAGGCGTAGTCTCCGGGCGCACGCGCGCCAGTCTTCGTGCTTGGATGCGACACATTCGGTAACGACCGCGTAAATAACTAAGACGTAGTCACGGCAAAACTAGCGACATTCTGGCGATAAGAGTAATCTGAATATGACAACTTGTCGTGCCCTTTCAAGGCGTATTGCGCGTTGATGCTAGAAAATGCACAACTTATGAATGAAATGAATGCTGCTACCGTGATTCGTGTTGGTATTGCCGACGACCATCCCGTCGTTCGATCAGGCGTACGAGGCATTTTGTCCTCGGATAGAGGCATTGAAGTCGTGGGCGATGCTGAGGACGGTCGCCAGGCGATAGAGCTTGTTCGCAAAGGTGATCTGGACGTATTGCTGCTCGACTTAGCTATGCCGGGTCGGGCAGGTCTTTCGTTGCTGCGGCAGGTGCTCGATGAAGCCCCAGAACTGCGCGTGATCGTGTTCACTGCGTACGATCCGGTTTCACATAAAGATCGTGCACTGGCGTTAGGTGCAAGTTCTTATCTTGCAAAGGACACTCGGCCCGCCGAGATCCTTGAGGCGATCCATCAGGTGGTGCTGCGGCCATTGCAAAAGCGTGTCGCCAATACCGATGGCGCGCCACATACGCATTTGTCGGTGCGGCAGTACGACATCTTCATTCGACTAGTGCGCGGTGAGTCAGTCACCGACATTGCTAAAGATTTGCATCTAAGCGTAAAGACAGTCAGTACGCACAAAGTTACCGTGCAGAAGCGTCTCGGTGCACAATCGGTCGTTGATCTCGTTCGGTACGCTAACGAAAACGATTTGATGCCAGCCGGAGGCTGACCCTCGCGATCGTCGTGACTCGGACGAACTTCTTCGAACGAGTTGACCTGGACCTCGTGCCGCTATGAGCGGCACGTTTCGTTTCTTGCGCTTGGTTTCGTGCGTACGCGCATCGCCCGTTAGCATTGTGACTTCACGAGATCGCGACTAGCCGATTCAGTACGCGCGCAATGTCGCGTGAGAGCGCGACAGTCCGTTCGCCACCACTGCAGAAATTCATGACTTCACATCAACGCATCTTCCGCGCGCTCTTTGCCGTGGCCATCATCCTCGGCATCGCAATGGGCACGCGTAACGCGTTCTCCGGATTGTTCTTGCAACCCATTTCAGCCGATATGAAATGGGGACGCGAAGTTTTTTCGTTCGCGGTCGCGCTGCAGAATCTGATGTGGGGAGCAACCCAGCCGTTTGTCGGCTACATCGCAGATCGCTACGGCGCGAAGCGCGTGTTGATCGCTGGTGCGGTGCTTTACACCGTGGGGTTGGTGTGGACGGCAAATCTATCCAACACCTTCACGCTTGCGCTCTCCGGTGGTTTGATTATGGGCGCTGCGATTGCCTGCACGACCTATTCGGTGGCGTACAGTGTGCTTGGAAAAATGGTGCCACCTGAGCGTCGTGCGTGGGCGTTTGGCATCAGTGCTGCGGCCGGATCGTTTGGACAATTTCTAATGATCCCCGTTGGTCAATGGTTCATCACGCACAACGGCTGGGCGTTTTCGCTGACCGGGCTGGCGCTTATCACGGCCACGATTGCCCCGTTGGGTTGGTATTTCGCCAAACTCGGTACCGAAGGTCAATTGCCAGTCGTGGCAACTACGGTTCGCCAAGCCACTGCGGGCGAGGCATTGCGTACGGCGTTTGGCGACCGCAGTTACACCTTGCTCACGCTGGGCTATTTTGTTTGCGGTTTTCAAGTTGTGTTTATTGGTGCGCATCTAACCCCGTATTTGCTTGACAAGGGCGTTGCTGCGCGCGTGGGAGTGACCGCACTTGCGTTGGTCGGGCTATTCAATTGTCTTGGCACTTACATCGCGGGGGTGCTTGCGGGGAAAATGCCCAAGCGCTACGTGCTCTCCTTCATTTACTTTATGCGCTCGGTAGTCATCACCGCGTTCTTGTTGCTTCCGCTCTCCGAATGGTCGGTTTATCTGTTCGCTGCGGCTATTGGTTTCTTGTGGCTCTCAACAGTGCCGCCGACGAATGCCATCATTGCGCAGGTGTATGGCGTGCGCTACCTTGGCATGTTGGGGGGGATCGTGTTTTTTTCGCATCAGATCGGCAGTTTTCTCGGAGCTTGGTTGGGCGGCAAAATTTATGACGCCACGGGCAACTACAACTCTGTGTGGATGCTGACCATCGCGCTCGGAATCTTTGCCGCTCTGGTGCATTTGCCCATTGACGAGCGCGCGCTGGAATCGCGGACGCCGCCTTTACCTGCCTGACGGATTCCCGCACGTGCTGGCGAACGTTGTTATTGCAACGATGAAATAGGAGCAAGCAACGCGTCGACGTCTGCCAAAGTAAGACCGGTTAACGCGTTACCTTCGCCCTCCAGAAGCGCGGACGCGAGTTCGCGTTTGCGTGCGAGCATGTCGAGCATGCGTTCTTCCAACGTTCCTTTCGCAACGAGCTTGGTCACGATCACGGGTTTGTTTTGGCCCATGCGATGCGCGCGCGCCGTAGCTTGCGCCTCGACGGCAGGGTTCCACCACGGGTCGTAGTGAATGATGGTGTCGGCAGCCGTGAGATTGAGGCCCACGCCGCCTGCTTTGAGGCTCAACAAAAACACGCGAGTCTTACCAGACTGAAACTCCGCAATTGGCGTGTCGCGATCGCGCGTGTCACCCGTCAGCAACGAGAACGCAATGCCTTGTGCGGTCAGCGCTTCTGCAATCAGCGCCAGCATGCTCGTGAACTGCGAAAAGATCAACACGCTGCGGCCTTCTTCCATCAGCTCCGGTACGTGCGTGCCCAACCAATCGAGCTTTGCAGAGCCCGCGACTGCGGCGTGCGCTCGTCCGCCGGGAAGCTTCACGAGACGCGGATCGCAGCACACTTGGCGCAGCTTCAACAGCGCGTCGAGAATATGAATCGTGCTTTGCTTCAAACCCTTCTTGTCGATCACTTTTCGGATGTCATCGTGAATCGCTGTGCGTAGCGATTCGTACATATCCGCCTGCGCTGATTCGAGTTCGATCCAGCGCGTGTATTCCGTCTTCGGCGGAAGTTCAGTCAGCACCTGATCGCGTCCGCGACGCAGGATGAAGGCACGAATCCGAGCCTTCAGTTTTTTCATTTGGTTCGTGTCCGCGCGTTGTTCGATCGGGTGTCGGAAGATGCTATTGAAGCCTTCAAGGTCGCCAAGCAGCCCCGGAATCAACAAGTTGTAGATCGACCAGAGTTCGCCGAGGTGATTCTCCATCGGTGTACCGGTCAATGCGATTCGTTGATGCGCTTTGAGCGACTGCGCAGACAAATACGTTTTGGCTTTCGCGTTCTTGAGTGTCTGCGCTTCGTCAAACACGACGACGTTCCAATCGATGTCCGAGAGCATTTTCTCGTCGCGTTGCAGTAGCGGATAGCTTGTCAGCACGACGTGCGCGTTGGCAAACGCCTTGGCGGTCGACGCACGTTCCGCGCCGTGATGGCGATGCACTTTAAGCCCCGGCGCGAAACGTTCGGCTTCGCGCTGCCAATTGCTGAGCACCGACGTGGGCGCGATGATGAGGCTTGGTTTTCCCGTTGACGTTTGATGTAAGCGATGTAAATGCGCAAGCGTCTGCACGGTCTTGCCCAAACCCATGTCGTCGGCCAACACGCCACCCATCGACAACTCGTACAGGTGCGTGAGCCACGCCAAGCCATGCAACTGATATCCGCGCAACGTCGCAGCAAACCCTGGCGCAGGAGAAACCGGCACCAACTCTGTGCCGCTTTGCAGGCGCTCGCGCATGGCGAGCCACGCCGGGTGGTCGCGCCCGAAATAGCGCACCGTATCGTTCGGCAAATCTGGCAACAGCGCAGCTTGCAGCGCGCTCATTTCCACCACACCGCCGCCCTGGAACCACTCAAAGACGGGCGTCAAAATCGCAGCCATGCGCTCGCCCGGAATGCGTACGATTTGCGCTGCTTTCACGCGGTCCGGCACCGGGACCGACAGCAGCACATGCTGCACCGTCGGCAGGGCTGCTAGCCATTGTTCGGGGTCTTTCTGCGCGGCAATCAGCTTTGCCAACGCGGGTGCGAGATCGACGCGTTTGCCGTCAACATCGACACCGAGCGAGAGACGGTACCAACCGTTTTCGTTGCCTGGAGAGAGTTCTAGCGACGGCTCGGGAATGTCCTCCATCGAAATCGGAAAGCCCGCTTCGATCTCAATCGCAAAACCCGCCATCTGCGCGTCGGCAAGCACCGTCGGCCCACGGCCCGACCAATCGTGATCTGGCAAGCCCCAGAGCGATTCGCGTAGCGCTTTGACGTCTCGCGCGTAGGCGAGCGACGGCTCGACTCGATCCGCGGGATAGAGCAGGCGCGGCATGCGCATTTCCCATCGCGATTCGACCCGTACATTGCGTAGGCGCTGACTCAACACTTCACGGCCGATGCGCTCTTGCTCAACGGCGTGCTCTAAGCCATTGCGTTGAAACGGGAGCAACTTGCCGTCGGGATACCGGAACAGAAGTTGCACCGCGGGAAACACACGACCCTGCATGCTCGAATTGCGGCCCCAGCCGACCGATACATCAAACTCAATCAACGCAAAGCGCAACACAGGCGAGGGCACCGCAATCGGTGCCTCTACATCCGACACGGTCGGGCAACGAGGGATCGCCGCGAAGTCGGGCAGTTCACGCAATGCGTCGGCGACGAATGCCCAAGCGCTATCGTCGTCGTCCGTCAGCGGCGGCAGCGCCACCAGACGCGCGAGCGTCGCAGCGCTCACGTCCGTCTGAAGAGGACGCAATACATTGGCGGCGGTATCAATTACTAACGGCGGATCGAGTGCGATGATCGGCAGCCCTGCGTCGAGCGCGCGTGTCGTGGGTTCTGCACGCAGCGCGACGCGCGGTCCGAACGGCGTAGCAATTGCGCCCCAGATGAGCCGCATGGGTTCCGGATCAGATAACGCGAGCGGTTCGCCCAACGCGGGAATCTCTGCGGCTTTGAGCGCACGCGTGCGGGTTTCGGTGTCTGTAAAGCCTTCTGGTGCGCACCACAGACGTCCCGTGTCGAGCGCCATCTTTAGGAGCTGCGTACCAATCACGCCGCTCAACTGCAAAATCGGGCGCACCGCCTGCAAGCCAATCGTGGCCGACATCATGCGCAAAATGGGCTCGTCTTCCGGCGCGACGTAATTCGGTACAGCATGCCCGTGATGAATCCAACTGAGCGAGGCTGCTTGCACATTGAGTTTCGTCTCGCCGCCCTTGAGTCGCCGTGCTTTCGCGAGCGTAATTTCTCCGACCCCAGTCAGTAAATATGCGACAAATTCGTTGGCCGCCTTTGCGTCGCCTTCGACCGCGGCATCACGTCGTTGCACCGGATCGAATCCGGCGCGAAGCCACTTCGACAAATCTGGTGCAAGGCCCGTCCGAAGCGTCGTCGACGCGCCAGCGACCGGCGTTTGTACGGGCTCCGCGGGGCTCATGCCCTCGCCAACCGGTTCCGCCGCCGCGCCCGTCAGCGTGCCGTTTTTTTGCGGCTGCATCGTCGTCCACAAGTACGACAGTGCCGCGGCATGCTTACAGTTCAAACGAACCGGGCAGGTGCACTCGGCAGCAAAAATGTCGATGCCGAACTCGAAAAACTCCATCTCGACCGTCGTCGTGTACGGCTCGCTGTCCGTGCCGCGCACGGCCGCAACAAGATGCCACACGCGCTCCTCATCCAGATGAGCCGATTGGATGTGGATGCGCTTGTCGGTCACGTAGCTGATGCCGTTGCGAAAGCCTTGCTCGCCGAACTCCTTTTCAAGATCGATGCGAGCGCTTTGCAAATCGAGCGCGACTCGCTTGGCGCGGGACGGCGTGGTCATGCCTGACTACCTTCGAAACGAATCAATGCGCCTCATCCCAATTAAGTCCGACGCCAACTTCCGCGACCAACGGCACACGCAATTGCGCGACGCTGGTCATCTTCGCGGCGAGCGTTGGTTTCACGATGTCAAGCTCGCTTTCAGGCACTTCGAGCACTAACTCATCGTGCACTTGCATGATGAGTTTGCTCTTGAGGCCGGACGCGCCGAGCCATGCATCGACCGCGATCATCGCGAGTTTGATGAGATCCGCTGCCGTGCCTTGCATCGGCGCGTTGATCGCGGCGCGCTCTGCGCCCGCACGGCGCGGCCCGTTGCCGCCGTTGATGTCGGTAAGTGTGAGGCGGCGGCCGAACACCGTTTCGACGTAACCATTGGCGCGCGCCGATTCACGTGTTTGTTGCATGTACTCGGCGACGCCGGGATAGCGCGCGAAATATTTGTCGATGAATTGCTGCGCGGCGTTTCGCTCAATGCCAAGCTGTGACGCCAGGCCAAACGCGCCCATGCCGTAGATCAGACCGAAATTCACGGCCTTTGTGTAGCGACGCTGCTCACTCGTAATGTCCTCAATCGGGATGCCGAAAATATCGGCGGCCGTGGCCTTGTGAATATCGAGGCCTTTGGCGAAGGCGTCCAAGAGCGACGCATCTTGCGAGATGTGCGCCATGATCCGAAGCTCGATCTGCGAATAGTCGGCGGAGACGATGCGGCTTCCCGGCGGCGCGATGAATGCCTTGCGAATTTCGCGGCCCTGCGGCGTGCGCACAGGGATGTTTTGCAGATTCGGATCGTTGCTCGACAAACGGCCGGTGATCGCCGTGGCTTGGCCGTAATTCGTATGCACGCGACCGGTGGTTGCGTTCACCATGCGCGGCAGTTTATCGGTGTAAGTGCTCTTTAATTTCGAGAGCGAACGGTGCTCCAATAACAGCTTCGGAAGTGGGTAGTCTTCCGCGAGTTCAGTGAGTACTTCTTCGTCGGTCGACGGCTGACCTGTCGCGGTTTTGCGCTTGACGGGAATCCCGAGTTTGCCAAACAAAATTTCGCCGAGCTGTTTCGGTGATCCGAGGTTAAACGGCTGCCCGGCGAGCTCGTACGCCTTCTGCTCCAGGGCGTTGATCTGCAGGCCCAGCTCGTGCGACTGGCGACCCAACAGCGCCGCGTTGACGAGCACGCCGTTGCGCTCGATGCGCACCAGCACTTCGCGCGTTGGAAGTTCCAGTGACTCGTAAACGTATTTGAGCTTTTCGTCGGCGGCTACATAAGGGTAAATTGCCTGGTGCAAACGCAGCGTGACGTCGGAGTCTTCCGCGCTGTACTCGCTCGCGCGTTCGATGTCCACTTCGTCGAAGCCAATTTGCTTCGCGCCTTTGCCGGCGACGTCCTCAAACTTGATTGTCTTTTCGTCGAGGAATCGAAGCGCCATCGAATCCATGTCGTGCGGTTTGTGGCTCTCCAACACATAGTCTTCCAGCAACGTGTCGTGCGCGATACCACGCACTTGGATGCCGTGGTTCAACAGCACGTGCTCATCGTACTTAGCGTTTTGCGCAAGCTTGTTTTTCGACGCGTCTTCAAACCACGGCTTGAGCTTCGCGAGCGTATCGGCGAGCGGCAACTGCTCGGGCACGCCAGGATAGCGATGCGTCAGCGGAATGTAGACCGCTTCAAACGGCGTCCACGCAAACGACAAGCCAACGATTTGCGCGAGCATTGGTTCTAGCGACGTGGTTTCAGTGTCGAAGCAGGTGAGTTCGGAGGCGTTGATGGCGGTGACAACGGCGTCGAGTTCTTCGTTGGTGAAGATGGTTTTGTAGTGGCGCGGTTTCTTTTCTGCCGCAACTACTGTCGCGAATGCTGTGACCGCTGGGGCAGATGCGGAAGATGGGGCTGAAGCATTCGGCGTGGCGGCGCCCAGCAAATCGGCCTGTTGCGGCGCCGCACCCTTGAGGTCACTTGCGGGAGTGGAATTAGCACCGCGCAACTCATTGGCAAATCCTTTGAATTCGAATCGCTCAAAAAACGCTAGCAGTGTTGCCGTTTCCGATGCAGTAACGGCCAAACCGTCTGGCGCAAACGGCAATGTCAAATCGCATTTCACGGTGAGCAGTTGTTTGCCCTTAGGCAACCACTCAAGCGCGTTTCGCAGGTTCTCACCAACGACGCCCGTGATCTTCGCGGCGTCGGCGACGATGGCGTCCAACGTGCCGTATTCGGTGAGCCACTTTACGGCGGTCTTAGGTCCGACTTTCGGCACGCCCGGGACGTTGTCGACGGTGTCGCCGATCAGCGTGAGGTAATCGAGAATCTGCGTCGGCAACACGCCGAATTTAGCCTGCACGCCGGGGATGTCGAGCAGTTCGTTCGACATCGTGTTCTTAAGCGTGATGTGCTCGCTAACGAGCTGCGCCAAATCTTTGTCGCCCGTGGAAATCACACATTCAATGTTCGCGGCTTCAGCTTGCCGCGCCAGCGTGCCAATCACGTCGTCGGCTTCGACACCTGTTTCCATGATGAGCGGCCAGCCGTGAGCCTTGATGATTTCATGCAGCGGCGCGATTTGCGGGCGCATGTCGTCGGGCATCGGCGAGCGATTCGCCTTGTATTCCGGGTACCAGTCGTCGCGAAAGGTTTTGCCCGGCGCGTCGAAGACGACGGCGAAGTAATCGGGCTTCTCTTTGTCGACGAGCAGTCGCAGCATTGAGAGCACGCCGCGAATCGCGCCCGTGGGCTCGCCGGCCTTGGTGCGCAGGTCTGGCAGGCCGTGAAAGGCTCGGTAGAGATATGATGAGCCGTCAACCAGAACGAGCTTTTTACGAGATTCCGACATGACTGTTCACAATGAGAGCACCAAGGCAAAAATTGAGCACCTGAAAAGTGCGATGAGCGCGACCGATTTGACGCCTGGGCAAGAGGCGTGGCGAGCGTTACAGATTATGTCGGAGTTCGTCTACGCGACGGAAAAACTTCGCCCGGTCAAACCGGCGGTGTCCATCTTCGGCTCGGCGCGCATCCAGGCCGATAACCCGTGGTACGACCGCACCGTTGCGATCGCGCGCTTGCTGTCGGACTCCGGCTTCAGCGTGATCTCCGGCGGCGGGCCGGGCATCATGGAAGCGGCCAACGTCGGAGCGTTTGCGGGGAAGAGCCTTTCTATCGGCCTCAACATCCAGTTGCCGCACGAGCAACATGGCAACCCGTTTCAGGACATGGGGATTTCGTTCAAGTATTTTTTCAATCGCAAGCTCGCGTTCGTGCGCTCGTCTGCCGCGCTCGTATGCATGCCCGGCGGCTTTGGCACGTTGGACGAATTGACCGAGGCATTGACGCTTATTCAAACCGGCAAGGCGCGCCGCATGCCGATCATCCTCGTCGGCAAAGAATTCTGGGGCGGGATGCACGACTGGATGCGCTCCACGCTCCTGCGCGATAAATTGATCTCACCCGGCGACATCGAACTCATGCAGATTCTCGAAGAGCCACAAGAGATCGTCGACGTGATTTTCGATTCATACGAACGCGAAGGCATCGCGCCAACGAAGCAGCAGCGGCAGCAAATACTGGCTCTATAAATTTCCGCATTCTGATAACAGCTTTTGTGCTTGAGCGACCGCCAGGCGGTCGTTACAGGCGGTTTTTTGTACAAGTCGATTAAGTTGCCTGAATATATGGACGCGGGCCCCTCGCGTAGACGTAGACCGCGCGCAAGCTTGGTGTCGTGTTCGCTTGAAAAAGACTTGTTGTGACCAGCCGACGAATTCCTCAGTTAATTCCTAGGCAAATTCGGTTCATCTGGATATGCTTTGCTTTTTGGTACGTCTCAAAAAGCAATGAACAATTTTTTCGGGGGTAACGCCGCTTCTCGGCGTTGGATGGTTGCGCTCTTCGGCGTCAGTGCCCTAGCGTTTTTTCTCGTAACAACGCCGGCCGCAGCGCAGACCAGTCCGGAGTCTAAAGGCGCAGCGCGGTCATCGGTCGCGGTCAATTTTGGCGAATCATTCGCCGTTCGCGACTTGCCGCCGGTAAAAATGGGTTTCTCGAAGAAGCGCCTCGCGACCGATCCGTACTACGAAGAAAAGAACGCGAGTAACAAAAAACCTATCCGTACTTACGACGTAAACGCCATTGCAACGCCCGATGCGGCGCTATGGTCGGAGAGTGTGGCGCGATACGGTCGCGTTCCGAGCGCACCCGCCGGTCCGTCGGTGCAGTTCGACGGCATTTCTAGCGCCGACACGGTCACGCTCGGTCAAGGCTATTTGCCCCCGGACACGACGGGTGCCGTTGGTCCGACGCAATACGTACAGGCGGTCAATTCCGCATTTCGCGTGTGGGACAGAGCGGGCAATCCGCTGACTGCGCCCGCAACGTTGAGCGCATTGTTCGCGACGCTGCCCGGCGCATGCGCCACGACCAATGACGGCGACCCCATCGTGCTCTACGACCAACTCGCTGATCGTTGGCTCATCAGCCAGTTTTGCACATTGGCTGACCCGAACAATCACCAATTGATTGCGATTTCCAAGACAGGTGACGCGACAGGCGCGTATTACCTCTACGACTTCGCAATGCCGAACAATAAGTTCAACGACTACCCGCATTTCGGCATGTGGCCAGACGGCTACTACATGACCGACAACCAGTTCAACCAAGCGGGCACCGCGTTTCAGGGCGCAGGTGCTTTTGCGTTTAACCGCGCCAAAATGCTTGCGGGCGATCCGACGGCCAACTTCGTCTATTTCGACATGGATACGATTGTCCCCGGTGCAGGTGGCGTGCTGCCTGCGAGCGTCGACGGCTTCACGCCTCCTCCTGCGGGCGCGCCTGCACCGTTCGCCTACTTCGAGGCCAACGAATACGGCGATCCCGGTGATCGGCTTCGCATCTTCGATTTTCATGCTGATTTCACGACACCAGCAAACTCCACGTTTACGGAGCGCGTCGGTAGTCCCTTAACTGTGGCCGCTTTTGATCCGCGGGAGATCCCTTCCGGCTCACGCAACATCGTTCCGCAGCCGGGGCAGGCAGCCAGCCGCTGGCTTGATGTCATTAGCGATCGGTTGATGTATCGGCTGGCCTATCGAAATCTGGGCACAAGCGAAACGCTAATCGCCAATCATTCGGTCAATGCGGCTACCGCACCAGCGTTCCGAGCTGGTGTGCGCTTCTATCAACTTTCTCGAGCATCTGCCGCCGCACCGTTCACCATCACGGAGCAACAGACGTTTGATAACGGCGTCGCTGACACCGAACATCGTTGGATGGCAAGCGCTGCGATTAACCACCAAGGCGACATTGCTGTTGGGTACAGCGTATCGAGCGCGACAGTCTCGCCGTCAATTAGGTACGCCGCAAAGTTTGGCACCGATGCGCCCGGCAGCGGACTTGCGCAAGGCGAACAAACCATTCAAGTGGGGGCGGGGCAACAGACCAGCACGTCAGGCCGCTGGGGCGACTACAGCCAAATGTCGATTGATCCGGTGGACGATTGCACGTTCTGGTACACGCAGGAATACTATGCGGCGACAAGTGGCGGCGGCTGGCGCACCCACATCGCAAAATTTGCCCCGCGAGCCTGTGCGACGTCGCCACGCGGCACCATCAGCGGCACGATCACCAACTGCGCCTCGGGGCTGCCCGCCGCGAACGTCACTGTCTCGACTGCCGTCGGCGGCTATTCGCGCGGAACCATTGTCGACGGCACCTACAGCATGACTGTGGTGCCAGGCACCTACACAGTTTCGGCGCAATCGCCAAGCTACGGTACGACCGCGACTTCGCCGACGCTCACCGTTACTAACGGTGGGACGGCCACGTTTAACGGCTGCCTCGTCGGCGTGCCTGTAATCCAAGCGGTCGCGTCCGCGACCGTCATTGCGGAAAATGCGGTGCTTCTTAACAACGCACCTGATCCCGGCGAAACCTTGACGCTATCCGTGCCTCTGCGAAACATTGGTACCGGCGACACAACCAGTCTGGTCGCGGCAATGCAAGTCTCAGGGGGCGTGACAGCGCCATCTGCGCCTCAAAATTACGGAACAGTGGTGGCTGGTGGAGCGACAGTTTCGCGCCCCTTCACCTTCACTGCGAGTGGCGCATGCGGCGCGAACATCACCCCCACACTCGGTCTTCAAGACGGGGCCACGAATCTCGGGACAATCGCCTACGCGCTTCGCCTCGGCACAGTCAACGGCGTCACGTTTGCCAACCCTGCGGCCATCACTATCCCGAGTTTGGGGGCGGCATCACTTTACCCGTCAACAATTAACGTTTCTGGATTTACCGGTACGGTGGGCAAGATTACGGTTAAGTTGAAAGGGTTTAGTCACACCTATCCGCGCGACGTGGACATGCTCTTGGTGAGCCCTACCGGACAAAAGCTCATCATCCTCTCCGACGTCGGCGCTACGTCGGTCGCGGCGGTGAACGCGACCATTACTCTGGACGACGCAGCCGCCAATCTGTTACCGACGACGACCGGAATCGTGTCTGGCGCATTCAAGCCCACTAACGTTGGAGCCTCAGATCCGTTTGCTGGCGCGCCCGCCGCGCCCTATGCAAACGCCGCCCCCGGTGGGGCAGCCACGATGCTCGGAACCTTCGGCACAACGCCCACCGATGTGAACGGTGCATGGAGCCTCTATGTGCTCGACGACGAAGCGGGCGACCAGGGCACCATAAACGGCGGTTGGGAAATCAGCATTACTCGAATTCCGGCGGACCTGTGCGCCATCCCGCGTGCGCTTGATGTGGATCTCAACGGTGCGTACGAAGCGCCATTCGATGGCCAGATGATTGTCCGCTACTTGCTTGGCGTTCGCGGCGCCGCGCTCACGGTCAGCTCCATTGGTGCGACGCCCACGCGCTCAGATCCAAACGTGGTTTTGACGCATCTTGACAACATTCGTCCGCTGCTTGACGTGGACGGCAATGGTCAAGTCGATCCGTTCACCGACGGTCTCATGATCCTACGCTTCATGCTGGGCATGAACGGCGCGGCTATGACGCAGGGCGCGATAGGCAGCAGTCCTACGCGAACCGTGTCGGAGATGACGACCTACATGCAAAACATCACGCCGGTCACGCCTGCACCTTAGCGTCGCGGGCGTTTGATACCGCGCCAAACGGCGCGGTATGGCCTGCGGGCTGTGGTTTAGTGTTCTACTCGTTTGCGAGGTGAAACGTCCTCGCGATGGTCAAGGGTTGCCTTCGCGCAGCTGGAAATGCGACACTGCTCGTACCTATGATGAATGACAGGGCCAACGACATTACGCTCGCGCGCGAGCTTGCGAATGAAGCGGGTGCCTTGTTGGTCGCGCTGCGCGGTGCGAATTCCTACCAAGGCACGGCGCTGGGCGACGTGGGTGACGCGCGCGCCAACGAATTTTTGTTGACACGTTTGGCTGCGCTGCGTCCGAACGATGCCGTCCTTTCCGAAGAATCAGCCGATGATCGCTCGCGGCTCAACGCTGAACGCGTGTGGATCATCGATCCGCTCGACGGCACTCGCGAATACCGGGAAGGGCGCGACGATTGGGCCGTCCATGTTGCGCTCATTTCACGCGGCGCGGTGATCGCTGCGGCGGTGTCTCAGCCGTCACGCGGCGATGTGTTCGATTCATTGCCCGCTTCGTTGCCGGAGGTGCAACAGCGCAAGATCGTCATCAGTCGTTCGCGCCCGCCGAAGTTCGCAGCGGGCATCGCGGAGGCCCTGAACGCGGAGCTTCTGACGATGGGCTCCGCAGGCGCGAAGGCGCTCGCCGTTGTGCGTGGTGAGGCGATTGCGTATGTGCACGAAGGCGGCCTCAATGAATGGGACGCTGCCGCGCCGGCGGGCGTTGCCCTCGCGCATGGGTTGCACGTGTGCGATTTGCGCGGCCAGCCGATTGTCTTCAATCAGTTTGATGTGGTGCTACACGGCGGATTTATCGTCTGCCGCCCTGAGTGCGTCGCGACGATTCTTGGCCGCAAGTAGCCTCTAATCCGCGTCGCTGCAACGCGCCAGCTAAATCCGGAGCCGCTCTACCACGCGCCCGGCCTGCAAATGTTCGCTGATGATCTCGTCCACGTCGGCTTCCGTTTCGTAGTGATACCAAATTTCCTCTGGATACACGACCATCACCGGTCCTTCGTCGCAACGATCTAAGCACCCCGCGTTGTTGACACGCACGTGGCCTTGTCCAGCGAGGCCCAAACCTTTGACTTTTTTCTTCGCGTAATCGCGAAGGTCGCCCGCGCAGCGCTCGCCACACGAAGGGCGACCATCGTCGCGCTCATTGGTACAAAAAAATACGTGGTGCTTGTAGTAACTCATAATTGCCTGCTTCAAACTCATTCGCTTCAACAGTGTCAATTATGTCCGGCTCGCTCTCTCACCTCCGTGTTCTTGACCTCACGCGCGTGCTCGCAGGGCCGTGGTGCACACAAACGCTGGGCGATTTGGGCGCGGATGTGATCAAGGTTGAGCGCCCCGATACCGGCGACGACACCCGCGCCTGGGGGCCATCGTGGCTCGTTGATGGCGAAGGCAAGGAGACCACGGACTCGGCGTATTTCTCAAGTTGCAACCGCAACAAACGCTCGCTCACGGTCGATATTTCTAAACCCGAAGGGCAAGCACTGCTGCGTGAACTCGCGACGAAGTGCGACATCCTTGTCGAAAACTACAAGCTTGGCGACCTCAAGCGCTACGGCCTTGACTACGCCTCCCTCACGGCGATCAATCCCAAACTCGTTTACTGCTCGATCACAGCCTACGGTCAAGACGGCCCCTACGCTCATCGCCCAGGCTACGATTTGCTCTGCCAAGCCGAGGGCGGCCTCATGGCGATCAACGGCCACGCCGACGTCGACAAAGGCGGCCCCGGTGGCGGTCCCGTGAAGGTCGTCATCGCGGTGACTGACGTGCTCTCGGGCCTCAACGCCACCATCGCCATCCTCGCCGCAGTCGAAGCGCGCCACGTCACGGGCAAAGGCCAGCACATCGACATCGCGCTTCTGGACACCATTGTGCAGTTTGGCGCGAATCAAATCGCCACCTACTTCATCACCGGCAAACAGCCGCAGCGCGTCGGAAACGCGCACGTGAACCTCGCGCCGTACCAATCCTTCAAAACCGCTGACGGCTACATGATCGTCGGCGCAGGTAACGACGGCCAGTGGCGCAAACTCTGCGAAGCGATGGGCGCGGGAGAGATGGCTTTTCGCCCTGAATATCTGGAGATGAAAGATCGCAACGCCCATCGGCCGCAGCTCGTAAAGGACATGGAAGCGATCCTCACGCAGCACCCGACGCAACATTGGCTCGACACCTTCGCGAGCCTCGGCATTCCGCACGCGCCGATCAACACGTACGATCAAGTGTTCGCGCATCCACAAGTGCGGCATCGCGGACTGCGCTTCAGCCTAGATCGCCCGGACGACCAAGGGGGCGGTCGCGTAGAGATGGTGCAGAGCCCGATTCGCATGAGCGACACGCCGGTGACGTATCGGCATGCGCCGCCCGTGAAAGGCTCAGCCACTGAAGCGGTGTTGATGGAGGTGTTGGGGCGAAGCGCAGAGGATGTGCAGGGGTTGAGGGAAAAAGGCGTGGTGTAGGCGGCCACCACTCGTGGGAAGTCGTAGGGTGGGTTTCAACCCACCACAAATTGATACACGGCTACGTCGACCGAAGCGTGACGGTTGCACTCCAACCGTTCGCCCTGAGCTTGTCGAAGGGTTTGATGAAATGAAGATCACTGTATGCCGCCAGCGCGCTCTGTGGCCGCGCGGGGCCAGTCGCCAGCCAGTCGGGGGTTGCCCGACAGCAAGTCACTTTCTTTTGCTTCGCCAAAAGAAAGTAACCAAAGAAAAGGCGACTCCGGGGATTCGCTGATTTCCTGTGGTGCTCGCGTCAGGCGGGCGTCGCACAAATCGCCCGATGGCGCGCTGCCGCGCGCAGTGGGCTCATGGTGCGCCGCTTGGACCGCCTGACGCTGCGCTCCTCGGAGCGAATCCACGGGGACCCCGTTCGAACGGCATCTAGATCGCTTCGCGATGACATTTACAGGAACCCGGAAGCGAGCATCTAGGCTATTCAGGCGCGCGACGAAACCTCAGTTCGAGATGCTTGCTGAAGGCTGCTACTCGAGTCTCCTCGATCAAGGGCGAAAGCCACATTGTGTTCGCGAAGGCGTCGGGCCATTCCAAGATTACTTGTTTCTCCGCGTACAAAAACAAATGGTCACATAACTCTGGTTCGGCATGTCTTTGCGCCAGTTGGCTAACTGCCATCCAGAACTCCAGTGTCGCGCGGCAATGAAACTTCTTCGACATTGGCCATACGGTTTGGCCTTCTGGCAGATAGGGTTCGCTCGCTGCGAAGCGAAGGAACAATTCTTCGACCTCCGAGGCGATTGAAGTGCCCTCAAAGAAAGCAGAGGTGACTTCATGGAACACTTTCGGGAGCACAGCAAAAAACACCGAGCTGTCCACTCGCCCTTCTTCGATTTCCCAACAACTCGCGAGGGGCAACGTTAGTGGAATGCCAACCCCGTCATCACTTCCGTTGTATTTCATCTTTAGATCTTCTTGAGCGTTACCGATGATTTTGCGCCAACGAGGGTTGGCACCGTAGGCCAGATGCTCGCATCCGGGTTCCCGTGACCCACCGCATCGCGATCAATCGGTCTTATAGCTTTTTGCCGCTAGCGACAGCTAGGTGGCGATTGCGGCCATTTTCATTAACAAGTCGATACGCATGAAAAACAAGCTGTAACGACCGCCGGCTTGTCGCTAGCGCCATAAAGCTGTTAACTTGTTTCCAAACCGTTCCGAGAGCCATGCGGTTGCGGTGGCGGCTACACCGCTTTCAATAATCCTGATTCTGCGCGCACCACAAACCGTCGCTCCACTTCGTGTGACGTCTCGGCGTCCGCAACCATGCGCGCCATCATGAGCGGCATCGCCGCGTCGACTGGCCAGCCGCTGACGTTGGTTGGGCCGCTGTATGGGCCGAGCCATTCGCGGCCGCCCAACTGCCGCCATGCGTCTGGCGCTACTTCGGGCAGCGCTGTTTCATCGGTTTGCCAGAGTCCGCGGCCGTGGGCGCTTGACAGCTCAACGGGAATCGCCGCGTCTGCCGTTGCGTGAAACACATAGCCGCGCGCTAACGCGTAGTTTTCTACGACGAGCGCTTCTGGATCGCGTAGTTCGCCGCATTCGGCTTCTAGCCATCGGCATAGCGCAATGCGCCCAGCCTCCGTGTGCCCGAGGTCCGTTTGCCTCGTGGTCATCTTCGCGTATTTGTCGGCCATGCGGTCAAACGCGCGCGGGCCGATGCAGCCGTCGATACCAAGGTCGGGCCGCAAATTGAGGTAGTACTTCACGGTCACTTCGAGCGTTTCGATCACGCCATCGTGCCGCAGTAAAACCACATCAAATTCGCCGACGGTTCGATTGCCGTTTCTGACTATGAGCCCGCGCGTGGCTGCGCGTACGTCGGGTCGCGCGGCTTGCCAAAACAGTACGTATTTCTCGAACGTGTGACCCAGCGGTGTTGGCACGGTCGGGTCGCCGAGCGCGGCGTGCAGTGCGACCGGATCATCGTCGAGCGCATGCAGCCAATCCGTGCACCGTGCAAGCTCTCTCGCAGACCAAGCGTCGGTGCGCAGCCGGTCCTGCCACGCAGCGTTGCCCGAATCGAAAAGCGACGGTGACCCCATCGCCCAAGCAAGGCGGCGCACGTCGGCGTCGCGAAGTGAGGCGAGCAGCGGCGCTAAATTTTTCTCAGTCATCAAGCGCAATTTCGCAGCGAACTTGTGGGAGCGGCCTTGGCCGCGATGGATTGGTCGCAAACGCGAATCGCGGCCAACGCCGCTCCCACAGTGCGATGCAAAGTCACAGCGATTAAGCGGCCAACACGCGCTTCAAGAACACCGCGATGTCGTCAATTTCTTCAGCGCACACCGAGTGCGGCATGCCGTACTCGTGCCATTCGATTTTGTAGCCATGCGTTTCCATGCGCGCCTTGGAAAGCTTTGCCAGTTGCATCGGAATGACCGGGTCCATCGCGCCATGCGCCATGAAGATCGGCAAGTCGCGGTTCGCCGTCGTGGCTTCAACGCCCAGCGATTCAGCGCATGCGAGGTAGGTTGAAAGCGCCATGATGCCCGCGAGGCGTTCGGGGTGGCGCAAACCCGTTTGCAGTGCGATCACACCGCCTTGCGAGAAACCTGCGAGCATGATGCGGTTCGCCGCGATGCCCTTAGCGCGCTGATCGGCGATGAGCTCGGCGATCGATACTTGGCTGCGACGAACGCCCGCTTCATCCGCGCGTTTGTCAATCTCGGCGGACGCAATGTCGTACCACGCGCGCATCACGTAGCCGCCATTGATCGTCACGGGCATCGTCGGCGCATTCGGAAACACGAAGCGTACGCTGTGGTCGCGCGGCAGGCCCAGCTCAGGGATGATCGGAACGAAGTCGTTGCCATCGGCACCGAGGCCATGCATCCAGATGACGCAGGCGGTGGCAGGGGTGGGCGGGTCTAGGGTGATGCAGTCGAGCATGCGAGCTTTCCAGGCGTTGAGGGCGCATCTAGAAATTCGTTGTTCGGGCGAATTGCGTCGTTGCGCGGTGGTCGCAATCCTCATGTACCAGAGCGTACATTCCGGTTGCTGCGCGCCGCGCGCCTAGCACTTCATCCCGAAAAACGCATTTCTAGACGCGCCCTTGAGTAAACCCCCGATTTTAAGGGCGCACCGCCGCGCCACCGCGCCGGGGACGATCAGCGAACGATCGCGCCCATACGATCAATCGTGACGAAATCCACGTAGCTACTGCCGCCGCGTTTCATGTCAGCGTAGTCGACAGAATATCCGCCAAAGTCCACGGCGCGTAGTGTTTTGAGCGCCTGTGTCATGCCTTCTGGCGTTGTCTTCCCGCCACGCTGAAGCGCCGCGATGATGACGCGGCCCGTAACGTAGCCCTCGAACGAGCGAATCCCGTAATCAGCGGAAGGAAACGCCGCGCGTTGTTTCATGTACTCGCGAATGATGGGCAGCGACGTGCGCGTGTCGACGGGGCCAACGGTTGAAGCCACGTAGCCGCGAAGCTGCTCTTTGGTGAGCTGCTTTTGGAGTACGGTGATGTCGACCGGAGACGGGCCGACCAGCATCGCGTTTCCACCGCGCTGTTTGTACGACTTGATGAACTTTGCGGCGGGGACGGAAATAGCGGCAAGAAAAATAACTTGAGCGTCGATTTTCAAGAGCGCGTTGACCGCTGGCTCGATGTCGCCGGTGATTCGGTCATAGGGCGTTTTCGCTACTAACTCGATTTTGTGGCGAGCACTAAGTCCCGTCGCCGCGTCGAGCAAATCTTTGCCGTAGCCATCGTCTTGATAGAGCACCGCTACGCGCGAAAGCCCCATGCTGTTGAGCGTCGAGAACAGTTGGTTCACTTCCTCTGCGTAACTCGCTTTAACCGTAAAGACGCCCGGTTTGCCGATTACGCTGCCTGCGCCTGAGCTCGGACCAATAAGCGGTACGCCTGATTCGGTAAGCACGCCCGCTTTGATGAGTGCGTCAGCATTTGCCGTACCCACCGTCGCTGCGAGCGCTACTGGGCGCTCTTTCGCGATGAGCTCGCGCGCCAAACGGACCGTGTCGTCCGGTTTGTAAGCATCATCGACCGCGACGAGCTTCAGCGTCGCGCCAGCAACACCGCCGGCCGCATTCTGCGCGGCGAACGCGAGTTTTATCCCTGCCGAATAAGCCTTACCCGCCGCGGCCTGCACACCGGTGAACGGCGCAATTTGCCCAACAACGATGTCCTTGCCGAACGAAAGCGTCGGATTGAGCGCCGTCACGGACATCAAAGCAATCGCGAAAAACTGCGCGCATCGACGCGATGAATATTTGGCGACAGGAGAGATCATTGGGTGCGCTTGGTCGATAAAGTGAAACACCGTAACGATATACCAACGGCATATTTTTATGGCCGAAATCGTCCGATTTCGTAGTCCCGCGAACATCTCCCTCCGCGACTTTAGAAGGTCAAATGCACCTTCATGCTCTGCGATCGATCCGCAGCCATCGCAAACGCATCGTTCGCAGCCGTCATTTTGAACGTGTGCGTTAAGAGCAACGACACATCAATCAAGCCATGCGCCAGCTCGTGCACCGCGGCGCCGTATTCGCTGTCGAAACGAAACGCTCCGAGCAAGTCCACTTCACGCGAAACAAAGCGGTTCACCGGAATCTCAACCGCTGGCCCTGCGATCATGCCCACTTGCACGACGCATCCGCCGGACGCGGTCGCTTGGATAGCGGTTGCCATCGCCGCTGCGTTGCCCGAGCACTCGAACGTCACGTCGAACGTGCCTTTGTTGGCGTACCACGCTTCAACTTTATCGGCGGCAGAAATGGCGTTAACTGCTTCGTCAATGCCCAAGGCTTGCGCTCGACGAAGGGCAGCATCGGCGACATCCGTCACCGCGATGTGTGCCGCGCCTGCGCGCTTCGCGGCGAGCACACACAGGCTACCAATCGGCCCCACACCAGTCACCAAAACACGCTTGCCCACGAGCGAACCCGCACGCTTCACCGCGTGTAGCGCCACAGCCAATGGCTCGGCCATCGCTGCTGTACGGAAGTCGCAACTATTAGGCACCGGGAAGCACTGCGCCTCAGTCGCGACGATGATTTCGCGGAACACGCCTTGAATGTGCGGAAAGATGGCCGCGCTGCCGTAGAAATTCATTTTCAAACACAAGTGGCCTTTGCCCGCCATACAGGTGCGGCACACGCGGCACGGCTGGTTTGGGTTGATCGCCACGCGCTGTCCCACTTTCACGCGCGTCACACCTTCGCCGATTTCCACGACTTCGCCCGACACTTCGTGGCCGAGGCACAGCGGTTGCATCACCGCGAAATCGCCCACGCGACCTTTGCCGAAGTACGACAAATCGCTACCGCAAATGCCGCCCGCGCCGAAGCGCACCTTCACTTGCCCCGCGCCCGTCACGGGATCATCGCCGCGTTCCAAGCGCAAGTCTTTCGCGCCGTAGAGCATCGCCATCAACATGTTTTTTCTTTCTGCGTTTGAAACTTAGATTGATGTTAGCCGCGCTCGCTGTCGCGCGACGGTTACGATTGCGTTCTTCGAACTCATTTAATTGCGAGCCGTTCTGCCATGTCAATGCACCCACTCTTCGATCTCAGCGGCAAGCGTGCGCTCATCACCGGTTCGTCGCAAGGCATCGGCCTCGCGCTTGCAGAGGCGCTCGCAAGCGCCGGCGCGCACGTCATCATCAACGGGCGCGACGCTGCAAAATGCGAGCGCGTCGTGCAGCAATTCGTGGCACGCGGGCAAAAGGCAACAGCGAAGGCGTTTGACGTCACCGACTCCGCTGCAGTCGCCGCGAATGTGGATGCGATTGAAAAGGACATCGGCGCAATTGATGTGTTGGTGAACAACACTGGCATTCAGATCCGCAACGCGTTCACCGATTTTCCGCTCGCTGATTTTCAGCGTCTAATCGACACCAACCTCACCAGCGCGTTTGCGATGAGCCAAGCCGTAGTGCGCCACATGATCCCGCGTGGCAAAGGAAAAATCGTCAACGTCTGCTCCGTCAACGCCGAGCTGGGCCGCGCCAGCATCGTGCCGTACACCGCATCCAAAGGCGCGCTCAAGATGATGACCAAAGGCATGTGCGTTGAGCTCGCCAAACACGGCATTCAAGTCAACGGCCTCGGCCCCGGCTACTTCGATACCGAACTCACGCAAGCACTCGTGCAAAACGCCGAATTCACCGCGTGGCTCAAGCAGCGAACGCCTGCAGGGCGCTGGGGCAACGTCGAGGAACTCAAAGGGGCGATTATCTTTTTGGCGTCCGGTGCGAGCGATTTTGTAAATGGTCACATGCTCTATGTCGATGGCGGGATGACAGCTGGGGTTTAGCTGGCAACAGAAAAATCTGAATCACGAGAATGCCTCAAACATTTGCGCGACATACTTTGCTGTTCGGCGCGGTTTGTCGCGACTTACCGTGACCACTCTCGCCCGCAGCCGTTACATTTGAGGGCAATATCTAATGTGAATGAAGGAGGCTAGGGATGGTTCAAACCACGCGTTTGCTATTGCGCGCAATGGCACTGTCGATTGCGCTCATCGGCTCGTCTGTGTCGGCGCAAGGCTTTACCCATTTTGCGCACAAGGCGGGCGACGGGGCCATCGTTTTTCCGCAGACGCTAATTCTGTCTAAGCCGGATGTTCAGGTTCGCGAGTTGACTGCTTCTGGCATTCAGGAAAAGGTGCCGCAGTGGGGGGAGCAAGCCAGCGTTGGCGTTCGCGCGGCACTCGAATCGGTAATGGCACAACGCGGCGACTTCAAAGTGTCCCCGTTGCCCACGCTCACCGATAAAGAGCAGGATGAGCTTGATGAATTTTTAGCGGCGTATTGGGTTGTGGGCCAGGCAGCGCACTTCATGATGAATTACGGTGGTTCGGCGTGGGAGCACCGCCGAAGCAAATTTGATTACACCTTGGGCGAGGGCCTGCCTTGGTTGCGCGAAAAGACTGGGGCTGACGCGATCGTCGTCGCGTTGGGTGACGACGTCGTGTCCTCTGGCGGACGAGTCGCAATCACGGTACTTGCGGCGGCAGCCGGCGTTGGACTTCAAGGCGGGCGCTCCATCATCTCATTTGCTGTCGTCGATCTACGCAACGGCAATATTTCGTGGCTTCATTACGACCAAAGTGGCATTCGCGATCTTAAGAATCCCGAGTCTGCCAAGGTTATGACGCAGGCGGTATTTAAGTCGTTGCCGGCAGGCGGGAAAGTTGTCATTGGAAAGTAGCGGAATGCTCGGCTCGGTGCTTCGGTGCTTGATGACGCTCGTCGTGATTGCTGCTGCCGCGCCTGCCTTGTCTGTTGAACCATTCGTGAAAGTGCCAACGCGAGCTGACCTCGCCTCAGAGGAGGATCGCCTTTGGGATGACTCACGCGACGCTGGCACCGCCTTTCGCCGGCGGGGCATGCTGGTGACTGATCCGGCATACGTCACACGGCTCAATGAAATGATGACCGACCTCTATCCGGAGTTTGGCGGCGCAATCAAAGTTCGCATTTTGCGCGAAGTGATTCCGAATGCGATGGCTTTTCCTAATGGCGATGTGTACATCAGCATTGGACTGCTGGGGCGACTTGAGAACGAGGCGCAGATCGCGATGGTTTTAGCCCACGAAGGCGCCCACTTCGTGCAGCGACATGGCTACCGGGGCCGCAACAACATTCTTGCTGCGGGTGCCTTAGCTAACGTTGCCGGACTCACGCTTGGCCTTGCAGGTGCGCTTGGCGGTCAAATTGTTTTTCTGGGCGGCGCAGCAGGCCACGGTCGGGACATGGAACGTGAAGCCGATCAGATTGGTTTAATTCGTGCGCAAAAGTCGGGCTATGGACGCGCGGATGCGAAGCGTGCCTTTGAAATTTTGCGTAACGATTCCAAACAGAGCGATGACCCTAAGCCGATGTACTTGTTTGCATCACACCCATTGCTTGACGAGCGCATCGAGACGGTGAGTGCTGCCGGCGGTGCTCTTGAAACCACACGCCCGCCAAGCGAGAATTTTGTAGTGATGCATCGCAAGTTGCAGTTGGACTGGCTGGCCGCGGAAATTGGCGCGGGTCGACAGAAAGCGCTCGTCGCCGCGCTTGAGGACGAGGATCGCCGCGCCAATATGCCGCCTGAAGCGGCGTTCTACCTCAGCGAAGCCTATCGTTTGCGCGCTAACAAGCAAGACGAAGATCTGGCGTCGAGTTGGCTGGCGAAAGCCTTTGCGCTAACGCCAAACTTTCCCCCCGTTTTGCGCGCAGCCGGTTTGGCCGCGATGAAAGAGGGCACGACAGCGAATGCCAAGACGTTTTTTAAGCAGTACCTAGAGCTTGCGCCCGACGCGACGGACCGAGCGTTTGTGCAAAGTTATTTGAGTCGAATCGAACAAGAAGGAACAAAACAATGATCAAGCGAATGTTGCTACTGCTAGTCGTTACGGTGCTCGTGGCGGGATGCGCGGTGTGGACTCGACTGGATGGCGGCCCACTGACACATGCGGGCGCTAGCATCAAGCCACCGGTTGATTGGATGCATCTGGCCGCGCGAAAAGATTCGCTCATGATTACTCGCGACGGCGTAGCGATTCAGTTCATCGATGCGGCTTATTTGGTCGACGACAAAATATTTCCGAAGTCCAAGCAGGTGTTCAACAAAGACACGCCGCCACAAGAAATGGCGCAACGCTACATTGGTGAGTTACGTCAAGCGCCAGGCCTGTCCGGGCTTGACGTTAAGAGTGTCGCTCCTGAGACGGTTGCAGGTCGGCCCGGTTTTCGTGCAGTCGTTGAATGGCGCAATGATCGCGGTGCAGCGTTCCAACGCGTGATCGCCGGGGCCGCCGTCGACAACGGGTTGTTGGTGCTGCAATACCAGTCGCTAAAGCGCTTTTTCTTTGCCCGCGATTTACCGGAGTTCGAGCGCGTGCTGCAGTCCGCCAAACGCGGGTAAGCTTGGCTTGGTGGCCCTGACATAGCCTACTTGCGTCGAGGTACTTTGAATCGATTCGTGAAGAATCTACGGGAGTAGTTTCTGTCGCCAATCATCCGGAATGGCTATCGATTTTTTCTCGTGCGCGTTGGCGTACACGTAGGTCAACTCACCGTCGATCAAATGTTCGTCACCGCGAAAAATCGCGATCGCGATGGTCATGCTGCTGCGCCCGAGCTTCGCGCAACGGACGCCGATGTCTAGCTCGTCGTCGAATCCAGCCGAGCCGTGATATTCAATTTGCGCCTTACGCACAAATAGCTCCACGCCTTCCTTCTGCTGCGCAATCGGATCACGCAACCCTGTCGCGCGCCAAAACTCGGTGAACGCGACGTCGAAATACAGCAGGTAGTTTCCGTTGAACACCACGCGCTGCAGGTCGACCTCTGCCCAGCGCACGCGTAAACAATGAAAGAACGAGAAATCGGTTTTTTTAGTCATGGTGCAATGGTAGTAAACGGACGCTTCGTGCAACGAAAACTGTTTTTTTGGTTGGAAACAGCTTTTTAGCTACAGCGGCTAGCGGGCGGACATTACAGGCACTATTTTGTGAAACTCAACTAATAATAAAAAGTGGCTGAAACGACCACCCGTCAGTCGCTGAGGCCGGAAAGCTGTAAACCTAGGTTGGCGAGCGCGGCATCGGCCGCGCTCGCCAATGAGGTTGGGCTGAGTGCGGCCCCCCGAAATGTGGCGGGCGTTCTAGCGAACAGATTGGAGGTTTTCAATCCGTTTGCGCCGGTTTAGATTCGGATTTGCCGCGCGATTTGTCGACCAAGTGCGACCGCAAACGTTCGTATATTGGTCGGTGTCCTGCAGCATGTTCGCGTTTCGCGCCGTAGTGGTCAGAGCGCCATTCATCTGAGTAATCGCACAGGCACGCAGCGAATGTTCCGCATGCGTACTGCATTCTGCCAAGGCTACGGATCGGCTTTGTGCAGCTAACGTAGAGTTAACCGGCGACGCTTTAGCGCCGTCCAGCGAACGAAGGGAGCGAGATTGATCGCCATGTCATGCGCCACCAAAAACCTGCCTGCGATTGAGCCAATAAGCCCCAAGTACGAGCGCTGAGGGAAGCGTAAGACACACCGCCATGATGCCCACTATGATTATCGTGCCGGGAGAATCTTGGTAGCGCGGGTGCCCGCTGATGAAGCCCCAGAAGTTGTAAGCAACGGTGGGGGCAGTGAAGAGAAACACCAAGAGCGGTGGAGTAATTGAAAGCCGCATACACCATTTGTGCCTACGATGTGCGCCAAATACCAACCCAGCGTAGGCGAGCCAGAATACCCAGTAGACGGCTGAGCCCAACACCGGGCGGTGAAATGCGAGCGCACCATACGCAGCTAGAAGCAGTAGCGTCGCGATGTGGAAGATGCGAATAGCTGCCATGGGTTCATACCCGCAAAACGTAACGTATACCGCAACGCGTGCGAAACAATTTGAGCATACGAATTGTGCTGAAGCGTTTGTAGGTAAAGGGTTCCAACACTTTTAGCACAGAGCGTCAGCCCAATAAAACCAACGAAACCCGGTACGCATTTCGCAGGCAGAGATTCTCCCGTCCGCATGCAACGCGAGAGGCTGTGGGAGCGGGCTTGCCCGCGATGATTTCGTCACCCGGGGAACATTGGATGGCAGTGGCGACGCTTATCGCGCGCGAGTCCGCTCCTGTCGCGTCGTGCCAACGAGCGATCTGAAGGCATTCGCTTCTGACGCCGCTCCGCACCACTCGGATGCAGACAAACCAGCCAAAAACGGGTAAATTTCGGGTATTGCAAAAAGGTCAACACAATTGACCTATACGCCCCACATCAGGCGCACAACGGCGATCCCGTATGCTGCGCTGCAACAAGGAGTGCCCGAGTATGTCCCAGAGCCCCCTCTCGCCCGACGCCACCGAAAATGCCGCCACGGCTACCTCGCTCTCCGCTGCGGTACAGCGCGCGATTGCTGAGGTTGCGCTTGATGATCGGTTCACGCAACCGTCGGGTCGCTTCTACATGAACGGTTCGCATGCGCTCTTGCGGCTCATGATGTTGCAGCGACAAATCGACGAGCGCGCGGGGCTCAATACGGGCGGCTTTGTCACCGGCTATCGTGGCTCACCGCTTGGCGCGATCGATCAAAACGCGTGGAAGGCGAAGAAGCACCTCGAAAAGTCGCATATCAAATTTGTGCCCGGCGTGAACGAAGAACTCGCGGCCACGGCGGTCTGGGGTACACAGCAAGTGAATTTACACGCCGACGCAAAGTACGACGGCGTGTTCGCCATGTGGTACGGAAAAGGCCCCGGCGTGGACCGTTGCGGTGATGTGTTCAAACACGCGAATCATGCGGGCTCGAGCAAACACGGCGGCGTGTTGTTGATCGCAGGCGATGATCACGGCGCGAAGTCTTCGACGTTGCCGCATCAATCCGACCACGAATTTATCAGCGCCGTCGTACCCGTGCTCTACCCTGCTGGCGTGCAGGAATATCTCGATCTAGGCGTGCATGGGTTCGCAATGAGCCGCTATTCCGGTTGCTATGTCGGCATCAAAGCGGTGACCGATACAGTGGAGTCCACTGCCAGTGTCGTCGTCGATCCGGACCGCATCAAACCGATTATTCCGGATGATTTTCCGCTGCCCGAAGGTGGCGTGAATATTCGCTGGCCACACACGCCGCTTGAGCAAGAAAAGCTCATGCACGATTACAAAATTTACATGGCGATTCACTACGCACGTGTGAACAAATTGAATCGCATCGTGATCGACTCGCCACGCCCCCGGCTGGGCATCATGGCGGCGGGCAAGGCGTATCTCGATGTGCGGCAGGCCCTCGACGATTTGGGCATCGACGACGACTTGGCAAAGGCTATCGGACTTCGTGTTTACAAGGTCGGCATGGTGTGGCCGCTTGAGCCCGAAGGCGTGCAGGAGTTCGCGTCCGGCCTTGAAGAAATCTTGGTCGTCGAGGAGAAGCGCCAAGTCCTCGAGTATCAACTCAAAGAGCAGCTGTACAACTGGAAAGAAGATGTGCGCCCACAGGTTGTCGGCAAGTTCGACGCGAAGGGCGAATGGGTGCGCCCGCACGGCGATTGGCTGCTGCCCGCGCCGTTTGAGTTGACACCAGCGATGATTGCGCGCGTGATTGCAGGGCGCATTGCGAAGTTTTACGTAAGCGACAAGGTCAAGAGCCGCGTAGAGTGGATTAACGAGAAAGAGCGCGCGCTCGCCCGAACCAAAATCGACATCGCGCGTGCACCGTATTTCTGCTCCGGCTGTCCCCACAACACGAGCACCAAAGTGCCGGACGGTTCGCGCGCGGTCGCGGGCATTGGCTGTCACTACATGGCGATTTGGATGGATCGCGCCGAGACGTTTACGCAGATGGGCGGCGAGGGCGTGCCGTGGATCGGACAAGCGCCGTTCACGAGCGAGAAGCACATCTTCGCGAACTTGGGCGACGGTACTTACTACCACTCGGGCTTGCTTGCGATTCGCGCGAGCGTCGCTGCGGGTGTAAACATCACGTACAAAATTCTTTACAACGACGCGGTCGCGATGACAGGCGGGCAGCCGCACGACGGACCGCTCTCGCCGCTGACGATCTTGAATCAAGTCGTCGCTGAGGGCGTGAAGAAAGTTTGCGTAATCACCGACGAGCCTGCGAAGTACGAAGGCATCGCGCTACCCGCAAATTGCCCCGTGTACCATCGCGAGCGCCTCGACGAAATTCAGCGCGAATTCCGCGAAGTGCAGGGCTGCTCTATCATCGTGTACGACCAAACTTGCGCTGCGGAAAAGCGTCGCCGCCGGAAGATCGGCAAGTTCCCTGATCCTGCGAAACGCGTCGTCATCAACGAGGCGGTGTGCGAAGGCTGCGGCGATTGCGGCGTGAAATCGAACTGCGTTTCGGTGGTGCCACTCGAAACTGAATTCGGCCGCAAACGCACCATCGATCAATCCAGCTGCAACAAAGATTTCTCCTGTGTGAACGGCTTCTGCCCGAGCTTTGTCACCATCGAAGGCGGCGCGCTCAAGAAACCTGCGAAAGTCGGTGAAGTTGAGTTTGGCGATTTGCCAGATCCGACGATTGCCGCGCTCGATAAGCCGTACAACATTCTCGCCACGGGCATTGGCGGCACTGGCGTGCTAACGGTTGGTCAGGTGCTCGGCATGGCGGCGTTCCTTGAAGGCAAGGGGCTCACGATTCTCGACATGTCGGGACTCGCGCAGAAGAATGGTTCGGTGATGAGCCACATTCGCATCGCAAATACGCAAGCCGATTTGCATGCGACTCGCGTCGCAGCGGGCGAAGCCGATTTGGTGTTGGGCTGTGATGTGCTCACTACGACTGCCGAGGACTCGCTCGCGAAAATGGCCGTCGGCGTGACCAAGGCGGTGATCAATTCGGCAGTCGTGATGCCGGCCAATTTCACGCGCAATGCGGACATGAAATTTCCATTGGGCAGCATGGAGCGCGAAATCATCGATTCGTGCGGTCCGGACTCTGCCTGGTTCCTCGATGCGACGAAAATCGCAACGCGCCTCATGGGCGACTCGATTGCGACCAATCTGTTTGTGCTCGGCTACGCCTGGCAAAAAGGTTTGGTGCCGCTACTCGAAGCCACGATCTTGCGCGCTATCGAAATCAATGGCGCGGCCGTTGCGATGAACAAGAATGCGTTCCTCTGGGGCCGTCGTGCAGCGGTCGATTTGAAGCGCGTCGAAGAAATCGCGACGCCAAAGATCGCCGCTCCCGCATCAATGAAACTGAGCGAATCGGTCGACGAAATGATCACGCGCCGCGTGGCATTCTTGACGGACTACCAAGACGCAGCGTACGCAAAGACCTACAGCGATTTCGTCGCTTTCGTGCGCCAAGCGGAAATCGCCAAGCTCCCCGGCAAGACGACGCTCACGGAAGCCGTCGCGCGCTATTACTTCAAAGTGCTCGCGGTGAAAGACGAATACGAAGTTGCTCGCCTACACAGCAACGGCGATTTCGAGAAACGTGTTGCGGGGCAATTTGAGGGTGCCTACAAGCTGAACTTTCACCTCGCGCCACCGCTGTTCGCGAAGAAAGATTCGGTCACTGGCGAACTCAAAAAGCGCCAGTACGGACCGTGGATGATGAAGGCGTTTCGCTTCCTTGCGTCACGCAAAGGCTTGCGCGGCAGTGCGCTCGACATCTTCAAGAACACGGATGAACGCCGTATGGAGCAACAGCTCAAGGTGGACTATCGTCGCCTAATTGAAGAGGTCGTGGCCAAACTCGCACCGCACAACTACGCGCTAGCCGTACAACTTGCGAGCATTCCGGAAGATATTCGCGGCTATGGTCACGTGAAAGAGCGCCACGTCAAAGCAGCGAAGGCGCACGAGGCGAAACTCAAAGCGGAGTTTGACGCGGCGAAGGTGGTGATTGGGATAGCGGCGGTAACGTCTGAGAAAGCCGCATAGCAGCCTTAGAGCGGGCATCGCCCGCCCTACGAACTACTTTAGACGCGTGGGCAACAAGTTGCCCACCTTACGGCCAAGTCGCTTCACGCCACGAACGCGTCACGGCCCCATCGTCTTGCGGATGTGCTCCAAATGCGCGCGAGCTGATTCGACGTCGCGGCCGTATTCAGCGAGGTAGCGTTCGCGCTCTTCGCTGTTCCATTCGGCTTCTGAGAACGCGCTGAGTGGGTAGCTTTTGCTCACGATGACTTTGCCAGGTAGCCGTGGCATGAGCGCGCGGTCGGGATCTACGTCGGGCTTTAGCAAGAAAGCATCAACGTCGCGTAACGTGAGCGGGAACGCGGGCCTTTCGTCAACGAGCAATTTGCCGAATAAGTTGAGCTTGAATTCGCGCAGACCTGCGGCGACCTCTTCGTTGAATGACACGAGCGCGAAGGGCTGGCCCTTGGCGTCGTCAATGCGGCCGGTGACAACGTAGCGACCCGCTTCGCGCACTTGTGCCTTCAGGTAAAAATTGAGCGATCCAGCTTCCACTGCTTCGCGAACGAAGTTGCCCGTTGCCCAAACGGCAGGCGGGTTCGGCGTGTAAAAAATATCGAAAAAGGCGAAGCCCGTCTCTTCGCCCACTTTGAGATTGACGGACACGCGAATTGTGCCTGCGTGTCCGGAGAAGCCTTGCGTTTCAGGGCTTAGGCGAACGCTCACGACGCCGTCGCCCGCGACAATGTCACCGGCTGCGCCGTCGTCGTTGAACCCAAGGGCGACCGAGTTTCGCTTTGACGGTTTGCCATCAAGCGGTGGATCTTCGGCTATGGCGCGCGTGACGGATAGCGGAAGGATGTTGCCGTCCCAGTCAAGCGCCGACACTGTGAACAACACAGTCTCGCTGCCGACCACGTAAATGTGTTCCTGCGACGTACGAATTCGCACGCCTGCGGAGGGCTTTTGGCCCGGATTGGTGAGGCGTCGCTCCTCGTTGACGAAACGGTTCGGGTACATCTGATCCACGTGCTCGCGCGCTGGACGTGATTCAAACGGATAGATGGTTTGTTTGCGATAGTTTTCGAGCACTTCTTCGGCGCGCGCGAGCCGCTGAGACCACAACGCGAGTTGTGCTTTGGGATCGGTGCTGGCAGCTAGGTCAAGCGCGTCGGCTTTTGATCCACCAACAGCTACTACTCCCGGTTGGCGCGGAGTGAGGCCGACGCCACTGGCAGCGGCTTTTGTGTCGGCTGACGTGCTGAGCGTTGCGCTCCGTTGCGCGTCTGCAGCGTTCGCCGCGTTGTCGTTGCCCATGCCCGAAACCCACCAACTGCCGCATGCGCCGGCCACGATCAGTAGCGCGATTACAAGCGGCCAGCGCCCGCGCGTGGTGCGCGCGCGTGGCGTTACTTCGTCGTCGGAACTATTGGGCATTCACCACCATATCGGCGACCGCACGCGACACAATGCCGCCCCAGTTGCCGTTGGTGTAGTGGTTGTACGACTCGTTGTTGTCCCGGAACTTCACGTTGTGATTTGTCCACTTCGCACGACCGCCTTCGTTTGCGGCTGTGCCCATCGTCAAGTCGTTGCAGAACCAATCCGAGCCGTTGCAGTAGCTCGCGCCGCCAGTGCCCGACACGCCGCCGCTTGAGTGGTACGCAATGGCTTCGTCATCCTGTCCCGGAAGGATGGCGGAATAGAGCGTGCCGCTTGCGCCGGCGAACATGTAGAAGGTCGCGCCGCGTGTCGTGTTGTGGTTATACATCGCGCGTGCGGTGGCCGTTTTCAGGTCGCCAACCAACGGCTCGGAAAGCGCCCAGCTTCCTGCGTTGGCGAGTTCGGAGCCACCACCCGCACCGCCCGCGACGTCGACCCATTTGATATTCCAGCCTGTTTGCGTGCCGGTTCCTGCGCTGCCGCACACTCCTCCGCTATTGGGTACGCCGTTTTTCTTGGTGCGTGTGGAGCCACCGTACAGGGAGAGCGCGTAGCCCACTTGCAGATTGCCAGCGCTGTGTGCGGCGACGTAGCACCAGTTGTTGCCCGTGCAATAGCAATCGAGCGCGTCGCGCACGCCGCCGTTGGTGGAGGCGATGGTGTTGTAGCCGTCCCAGTTCACAGATTTTTTGTTGACGCCAGCGGCCGTTGCGGCAGGTCCCCAATAGGCGAAATCAGCGTGATTGCCCACTTGCCCGCCGCCGGTGCGGCCATTCACCCACAACGAATAGTTCGTCGCATGCGCGAGCGCCGCAATACCCAAACCCACGATGGCAAACCCGAATACGCATTTGCGCCAGCACCATGATCCCAGTTTCATAACTGCTCCCCTTAGTAGATCTGTGACGATGAAAACTCAACCCGCACACCGTTGCAGTGCGCGAATCAACGTCAAAAGGAACAGTATCAATTCGTCAGCGATTCGCGCGCATCCTCCCTGATGCGTGCATCGCTCAACGTCCTCCTTTTGCACTGATGCGACGCACTATATCGGCGTTGCGTGGGGGCGTCAATTTCAAACGCGGTGTGAGTTTTCGAAGCGCTACGCGTTACGCTGGCACGTCGTGCGCGACTGCGCGGTAGTGGTCGCGCCAAGCTTTAGGAAGTCGTTCAATGCAGCGGACCACTGCGAGGTGAAGCGCGTAGGAATATCGATGTGGCGTGCACCATCAACCAGCAGCCAGCGCTTGGGTTCGGGCGCCGCGTCGAAAAGTTTTTTTGCGACGTCAGTTGGGATGCGGTAGTCGTTACTGCCGTGCATGAACAGCGTGGGCATGCAAAGCGTTGGCGCTTTGGCGATGGAGTCGAAATACTGCGTTTGTACTGCCGCCAGCGGTATCCACTTGTAGGCTGTGAACTGCTGCATTTCGCGCACGCTTGTGAACGAGCTTTCCACTACCAGACCCGCTGCGTTTTTGGCTTCGGGTTTCGCCGCGAGATCAATCGCAATTGCGCCACCGAGGGAATGACCGTAGATGTATCGCTTGCTGTTGGGGGCTCGGCGCGTCAGCTCTGTCCACGCCGCGCTGGCGTCCTCGGCGGCCGACTGTTCCGAAGGCAACTGCCCGTCGCTCTTGCCAAAGCCTCGGTAGTCAATGGCGAGTACTGAAAAGCCTTCGTCGCGAAGCTTCATGATGCGCGGCAGATTTGCCGAAATGCCGAAGCCTGCGCCGTGTAAGTAGAGAGCAGCCGGTGCAGATTTAGTTGCGCTCGCCGGAGCCGGAATCCACCATGCGTGAACGCGATTTTCGTTGCCGTTGGCCACCGGTAGCCACACGTCTTCGAACGGTGCATTGAACTCCGCGGGCGTGCGGCCGACGTCCTTGCTCGGGCGAAATATCGCTTGTCGCTGAAAGGTATCGAGCGAAGCGCATGCGGAGAGCGTCGCCACCGCGGCGACGGCTAGTACGACGAGCGTCGGGATGCGTATAACGCGTCGTAGCGCCAAGGGTATATCGATCATGTTCATTCCGGCGCAGTGGCGCGCTGCCCATGGTTAATCGCGGTTGGAGTGCGGTGCTCGAAGTTTTGCGGGAAGAAACCGCCCTATTCAAGAGGACGTTCACCGCAATTCTGACAATCTGGGGCCAATCGAATACGAGTCAATCACGACGCGTTGCTTTAGCGACCTAGAACGTTGGCCATTCCGAGCGGAGAAAGTTCCCCTCAGGCTCTCCGCGGGTTTGGGGCCTCGGTGAAGCATTTATCAGCTTTTTAGCCGAAACGCAAGCGCTGTATTGGTTACTGGCGAATTTTGCAACTTCTCGACTTTACGTAAATACTGCCTGCATCGACCGTGCGGCAGTCGGCCAAGCCATAAAGCTGTTGGATATCAACATCGCATATCTACTCCGAGTGTGCGATTGTTCCGATCACGAATCTGCTGCGGCGGCGATAATTCTGCGGCCAGCGTCGCCATGTCACGTATGCAGGTGTCAGGCAGTTTTCGCATATGTATAGCGCGAAATTTCTTCATTTTGGCAGCCAGACCAGTCCTAGAATCGTCTTTGATCGTGACTTATATCAACGACGTACTTTGGAGGCCACCCCATGCATTTTCAATCTCGATTTCGTGTTCGCGCGCTCGCGCTGACTCTTGCCAGCGTGCTGCTGGCAGCCGCGCCCGGCGCGTTCGCCCAAGCACCCGTTAGCAAACATCTTGCGAGAAACCTGGCAGCGCAGTGCGCGAACTGCCACGGCACCAATGGCAATAGCGTGAGTGACGTGCCGTCGCTTGCTGGCGCTCGTGCGATCGATACCATCAAAAAAATGACCGACTATCGAGACGGAAAAATGCCTGGCACCATCATGCATCAGCTCGCGAAGGGCTACAGCAATGAGCAAATTGCATTGATTGCTGATTACTTCTCTAAACAAGCCAAATAACCAAGGAGCGAACCATGAACTCATTCAATCGTCGCGACTTCGTTAAATCGGCTGGCGCGATCTCAATCGCAGGTGCAACCGCCGGCGTCGGACTTTCCGGCTGCGCGAGCGTAGGCGGTGCGGCTAAACCCAAAGTAGTCATCGTGGGCGGCGGCTTCGGCGGCGCTACGGCCGCCAAGTACATCGCCATGTGGAGCGAAGGCAAGATTGACGTCACGCTCGTCGAACGCGGTGGCACGTTTGTATCGTGCCCGCTGTCGAACCTTGTGCTAGGGGGATCGAAATCCATTGGCGATATTTCCGTTGCGTACGGCGGGCTGGACAAATACGGCATCAAACGCGTGCAAGGCGAAGCCACTGGTTTTGACGCGGATAAAAAAGTGCTCGCCTTGGCCGATGGCACGCGTCTGCCCTACGACCGATTGATTCTCTCGCCGGGCATTGACTTCATGCTTGAGTCGCTGCCGGGCTTGGCCAGCGCTGAGGCGCGCGGCAAGGTGCTTGCAGCATGGAAGGCGGGGCCGGAAACCGTCGCGCTGCGTAACCAATTGACAGCGATGAAAGATGGCGGCGTTTTCGCTATCCACATTCCCAAGGCACCGTTCCGGTGCCCACCGGGGCCGTACGAGCGCGCCTGCCAAGTCGCGTGGTATTTCCAGCAAGCAAAGCCGAAATCGAAAGTTCTCATTCTCGACGCCAACGAAGACGTTGTCTCGAAGAAGGGCCTCTTCATGGCTGCGTGGAACGGAAAGTTCAAGGGCGTTGTGGAATATCGCAACAATCAAGAAATTCAGGACGTTGACGCCAAAACCAACACGCTCAAAATGACTTTCGGTGATGACTTGCGCGCCGATGTATTGAACGTGCTGCCACCGATGCGAGCGGGCAACATCGCAACTCAGAACGGTCTGAACAACTCCAATAAGCGCTGGTGCCAAATTGACTGGCTCACCTACGAATCCACGGCCGTGAAAAACGTGCACATCCTCGGTGATGCGCTGCAAATTGCGCCGCTGATGCCGAAGTCGGGCCACATGGCCAACCAGCATGGCAAAGTCTGCGCAGCGGCTGTTATCGCGTTGCTAACGGGGGACGTGGTCAACACCACGCCGATGGTCGCCAACACTTGCTACAGCTTTATCGATGACAAAAACGTGGTTCACGTTGCTTCGGTACATCGCTATGACGCTGCACAGAAAACAATGGTCACGGTGGCTGGCGCCGGCGGCTTGTCGCCATCGCCGAATCTCGCGGAAGGCGTGTACGCCAACAGTTGGGCGAAAAATATTTGGGCGGACATGCTCACCTGATACGCGCCCGCATCGCGTTAGGCTCCACCAACCAGCCCGGTTGAGCCAGCAGCAAAAAGAGCCCGAACACGCAAGTGTCGGGCTTTTTTGTTGCACGGATGCGACACCGCAGAATCTGCGTCGCGCGCTCAGCTGCTTTCGGGGTCGGCGGGCGTTCGAGGTCGTTCGCGCCAGTGGCTCGGCGCAGAATTTTACGCGCGCACTTCAACACCTCATCGGAGTCGATTGAATTTCCAACGCTTTTTTCCAATTGTGCAGCGGTGCGGAACCGAATTTCAATTGGTGCAATGCGGGAAACAAAAAATACTTTCACGATGTGGAATCTTTCGTGGAATGAAAACGCATTGCAAACCGTTGTTTTAATGAGCTTTTTTAAAAGTTGAGATGCAGATTCCATAAAAATGCTCTATGCTGCGAAGCAACAACAAGATGCTTTGCGCGCTTCCGTCAGGTGGAAACCGGATCGGGGCGTAAAAAAGTGAGGAACGTTTTCAGGACACCGTTGAAAGGCAACCCACCATGACTCAATCTTCCAAAGTTCAGGCCCAAATGGCCGCCGCTACCGCCGCTCTCGAAAAGGACTGGGCGACTAACCCACGCTGGAAAGGCGTCAAGCGCAACTACAGCGCAGCTGATGTCGTACGTCTTCGTGGCACTGCAGGCGTTGAGCACACGCTCGCCAAAAACGGCGCAGAAAAATTGTGGAATTCGCTGCACACCGAACCGTTCGTCAACTCGCTGGGCGCGTTGACCGGTAACCAAGCGATGCAGCAAGTCAAAGCGGGCTTGAAGGCCATTTATCTGTCAGGCTGGCAGGTCGCAGGCGACGCCAACCTCGCCGGTGAGATGTATCCTGACCAATCGCTGTACCCAGTGAATTCGGTGCCAGCCGTCGTGAAACGCATCAACAACACGTTGCTGCGCGCTGACCAAATCCAGTGGATGGAAGGCAAAGACGACGTTGATTACATGCAGCCAATCGTCGCCGACGCTGAAGCTGGCTTCGGCGGCGTGTTGAACGCGTTCGAACTGATGAAATCGATGATTGACGCGGGCGCCGCTGGCGTTCACTTCGAAGATCAACTCGCAAGCGTGAAGAAATGCGGCCACATGGGCGGCAAAGTTCTAGTGCCAACGCGTGAAGCCGTTGAAAAGCTCTACGCTGCGCGCTTCGCTGCAGACGTCATGGGCACGCCTACCGTGTTGCTCGCACGTACGGACGCAGAAGCCGCTGACTTGCTGACCAGCGACGTTGACGAAATCGATCGTCCGCATTGCACCGGCGAGCGCACGGTTGAAGGTTTCTACAAAACCAAGCCGGGCTTCGAGCAAGCGCTTTCGCGCGGCCTCGCTTACTCGGCGGTGGCTGACTTGATTTGGTGTGAAACCGGCAAACCTGACCTCGAATTTGCCCGCAAGTTCGCCGAAGGCATTCAGAAGCAATACCCAGGCAAGATGCTGGCGTACAACTGCTCGCCATCGTTTAACTGGAAGAAAAATCTCGACGAATCGACGATTGCCAAATTCCAACGCGAACTGGGCGCGATGGGCTACAAGTTCCAGTTCATCACGTTGGCTGGCTTCCACAGCCTCAACTACTCGATGTTCAACCTTGCCCACGGCTACGCTCGCAACAACATGAGCGCATTCGTTGAATTGCAAGAAGCTGAATTCGCAGCGGCAGACAAAGGCTTCACGGCGGTTAAGCACCAGCGCGAAGTCGGCACAGGCTACTTTGACGCTGTGACCCAAGTGATCCAAGGTGGCCAAAGCTCAACGACCGCGCTGCACGGTTCGACCGAAGACGAGCAGTTCTTCGACGACAAGAAGCCAGCGTTGAAGTTGGCTGTGGGTCAGAACGACTAATCAGTCGTTGCTTAAAGCGACTGAATTAACTTTCGGTCGCCGGGCTGCTTCCGAGCAGCCCAAGAATTTGAGGCGGTTAAATAGGGCGAAGAGCACCAAAAAAGTGAAAATCGCACAAGATAAGTCTTGCAAGTCCTCTAGAAGACCCTATAATCTGCACTGATTTCCTCGAGGAGGAGGGAACCCTTCAGCCCGCGCCGCGTTCATTCGCCCGCGGGCTTTTTTCTGCTTCCAAGATGTCCTTCGCGTGCTGAGACTAGAGCGCCGTCGACACGGGCACAATCGCCTTCAACCAGCGCTCAAACGGCAATTTGTACTCAGCGTGCAGCGCTCGTGCACGCGCTTGTAGCGCGCGACTGGCAAGATCTGGCAGTGGTGACTTGCAGGCGATAACCGTGACGTTTTCTGTGGCAATGGCGGGTAACAACACGATGTTGTTGTCGCCAAACACGGCGCGTAAACGGCGAAGTCCGCCGCGATAACGGGTAACGCTGCTCCACATGTTCGCTACGAACACGCCCTTGGCTTTTAGCGAAGCGTGTGCCGCGGCATAAAACTCGGCTGACTCCAGCGCGCCTACGCGCCCGCGACCGTCGTAGCAGTCAACCCACATCCAGTCCACGCTTGAAGGGGGTCGTTCGGTGATGACCTTCGCTGCGTCGCCCAACGTGAGCACCACGCGTTCGTCGTCCTGGGGAATGGGAAAGGCCGAGCGCGCAAGTGCCATCACGTCGGCGCGTAGCTCCACAATCTCCATGCGCTTGAGCGATTCGGCCCAATTCGCGATCCCCCACCGTGGCAGGGAGCCGACTCCAAGGCCGGCTACGTAAACATGTTTCGGCGGCGGCGCGAAAAGCATGGCGGCGCACATGTCCTGCGCGTAGCCCAGAATGAGTTCTGCGGGCTTACTGATGCGCATGCGTCCCTGCACCCATTCGGAGCCAAAGTGAAGCGTGCGGTAACCATTTTGTTCAGAAATCAGCAGTTCGGACATGTCGGGCGAGAGCGCGGAGCAGTGACGATTTAAGCCGCTATTGTCGCCGCAAAGCGCGTACTGGCCGCTATCTCCGCGCGCTGCGTTGGCCCTCAGTGCCGAAGGCGGCTTAAAATAGCCGCTTCTCCTCAAGAGATTGCTCTTTCTCATGGCCACTTCTGCCAACCCCGCCTCGTCGTCCTCCAAACCAGCGCTAGCCGCTGTGCCCTCGCATACGACGTCGGTGCTCTCATCCGTGCCAGAAATCATCGCCGACCTGAAAGCAGGACGAATGGTGATTCTGGTTGATGAGGAGGATCGCGAAAATGAGGGTGATTTGGTACTCGCCGCCGAGTTTGTGACGCCGGAAGCGATCAATTTCATGGCGAAGCACGGGCGAGGGCTGATTTGCCTCACGCTCACGCAAGACCGCTGCGCACAGCTCAATATTCCGCTGATGACATCGAGCAATCGCTCCGGTTTCGGCACTAATTTCACGCAATCGATCGAAGCGGCTGAGGGCGTCACCAGCGGCATCTCTGCTGCGGACCGTGCGCATACCGTCAAGACTGCTGTGGCATTTAATGCGAAGCCATCCGACATCGTGCAGCCCGGCCACATTTTTCCCATCATGGCGCAGCCCGGCGGCGTGCTGATGCGTGCGGGGCACACTGAGGCAGGCTGTGATCTCACACGTATGGCCGGTCTAACCCCCGCCGCTGTGATTTGTGAAGTGATGAAAGACGATGGGACGATGGCGCGGTTGCCGGACTTGCTCGTTTTCGCGAAAGATCACAACCTCAAAATCGGCGCGATTACCGATCTGATTCAGTTCCGCGCAGCGCAAGAAAATTTGGTGGAGTGCGTCGGCGAACGTCCGTTGCACACGGCGCAAGGCGAATTTACGCTTAAGGTATTCCGCGAAAAGCTCACCGCCGCGACTCACCTCGCGATCGTTAAAGGCACGCCGACACCGGACGCTGAAACCGTCGTTCGCGTACATGAACCGCTGTCGGTGATCGACATGCTTGACGCGGCCAGTGCCGTCCATTCTTGGAGCGTGCCCAATGCGCTTGAGCGTTTGCAGCGCGCTGACGCTGGCGTGTTGGTCTTGTTACACCAAACAGAATCGGCGGATGATCTACGTGATCGTGCGCTGAACGTGAAGCCGCTCAACGCGCACAAAATGGATTTGCGGACGTACGGCATCGGCGCGCAAATTTTGCGCGCGCTCTGCGTCGGGAAAATGCGCGTGCTAGCCAAGCCGCGCCGCATGCCGTCGATGACGGGCTTTGATCTCGAAGTGGTTGCTTACGAAGAGCGCTAGCGGCCTTGAGACTGCCACACAAGAACACTTCTTAACGTTGGATAAAAAATGCCCCTAAAACCCCTGATGCAACTTCGCGGCGCTGGATTGCGCGTTGGAATTGTCACTGCGCGATTTAATGCTCCGATTTGCGAAAAACTCCTAGCAGGCGCGAAGAAAGCGCTGGCTGAAATGGGCGTTGACGGGAGCGATATCGCCGAAGTTACGGTGCCCGGCGCGCTAGAAATTGCCCTGGCGCTACAGGCGTTTGCCACGACTGAACAGTTCGATGCGTTAATCGCGTTAGGGTGCGTCGTGAAGGGCGACACCTACCATTTTGAGGTCGTGTGCAATGAATCCGCTGCCGCAATCACGCGCGTGGGTCTTGATCTCGACATCGCGATTGGCAACGGCGTGTTGACCACTTATACCGATGAGCAGGCGATCAGTCGTGCCGAACAAAAAGGATTCGAAGCCGCGCAGGCTGCGGTCGAAATGGCATTGCTTCAAGAATGGGCGCATTCGAATTTCAGCGAAGACTAAACCCTCGCGCGCTCTCATTTTCATTGCGGCACGCCGCTCCTTCAGAATAAAAATACTTAAATCGCATGACCGCTCCTCAAACGCCTGATTCTCCCGCTGCCGTTGCGGCCACCGCCCCGGTGGCGAAAGCAAAGCCAAAATCGGCGCGTCGCTGGGCGCGTGAATTCGCGCTGCAGGCGGCGTATGAGCTTTTCGTGGCTGATCACGATCCTGGCACCATTCGCATTCGCACGGAAGGCGACGAAAATTTCAAGCGTGCGGACAAAGACTTTTTCCGCGAACTTTGGACCGGGTTGTCCGAAGGCCGAACGCAGCTCGAAGCACTCGTGCAGACATATGTAGATCGCCCGTTTGCGCAGATCAGCCCGATTGAGCGCAGCATCATCCTCATTGGCGCTTGGGAATTGCAGTCTCGGTTCGACATTCCGTATCGCGTCGCGATCAACGAATCGGTTGAGCTGGCAAAAAGCTTTGGCGGGACTGATGGCCATAAGTGGGTCAATGGCGTACTCGACAAACTCGCACCGATACTGCGCGCAGACGAAGTGGCCGCGGCTCCACGCCAGCGTCGCTAGGCGCGCTGCGCGGTCAGCACGGTTTCGATGATTGCCACGTGTGGTGAGGCTTCCAAACCATGAATGAGTTTGAGCTGATCGGGCGATTCTTCACGCGACGCTCTGAGTCGGCGGTTGTTGGCAATGGCGACGATTGCGCGGTCATCGCGCCATCCGCCGGTAACTCGTTTGCGGTGACCACTGACACGCTCGTGGAAGGCCGACACTTTCTGCCGACCTTAGACCCGTGGAAGCTGGGTCGCCGCGTGGTGCATGTGAATTTGAGCGATTTAGCGGCGATGGGTGCGCAGCCGCGTTACGTGCTGCTCTCGTTGACATTGCCCCGCATTGATGAAACATGGGTTTCGCGCGTCGCTGACGGACTATGGAGCGCGCTAGACGAATTTGGTGTGGAGTTAGTCGGGGGCAACACCACACGTGGCCCCCTCGCGATCGCAATCACCGCGTTTGGTGACGTAGAACCAAGTCAATCGCTCTTGCGTAGTGGCGCGAAGCCCGGCGATGAGCTTTGGGTAAGCGGCCCGCTCGGTGACGCCGGATGGGCGTTGTATTGCATGTTGGGCGACATCAAAGCTGAGGCCTCAGCGGGGCAAATCGCCCGTTACGAATGCCCGACAGCGCGCGTTGCGCTCGGCCTTGCGCTGCGTGGCGTAGCGACAAGTTGCATCGATATTTCCGATGGACTGCTGAGCGAAGCGCAGCACATCGCGAGGGCGTCGAATTTAGGTATCGACATTAATCTTGCCGCCATTCCGACGGGTCTCGGCGACGCCCTCACTTCAGCTAATTTCGCACGTCAAGCGCAGCATTGCCTGCTTGCCACGGGAGATGCGTATGAACTGTTGTTTACCGCGCCTTCGTCGCAGCATGAGCACATCGGCACTGTCCTCAAGAGCCTATCGCTTGACGGCGCCTGCATTGGACGCGTCACCGGCACCAGCGCAGCTAGCGACACCCACGCGAATGCAAAAGTTCGCGTACTAGATGCACAATCACGAATCGTAAACGTCGCCACCTGGGGCTGGGATCATTTCGCTCATGACTGAGAACATTGCGTCGTCTGCTGTGGCTTCTGTCGGCGTCAAGCGACTGACATTGCGCTTCATGTTCTCGCATCCCGCGCACGTCATTTCGCTGGGCTTTGGCTCCGGGTTGGCGCCTTTTGCGCCCGGAACGTTCGGTACTTTGGTAGGCCTGTTCGCCGCGCGCTGGCTGCAGCCAATGGTCGGTGACACAGTTTTTTTTCTAGGACTCGCTGTGGCGTTTGCGTTAAGCGTGTGGGCCGCCGGCGTGACGGGTCGCGCGCTAGGCGAAAGTGATCACGGATCCATCGTCTCTGACGAAGTGATCGCAATGGCACTCATCACAGCCATGTTGCCTGGGGCTGCGTGGAAGCAGCTAGGGGCCTTTCTACTCTTTCGTTTGCTCGACATCTGGAAACCGGGGCCCATCGGCTGGGCGGATCGCAATGTAAAGGGCGCATTCGGCGTAATGCTTGATGATTTGATTGCCGCCGCGCTCACGCTGCTTATCTTCGCGCTCTGGATTCGCTATTTTTAGAACCTTCACATCGATTCGGACGGTCGCTTAAACATGCATGCGCTCTATGACGAATGGCTCAAGTTAGCGACGCACATCGGGCGAGTCTGTATCGCTGAAAAGAGGGTGATAGCGGGCGCAGAGAGTTGCACTGGGGGCTTAATTTCAGCAGTGCTGACCGGCGTAAGCGGTTCATCCGCGTGGGTGGATCGTGGCTTTGTGACCTACAGCAATGAAGCCAAAATGGAACTGCTCGGCGTCTTGCCCGGAACGCTCGATACCTACGGCGCGGTGAGCGAAGAAACTGCGCGTGAGATGGCGCGTGGTGCTCTTTCGCGCAGTGGCGCGTCGATTGCGTATTCAGTCACGGGCGTGGCCGGGCCGACGGGCGGAACCGCGAGTAAGCCGGTAGGCATGGTGTGCTTTGGTTTCGCTACGGCCGATGATGTCTTTACCGCGACGCAATACTTCGCGGGCGACCGGAATAGCGTCCGCGAGCAAAGCGTGAACTTCGTTTTGCATCGCCTAGCGGCACGACGCTAGACCGCTGCCGCTCGCGAATTCGTGTCGCCGCCTATACTCTCGCAAACGTTCGCTTCGAACACTTTCTTGAATCCCTACGACCGAAAATGAAGTGCCCTTTCTGCGGATCTCTCGACACTCAAGTGATCGATTCGCGCGTCTCCGAAACCGGCGATGCAATTCGCCGTCGCCGTAAGTGTTTGAGTTGCGACAAACGCTTCACGACGTTTGAAACTGTTGAAATGCGCATGCCGCAAGTCATCAAAGGCAACAGCACGCGCATCGATTTCAACGTTGAAAAAATTCGCACCGGTTTTAACCGAGCACTGCACAAACGTTTTGTGCCCACGGAGTTTGTCGATCAGGCCATCGCTCGAATCGTTGCCAATATTCACAGTCTGGGTGAACGCGAAATTCCGTCACGCAGCATTGGCGAAATGGTCATGGCCGAGCTATACAAGCTCGATAAAGTCGCCTACATTCGCTTCGCTTCGGTCTACAAATCGTTTCAAGACGTAGAAGATTTTCGGTCGGCGTTGCACGAGGTGGATCGTCCGGCAAGCGTTAAGAAACCTGCGGTGAAGAAACCAAAGAATGTTTAGCGCATCTGACGAGCAATTTATGCGACGCGCGCTGGAGCTTGCGGCGCAGGCGTTGAATCATGCCACGCCGAATCCGCGCGTTGGTTGCGTGATCGCTCGCGATGGCCATGTTCTCGCCGAAGGTTTCACACAACGTCCGGGTGAGCCACATGCTGAAGCGCACGCGATCAAGAATGCGCGCGCCAAAGGCGTGAGTTTGACTGGGGCCACGGCCTACGTAACGCTGGAACCTTGCAATCATTTCGGCAAAACAGCTCCTTGCACTGAAGGCCTCATCAACGCGGGAATCACGCGTGTGGTCGCTGCGATGGAAGACCCGAACCCGGTCGTAAGTGGCACGGGTTTCGCACGTTTGCGCGAAGCGAACGTTGATGTTCGGGTCGGTCTTTTTTCGCACGACGCGCTTGAACTCAATATCGGTTTCGTCAAGCGCATGACGACCGGCCTGCCGTGGGTGCGCTGCAAAGTTGCGGCGAGCATTGATGGCCGCACGGGCTTGTCCAATGGCGAAAGCCAATGGATCACGGGCGAAGAGGCGCGGCAGGACGGTCATCGCTGGCGCGCGCGCGCGTGTGCGGTGCTTACGGGTAGCGGCACCGTGAAGTACGACGACCCACAAATGACTGTGCGCGGCGTCACCACTTCGCTCCCGCTGCGGCAGCCGCTACGCATCGTTTTTGATCATCTCGGCGAGGTGTCTGCCTCGGCGAAAGTGCTGCGTGGCGGCGCGTTGATTTACGGCTCGAATCGAATGCCCCAAGCGCTCGGCCCGGATGTTGAATTGGTCAGCTTGCCCGACGCAACGAACCCCGGAAAAATTGACCTACCCGCAGCCTTCAAAGACATCGCCAAACGCGGCGTCAACGAGTTGCATGTTGAAGCCGGCGCGCGCTTAATGGGGCCGATGATCGCTGCAGGATTGGTCGACGAGTTGCTGGTGTACCTTGCGCCAAAATTGCTCGGCCGTGACGCCAGAGAAATGTTCTCTATGGCTGAACCGTTAAAGCTTGCCGACGCCACGCAGTTCGACCTGCACGATGTGGCGCGTCTAGGCGAGGATGTACGCATCATTCTGCGAGCAAAATAACCGACGTCAACTACTCACAGCGCACCTTCACAAAAAATGTTTACCGGAATCATTACAGGCTTAGGCCGCGTCACCGCACACCAACCCATCGGCGATGGCCAGTGCATCACCGTTGCATGCGGCGATTGGCCGCTGGACGACATCGCGATTGGCGATTCGATCTCGCATTCGGGCTGCTGCCTCACGGTCGTCGAGAAGGCGCCAGGCGTGCTGCGTTCGGACGTAACCGCGCATTCGCTCACCATCGTGACGGGCCTCGAAATCGGCGCGTTAGTCAACCTTGAAAAATCCGCGACGCTCGCCGACAAGCTCGGCGGTCACCTCGTCACCGGACACGTAGACACCTCGGGCCTCGTGACCCAATGGAAGAACCTCGCCGAGAGTTGGCTTCTTGAGGTCGAAGTGCCTGCCGCATTCGGCAAATTCATCGCGAAAAAGGGCTCGGTCACTGTGAACGGTGTCAGTCTTACCGTCAATGCTGTCGAAGACGTTGAGTCTGGCTGCCGTTTTCAGATCAACGTGATTCCTCACACGTTTCAAGTCACGAATTTTTCGCAACTCGCGCCCGGCCACCGCGTCAACATCGAGATCGACACCATCGCGCGCTACGTCGAGCGCATGGTGAGCTTAACTACGCGCTAGCGTCGCCGCACACTGCACACGCAGTGTTGCGTTTCACGCGCATCGTTTGCCATTCCATGGATAAGCCGTCAAGCAGCAGCAACCGACCCACCAGCGGGTCACCACAGCCTATGAGTACTTTGAGCGCTTCCGCCGCTTGCGTGGCGCCGATGATGCCGACGATTGGGGCGAACACGCCCATGAGTGCGCAGCTGGTTTCTTCGAAGTTTTGGTCGTCGGGGTAGACGCAGTGGTAGCAAGGTGACGCGTCAACGCGCGGGTCGAACAATGACACTTGGCCATCGAAGCCGATCGCTGCGCCGGAGACTAGCGGCTTTTTGTGCGCAACGCAGGCACGATTGATCGCATGTCGCGTCGCAAAATTGTCGGTGCAGTCGAGCACGATGTCGGCGGCGGCGACTTGCACGTCGAGCGCATCACCCGTTAAGCGCTCGTTGATGGCGATGACATTGCATTCGGGGTTCACGTCGGCGAGAGTCGCGCGTCCTGAGAGCGCTTTGGGTTGGCCGACGGCGCCGTTGCGATGCAGGATTTGGCGTTGCAGATTGGTCAAATCCACCGTGTCGCCATCGGCGAGCACCAGCGTACCGACGCCTGCTGACGCGAGATAGAGCGCCACCGGCGATCCGAGCCCGCCTGCTCCGACGATAAGCGCGCGCGCCGCCAGCAGGCGCTCCTGTCCGTCCACGTCAATTTGCGGAAGCAGAATATGGCGGCTGTAGCGCAGGAGCTGGTTGTCGTTCATGGCGTGGGGTTGGAACGGTTAGGCATGGCGATGTTATCGCCGTTTGATTGGAATCGGTTGCGATCGAATGGGTTGCCAACGCCTGCCTGACTATCATTACGGCAGAGCGACGATTGCGTCGCACCACTCTCGACGCGAAGGATTCACATGGCTAACTCAGCAGCATCCCAAAAAGCAACGTTTAACTGGGCAGACCCGCTGCTGCTCGATCAGCAATTGACTGAAGACGAGCGCATGATTCGCGACGCGGCGCAGCAGTATTCTCAAGATAAATTGCTGCCGCGCGTAGTCGAAGCGTTTCGCACCGAACACACCGACATCGAAATTTTTCGTGAGATGGGCGCGCTCGGTTTGCTCGGCCCAACGATTCCCGAGCAATACGGTGGTGCGGGCCTTAACTACGTGGCATACGGCTTGATCGCGCGTGAAGTTGAGCGGGTGGACTCGGGATACCGCTCGATGATGAGTGTGCAGAGTTCGCTGGTGATGGTGCCGATTTTTGAGTTTGGCTCCGAAGCGCAAAAGCAAAAGTATTTGCCGAAACTTGCGACGGGCGAGTGGATCGGTTGTTTCGGGCTGACCGAGCCCAACCACGGGTCCGACCCCGCGAGCATGATCACGCGCGCCAAGAGCGTGCCGGGCGGCTTCTCGGTGAGCGGCGCGAAGATGTGGATCTCGAATTCGCCGTTTGCGGACGTGTTCGTCGTGTGGGCGAAGAACGACGAAGGTCGCATTCGTGGGTACATTTTGGAGAAGGGCATGAAGGGCCTTTCCGCCCCCGCGATTAAGGGAAAAGTGGGTTTGCGCGCTTCGACCACTGGCGAAATCGTGATGGACGATGTGTTCGTTCCGGCTGAAAACGAATTGCCAAATGTGGAAGGCCTAAAAGGCCCGTTTACGTGCTTGAACAGCGCGCGATATGGCATCGCTTGGGGCGCGCTCGGTGCAGCAGAAGATTGCTGGTTTCGCGCGCGACAATACGTGATGGATCGCAAACAATTTGGTCGTCCGCTCGCGGCCAATCAGCTGATCCAGAAGAAACTCGCCGACATGCAAACCGAAATCACGATGGGCTTGCAAGGCTGTCTGCGTCTGGGCCGCATGAAGGACGAAGGCACCGCGTCGGTGGAAATCACCAGCATCATGAAGCGCAACAGCTGCGGCAAATCGCTCGACATTGCGCGACTCGCGCGCGACATGATGGGCGGCAATGGCATCAGCGACGAGTTCGGCGTCGCGCGCCATTTGGTGAACCTTGAAGTGGTTAACACTTACGAAGGCACGCACGACATTCATGCGCTCATCTTGGGCCGTGCGCAGACTGGGATTCAGGCGTTTTCTTGAAAGGCGTAGGGTGCAATCTAATTGCACCCATTTTTCAATCGAGCGAGGGCGGACGAAGTGCGCGCATCGCGTGCGACCATAGCAAGGTGCAATAAGATTGCACCCTAGCCGGTGCTCACCCTCACAAGATCATGAAGCTCTACAACTACTTCCGCTCCTCCGCCGCGTATCGCGTTCGCATCGCGCTGAACCTCAAGGGCATCGCATACGATCCCGTCGCAGTGCATCTGGTCAAGCGTGAGCATCGGACGCCGGAATTCTTGGCGTTGAATCCCGCTGGGTTGGTGCCCGCGCTGACCACGGACGACGGCGCAGTGCTCACGCAATCGCTAGCGATCATCGAATATCTGGAAGAGGCTCATCCGAACACGGCGCGCATCTTGCCCACGGACGCACTCGCGCGTGCGCATGTGCGTTCGCTCTCGCTTGCACTGGCGTGTGATGTGCATCCACTCTGCAATGTGCGCGTGCTGAATTACTTAACCAACGAGCTGGCCGTCGCGCCGTCGGCGAAAGATCAGTGGATCGTTCACTGGATCAGCACCGGCCTCGACGCGTTTGAGAAGGCGCTAGCGCAAGCCAAGACGAGTGGCAAGTTTTGCTTCGGCGATACGCCGACGCTTGCCGACATCGTGCTCGTGCCGCAGGTGTTTTCCGCCCGGCGCTTCAATGTCGACATGACGCCATATCCGTTGATCGCAGCGATTGACGCAAACTGTAATGCGCTGCCCGCGTTTGCGGCAGCGCACCCGGCGAAGCAGCCAGACTTCCAAGCGTAGGCGAGCTTAATAGCTTTTTGGCGCCAGCGGCAGCCGCGCGGTCGTTTGCGCAAGATTTTGTATAAAGTCAACAATTAGTATTTTGGCCCGCTAACGACCACCTGGCTGTCGTTAGCGTGATTAAGCTGTTAAATCGCCTGCTAAACTGCGTACATGTCCACCGCAAACCCCTCCGTTTCCACAGAACTACGCTTCGACGCCAATGGCCTGATCCCGGCCATCGCGCAGGATGCGGTGACTAACGAAATCCTGATGGTCGCGTGGATGGATCGTGGCGCGTTTGAGCGCACGCTGGCGACGGGCAAAGCGTGCTACTACTCGCGCTCACGGGCTTCTGCGTGGATGAAGGGCGAAAGCTCGGGGCATTTGCAGATCCTTCGTGAAGTGCGCATTGATTGCGACGGTGACGTGGTGCTTTTGAAGGTTGATCAGATTGGTGGTATTGCGTGCCACACTGGGCGACGCAATTGCTTCTTTCGCAAGCTCGAGACGGCTGAGGACGGCGCGCAGCGCTGGGTGAATGATTTCGATCCACTGAAAACCGAGGCGGAGATTTACGGTGAGCGCTGACCCCCGAAGCTCAATTGACGCGCAGCAAGTCTTCGCGCGACTCGCAGCGGTGATGGCGGAGCGCAAGGGCGCAGATCCCGCTAGCTCGTACGTCGCCAAGCTTTTTGCCAAAGCACCCGACGGCGCGCTGAAAAAAGTGGGCGAAGAAGCGGCCGAATTCATCATGGCGTGCAAAGATGCGGAGCACACACCGGACGCGAAGGACAAAATCGTGTCCGAAGCGGCGGACGTGTGGTTTCACATGCTCGTCGCAATGGCACGGCATGATTTGGGCGGTCCGGATGTGCTCGCAGAATTGGCGAGACGCGAGGGCTTATCCGGCCTTGACGAAAAGGCGGCGCGCCCCAAATAGATTTGGGATTCCCCACGCAACTATTCGACCGACTTGACGCATCCACCATGAGCACCGACAAAGACTGCATTTTCTGCAAAATCATTCGCGGCGAAATCCCTTCGACGAGGGTTTATGAGGATGACGATGTGCTTGTGTTCAAGGATATTCATCCGTCGGCGCCGGTGCATTTGCTCTGTATTCCAAAGGGCCACATCGGGCGTTTGTCGGAAGCCACCGCTGCCGATCAAGCGGTGCTCGGTAAAATGCTATTGATCGCGCCAAAGGTGGCGAAAGAGCAGGGCTCAACCGACGGATTCCGCACCATCATCAACGATGGTCGGGTGGGTCGGCAAGATGTTTTTCATTTGCACATGCATGTGCTGGGTGGCCCGAAGCCGCTGGGACGCATGATTGCGCTCGACGAGTAGTCAGATTTTTAGAATTTAGGAGTTACACACATGGGTTCGTTTTCGATTTGGCACTGGTTGATCGTTCTGTTGATCGTGGTGATGGTGTTCGGCACCAAGAAGCTGCGTAACGTCGGCAAGGATCTTGGCGGTGCAGTCAAAGATTTCAAAGAAGGCGTGAAAGGCGGCGAAGAAGCCGCCAAAGGCAACGTCGAAGCACCACCGGCCGTTGCGCCTAATGTGATCGAAGGCGAAGTTAAGCGCGACAAGGTTTAGCGCCGTTCGGCGCAGTGAGCGGTGAACAGTGAGCGGTGAGCAGTGACAAATTCGGCTCACTGTCGCTCGCGTTTGTTATGGCTGTCTGCATGCGACGTTCTGCTGTTCACTAATCACCGTTCACTGCTCACTGACCAACATGTTTGAACTTTCCTTCGGCAAGATGATGATCATCGCAGTGGTTGCGTTGATCGTGCTCGGCCCCGAAAAACTGCCCAAAGTCGCCCGTACGATCGGCCACTTGCTCGGCCGCGCGCGTACCTACGCGAACACGGTTAAACAAGACATTGATCGCGAAATGCAGATGGACGAATTGCGCAAACTGCAACAGCAGGCGCAAGAAGCCGCGCGCAGTTTTGAGACAGCCGTGAGCGACGCCGGTCGCAGTGTGGAGCAAGAGGCATCAAGCATGCAGAACGGCATGAACGCGTCGCTCGCGCAGGCCGAATCTGCTGCGCTTGGTAACGCTGCCGCCACCACGCCGCCCGTGATCGGTACGGATAACGTGATCGCATCTCCGGCATTGCCCGTAGCTGAACCGCAGGTTTCAACCTTCACTGCGAACGACGAAATCGCTGCGCTCGAAAAATCAATCGCCGAGCAAGCTACCCTTGCAAACCGTGCGACCAACGCCTCAGAATCCAAACCGATCATCTCGCCAGAGCAGATGAGCTTGACACTCAATCCAGCGGCTACCGAATCGACGAAAAAGGTCGCGTAACCACCACGAAAACAGGCGCGACATGTGTCGCGGTTGGGTTCCAACCCACTCCCTCGCGGCCAAAGCCGCAGCCGGCCCGCTCAAACTCTCAAGACTTTCGACTACATGTCCGACACTCCCGAATCCGGCATACAAGAAACGTTCGTCTCGCATCTAGTCGAGTTGCGCGAGCGTTTGGTTAAGGCTGTTGCAGCAGTGCTGGTAATGACCATCGCGTTGAGCATCTGGCCGGGCATGAAGGAGCTCTACGCGTGGGTCGCTGCACCAATGCTTAAAGTCTTGCCGGTTGGCACTTCGATGATCGCCACCGATGTAACGGGCACCTTCTTTATCCCGCTCAAAGTTACGCTGATGGCGGGCTTCCTCATTTCTTTACCGGTAGTGCTCTACCAGATGTGGGCCTTCGTTGCCCCAGGGCTCTACACGCACGAAAAGAAGATGGCACTGCCGATCATTGTCTCGTCCACACTTCTGTTTTTCGTGGGCATGGCGTTCGCTTATTTCGTGGTGTTTCCATCGATATTCGGCACGTTTGTGGGCTTCACGCCAGCTGGTGTCAACATGACGCCGGACATCGACAAATATTGGAGCTTCGCGCTCACGATGTTCATCGCGTTTGGCATTACGTTTGAGACACCCGTCGTGCTGGCGGTACTTACGCGCGCTGGCATCGTGACCGTAAATCAACTCGCCGAATTTCGCGGTTACTTCATCGTCGCCGCGTTTGTGATCGCCGCTGTTGTGACACCGCCCGACGTGTTGTCTCAGTTGTTTTTAGCGGTGCCGCTGGTGATCCTCTATGAAGTTGGAATCATCATCAGCCGCTTCATCACGCCGCGCACTCGCGCCAGCGAAGACGCAGCCTCGGCGTAGCGCTGTAACGGAGGGCGTGCACTGCCTGCCCTGCGAAGCTACGAGGCTACGGCGCTGCGAAGCGGGCAGTCGCTCCAAATCAACACAGTTATTGCCGTTTCGTTGGCGGGCGTTTTCCCAGCGTCACACGCAATTCAACTGGCTGCCCTTCGCGCAACACTTTCAGCGGAATGGTTTGATCGGGCGCGGTCATCGCGATGAGATTCACTGCATCAGTGCGATCCGGCGTAGCGCGTCCGTTGATCTCCACGATAACGTCGTTCACGCGTAGGCCTGCGCGGCTACCCGGCGCGCCGTCGAGCACTGCCGCCACGAATGCGCCACGCAAATCTTTCAGCGCCAACGCCTTAGCAATTTCGGGCGTCACGGCTCCGAGGTTCACGCCAAGGTAGCCGCGTTTGACTTCGCCGGTAGCGATCAGTTGCTCCATGATCGGTCGCGCCAGTGCGCTCGGAATCGCGAAACCAATACCCGAAAAATCGCCAGTGCGAGTGAAGATGCTGCTGTTAATGCCGATCAACTCGCCCGTGGCGTTCACCAGCGCGCCGCCGGAATTCCCCTGGTTAATCGCCGCATCGGTCTGAATAAACGATTCAAATGGATTGGCATCCGACACCTGCGTACGTCCCAGCGCGCTAACGATACCCATGGTGACCGTATTGCCGAACACTCCAAATGGGTTGCCAATCGCGAGCACCACATCGGCCACTTGCAGCGCTTGTGAATCGCCAAATGCGACCGCTGGAAATTCTCCGCCTTCTATTTTTATTACCGCGAGATCGGTATCGGGATCGGTACCAATCAAGCGCGCTGGCAGTACGCGCTTGTCGGTGAGTTCCACTTGTATTTGCTGAGCACCCTCGACCACATGATTATTGGTCAGGATGTATCCGTCCGCACGAACAATCACGCCCGAGCCTTCTCCGAGCAACTGTTGCGCGTTATCTTCGCGTCCGCGCCCAAAAAAGCGTTGAAACGTTGGGTCTTCGGTCAGAGGATTGCGCACTTTGCGCTGGGCGCTCGTGGCGATTTTCACAACGGAGGGCAAGGCTCGCTTGGCGGCATCGCTGAAGCTGTTGGCGTGCGTACCAGTGAGGCGCGCGGAGGCGGCATTCACGGATGCAGGGACCACGGTCGCGGCATTGGACGCAGTCGCTGTAGTCGGTATCGCTGGCGAAACCGTCGTGACGGTGCGGGCGAGCCACTCAGGCCGCAGCGTGCTCACGGTGAACAAAATTGCGACACAGACTGTGCACACCTGCGCAAAAACAAGCCATAATCGGTTCAGCATGATTCGGGGGGCGCTTCCATAAAAGTGTCTGATGAGTGCTTGAGGTGCGAGAAAAATATTCGGCGTTAAATACGCAGGCTTGGACGGTTATTGATTCCGGCGTTGAATCAAGTGCGAAACGCACGTCCGAAGCTTCGTGTCGTCGAAATACGATGCAACTAGTTGGGGATATGTTTGCGAACCGTTGACCATCCAAATTTTATGCAAGAGGCAGAGGCTGAGAGTGATCCTTTGCCGCGTTCTGCCTTGGGGCACGCTTGTGACCGTGACACGCTCACCCGTCATCTTAACGATTATCTAGAGATTCGGCGCTTCAAAGACGCGGCTTACAACGGCCTGCAAGTCAGCGGAAAGTCCACCGTCTCGTATGTTGTGGCGGGTGTCACAGCAAACAAGGCTCTAATTGACGCGGCGATTGGCGTCGGCGCCGACGCGATTTTGGTGCACCACGGTTTGTTCTGGAAGGGCGATGATCCGCGTCTAGTGGGATATCACCGCGAACGCGTCGCCTCGTTGTTGGCCGCCAATATCAGTTTGTTTGCCTACCATTTGCCGCTTGACGTGCATTCGGAGGTGGGCAATAACGCCCGCTTGGGCCGCCGTCTGGGTTTGACGTGTACCGAAACCGCTGGCGAAAACGGCTTAATTTCACTGGGGCAACTCGGTGTCGGCGTTGCCGTGAAATCAACCGTGCTCGCGGCATACTGTGCGCGGCATTACGGTCGCCGCGTCACACTCTACGCGAGCTCGCAACGACTAGTGAAGAAAATCGCTTGGTGCACCGGCGCCGGCGGCTCATTGCTGCGCGAAGCGATTGAGGCGGGGGCCGACGCGTTCATCACTGGCGAAATTGCCGAACATCACATTCACGAAGCGCGCGAATCCGACGTTGCCCTCATCGCAGCGGGACATCACGCCACGGAATGCGATGGCGTGGCCGCACTCGGCGCGCATATTGCCAAACAGTTTGGCGTGGCGTACCAATTTATTGACGTGGATTCGCCGCTGTAACTTTTACTGCGTAACGACTGCCCGACGCACGGCCAGTCGCTCGATTGCTTCTCGGTCCCACGCAATGCCCAGCCCCGGTGCGCTCGACGGCAGCGCGAAACCGCCATCGCGCGCCATGCGCTCGGTGGTGATCGAATCAAGCTGTGGGATGTATTCCACCCACGGCGCGTTCGGCACCGCCGCACACAAGCTTACGTGCAACTCCATCAAAAAATGTGGGCAGATGGACACATTAAAACTCTCGGCCAAGTGCGCGACTTTTAGCCACGGCGTAATGCCGCCGATTCGTGCCACGTCCGCCTGCACAATCGAGCACGCACCTCGTTGCAAATACTCACGGAAGTGCTGCAAGCTGTAGATCGACTCTCCCACCGCGATTGGCAACGAAGTGGACTGCGACAAACGTTCGTTTCCGCTCAAATCCTCCGCAGGTAGCGGCTCTTCAAACCACGCAATCCCAAGCGACTCGTAGTGCTTTGCCCGGCGGATCGCCTCGCTCACCGTGAAGCACTGATTGGCATGAATCATGATCTCAAAAGCGTCGCCGACCGCCTCACGAACAGCGCTTAGTCGCGCCATGTCTTCGCTGACGTGTGGTCGCCCGACTTTGATTTTTACGCCGCTAAAGCCGTCCGCTTTTGCCTCCAGAGACTGTGTAACCAACTGCTCTGGTGACAAATGCAACCAGCCGCCTTCGGTGGAATACATCGGCACACGCTTTTGCGCGCCGCCTGCTGCCTTATGTAAGGGCAGATTCGTACGGCGACAGCGTGCGTCCCACAGCGCCGTGTCAATCGTCGCGAGCGCGAGCGCGGTGATCGCGCCAACGGCCGTCGCGTGGGTGTGGAAAAACAAATCCTTCCAAATCGCTTCGACGTCATCTGCGTCACGCCCGATGAGCTTGGGCGCGAGATGGTGTTCGAGCAACGCCATCACCGACGAGCCGCCCGTGCCGATCGTGTAGCTGTAACCCGTGCCCTGCGAGTCGTCGTCGCAGGTGATACGCAACATTGGCGTCTCTTGCGTAACAAACGATTGAATAGCGTCAGAGCGCGGCACGGGCGGTGCGAGATTCACTTGCCAGAGTTCAACGTGTGTGATGCGTGGCATGGTGTGGCTCCAGCCTAAGGATACAGCTTGCCCGGCAGCCACAGCACGATCTGCGGCACGTAGGTAATCAGAATCAGCGTGGCGAATAGCGGAATCATCCACGGTATCACTGCTGCCACCGTGCGTTCAAATGAGATTCGCGCGACTTTTTGCAATACAAAAAGCACCATCCCAACGGGCGGAGTGAGCAGCCCGATCATCAGGTTGAGCACCATGATCAGACCGAAATGAACCGGGTCGATGCCGAGTTTCGCAATGATCGGCATGAACACCGGGACGAGGATCGTAATGGCTGCGATTGTTTCCATGAAACAGCCGACAAAGAGCAGGAATAGGTTGGCAAGAAGTAGGAACACCAACGGGTTGCTGCTGATTGAAAGAACCCACGCACCGACCGCCTCAGTGGCTTGCGTGGTGGTGAGCACCCAAGCGAATATCGACGCGCTAGCGACGATGAACAGCACGACGGCGGTTGTTTCGACTGTTTCCATAGAAATTTTGATGAACATGCGCCAGCTCAGCGTGCGATACCAAACAAAGCCGAGGAAGAGTGCCCAAGCAGAGGCCGCGACTGCCGCCTCGGTGGGCGTGAACAGACCCGATGCCATGCCGCCAATCAAAATCACGGGGGTCAACAGCGCCATGAACGCTTCAAAGCGGCAGAGGCGGTCAACCACAAGCACAGCAATCAGCGGCAGGCCAAAGCGCACGAATCCGCCGAGACCTTCACGCTCTTTGTCCCACAGCACGAAAAGCACAGCCCCGGTGATGATCACCGCCGCCAGTTCGACGAAAGCGCGACCCATCCGCGGCCACGAAAATTTGATGTCCGCCCCGTATTTGCGAACGTGCGCGTAGTAGGTGACCATGCACATCATGAAGAGCGCCATGATGGCGCCGGGGATAAAGCCCGCTGCAAACAGTTTCCCGATCGACGTGTTGGCTTGTACTCCGTAGATCACCATGGGCAGAGACGGCGGAATGATCGGTCCCAAGGTGGACGACGCAGCCGTAATGCCGACGGCGAACTCGGTCGGATAGCCGTGGTCTTGCATCGCTTTGATCTCAATCGTGCCGAGACCTCCGGCGTCAGCCACCGCCGTGCCGGACATACCGGCGAACACCACCGAACCCACCACGTTGACGTGTCCTAGGCCGCCCTTAAGCCAGCCGACAAGCGCAAGCGCAAAGTTGTAGATTCGGTTGGTAATCCCCGCAGAGTTCATCAAGTTTCCGGCGTAAATGAAGAACGGCACCGCCAACAGAGGAAAACTGTCGATGCCGCCAACCATTCGGTGAATGACGGCGACCGGCGGAATCGCGCCCGAAAGCCAGATGTAGATGAGCGAACCGACGCACATCGCAATCGCGATGGGGATGCCGGTGGACATCGCTGCAAGGAAACTGGTGAAGAAAAGCGTATTCATGACTAGAGTCCTTCCATCGGGCGTTCAAGCGTGCTCCAGCCCTGTCGCCAGTGCTTAATTGACACCTCAACCGCGCGATAGGTCATCAGTGCAAAACCCACCGCGACAAACCCGTAGATGTAGCTCATCGGAAAATCAACCACTGTCATCGAAAGATTGTGCATTTTCGGCACTAACTCGCACGCGAGCCACGTCGCGTACGCGAGAAACGCGACGCGAACGACATCGACAAAAGTCGACAATGCGCGGCCCATCCACGCGGGCAGGTATCGATAAATGAACTCGACGTGGATATGCGTGTTCTTACGCACTGCCATAGACGCGCCGAGAAACACCACGATGATCAGCAGGTAGCGCGCAATTTCCTCGGTCCAAGCCGCCGAATCAGACAGCACGTAGCGGGTGAAGAACTGATAGAAAATGTCCAGCGCCAGCAACATGAAAAAGCCGAGAGAAATCCAGTCTTCCCAGCCATACACTGACAAATCAATCGGCGCGTCGGTGGCGTGAAACTGACCGTCGTCGTCTAAGACTTTGGGTTCTGATGCTGTGGTCATGGGGCGTCACCCGTTTAGAGCGTGGAAAAAAAACACCCCCGCAGACAAAGCATGCGAGGGTGCTGTGCGACGAGAAACCGTGGCTTACTTAATCGCAACGATGCGATCAAAGTCCTTCTTGTCGAAGCCGAGCGATTCAAGTGTCGCGCCTTTGAGCACGGCGGCTTGGAAGCCCGCACGGTCAACCGTCACGATATTGAGGCCCTTCTTCTTAAACTCAGCGACAAGCTCTCCCTCACGCTTGATGATTTGCGCGGTTGCACGAGCGGCAGCTTCGCGCGTCACATCGGTGAAGATGGTTTTCTCAGCGTCAGTCAGCTTGCTCCACACGTGCGGGGCGATCTGTGTGACAAGGCCGTCAACGATATGACCGGTCAGCATGATGTTCTTTTGAACTTCATAGAACTTCTTCGCCTCGATCGTGGTGAGCGGGTTTTCTTGCGCTTCAACGGTGCCGTTTTGCAGCGCGAGGTACACCTCAGCAAACGCAATCGGCGTTGGGTTTGCGCCGCATGACTTTGGCGTCGCCATGTAGACCGGCACATCCGGCACGCGAATCTTCAAGCCCTTCATGCCCGCGCAATCGGTGAACGGACGGTTCGACGTGGTGTGACGTGCGCCGTAATACGTGTAGGCCGTCATCTGGATGCCGGTCTTGGCGCGATAGCCGTCGACCATTTCCTTGAACACGTCGCTCTTCGAATACGCCGCTTGATGCGCCGCGTCGCGGAAGATGAATGGGTAATACGCAATTCCAAGGCGAGGGTAGCTGCGCGCAGCGAACGATGGACCGCTGATGATCATGTCGACCGTGCCAAGCGTCATGCCTTGGTTGATGTCGGTTTCTTTGCCGAGTGACGACGCGGGGAACACCTGAATGTCGAACTTGCCGTTCGTGCGCTTCTTGATTTCGCCTGCGGCCCACACCGATTCTGTGTGGTACGGCTCGGAGGTCTCGTAGACGTGCGCCCACTTGAGTTTTGTTTGCGCGAAGGTGAGCGCCGGAGCGATCAACGTGGCCGCGGCGAGCGCAGCGGTAACTAACGAACGAAATTTCATGGCAAGGCCTCCTTAGTAGAAATTCGATTAGGTTGATGTAATCATCATACCTTTGGCTCTAGCATATGCCAATACGCCGTCAGACAGTTAACAGGAATGTGAAAGTGAAACCAAGCAGGATTACCCACATACGCGCCACGCCCGTCACCGTGCCGCTCGAAGCGCCTTTGCTGCACAGCAACGGAGCGCACTGGGGGCGCTTTGTGCGCACTGTCGTGGAAGTGGAAACCGACGATGGGTATGTCGGCCTCGGTGAGTTTGGCGGCGGCGGCGAAGTCGCAAGCGCGGGTATCGAGAGCTTGATCGGTTACTTGAAAGGCCACGACGCATTCAAGCTCGAAGCCCTGCGCTTTGCGATTTGCAATCCCACAGCGAGCCTCTACAACAACCGCACGCAGCTTCACGCCGCTATTGAATTTGCGTGCCTCGACATCATGGGCCAGCGTCTTGGCGTACCCGTTGCGGAACTGCTCGGCGGCCGCGTGCGCGATGCCGTGGAATTTGCGAGCTACCTGTTTTTCCGATTGCCCAATGAAAGAACCGGCGCGGGCGAAGTGCGCACAGCGGATCAATTAGTCGCCCACGCCAAAGCGCTGCAAGCTGAGCATGGCTTCACTGCGCATAAGCTCAAAGGCGGCGTGTATGCGCCGGACTACGAACTCAACGCCTACCAAGCCGTGGCGGCCGCGCTGCCGGAAGATCGCTTCCGTTTCGACCCAAACGCCGCGTTCTCACTCGCCGACGCCATTCGCTTCGGGCAGGGTATCGAGCACATTAACAACGATTACTACGAAGACCCAGTGTTCGGCATGCCGCAGCTGTCGAGACTTCGCGAGTTCGTGCGCATCCCGATCGCGACCAACACGGTTGTCGTGAATTTCGAGCAGCTGGCGATGAACGTGACCAACACGCCGCGCGCGGTCGACGTCGTCCTCCTCGACACCACCTTCTGGGGCGGCATTCGCCCGTGCATCAAAGCGGCGGCGATCTGCGACACCTTTGGCATCGGCGTGGCTGTGCACTCGTCGGGCGAACTTGGCATTCAGCTCGCGACGATGTTGCATATGGGCGCAGCCGTGCCGAACCTCGGCTACGCCGCCGACGCGCACTATCACCACCTGACCGACGACATCATCGTCGGCGGCAAAATGAAATACGTTAACGGCGCGATTGCCGTTCCTACTGGGCCGGGCCTTGGTGTGCAGCTCAACCGCGAAAAGCTCGCCGAGTATCACGAACTGTTCAAAGAAAAGGGCGGCTACACCTACGACCGTGATCCGTCACGACCGGACTGGTATCCGCTGGTGCCTAACGACCGCTGGAAACGGGCTCAGTGAGTTTCCCCATGCGCCTAAACCTATCCAATCTCCCGTCGCTCCCCGCAACCATCCAACGCCCCGCGTTCAACCCCGCCACGCTCGGTATTGGCATCGTCCACCTCGGTATCGGCGCGTTTCATCGCGCGCACCAAGCGGTTTACACCGACGACGCGATTTCGGTGGCTGGCGGTGATTGGGGAATCTGTGGCGTGAGCCTGAAAACCCGTACCGCGCGTGATCAACTCGCGCCGCAAGACGGGCTTTACAGCGTACGCACCGTGTCGCGCGAGCCCGACGCGTGGCGGGTGATTGGGAGCGTGCGCGAGGTGCTTTTCGCGCCCGATCAACTCGCGGATGTGGTTGGTCGCATCGCGCGCGCCGAAACCAAAATCGTCACCATCACTGTGACCGAGAAGGGGTACTGCGCCAACGTCGCCAAGCGCGAGCCGTTGTGGGATCACCCGGATATTGCCAACGACTTGTTGCACGCGAACGCGCCCGTGAGCGTGCTGGGTGTGCTGGCGCTGGGTCTGTTTGAGCGCTTCCGTAAACGCGGCGAACCGCTCACCGTGATGTGCTGCGACAACCTTCCGGAAAACGGCGCGGTGCTTGAATCGCTGGTGCATCATTTCGTGCAGCGACAATATCCGCAGATCATGCCGTGGCTGCGTGACAACGTGCGCTTTCCGTCGTCGATGGTTGATCGCATCGTGCCCGCGACAAAGTCCGAAGATCGCGCGGACGCAGCTGCCGCGTTGGGCGTTGACGACGAGGGCGTGGTGCGCGCCGAGCCGTTCGGGCAATGGGTGATTGAAGATAACTTCGCGGGCGCACGGCCTGCGTGGGAACAAGTCGGCGCGCAGCTCGTGGCCGACGTTCGTCCGTACGAAAAGATGAAACTGCGTTTGCTCAACGGCTCGCATTCGCTCATGGCGTATCTCGGTTTCTTGGCGGATTTCGAGACGATTGCCGAGACGGTGACGAACCCATCGTTCGAGCGATTGGTCAACGCGCTGATGCTCGAATCCGAAACTACGTTAGAAGCGTTTCCCGCCGCCGCAAAGGTTGATCTTGCCGCGTATCGTGCACAACTCGTCTCGCGTTTTGGCAACCCCAACACAGGTCATCGCTGCGCACAAATCGCGATGGACGGTTCGCAAAAAATTCCGCAACGCTGGGTCGTTGTCGCGAGCGAACGCCTCGCTCGCGGACTCGACGCGAACGCGCTCGCGCTCGCCACGGCGGGCTGGATTCGCTACGTGTACGGCAAAGACGAATTGGATTTGCCGATCAACATCGTCGATCCGCTCGCCTCCGAATTTGCCGCGATCGCCGCGAAACATCCGTACGACGCGCTCTCGTTTGCCGACGCGATCCTGCGCATCGAACCCGTGTTCGGCGCGCTGGGCCGCAACCCCGCGTTCGCCGCGCCGGTGAAACGCTGGGTCAACGCAATCTTTCGCGATGGCGCGCAGGCGGCGGTGGATTCGTTTTCTGCGGATACAGCTTTCTAGTACTAGCGACCGACGGGTGGTCGTTACAGGCGTTTTTTCTATTAGTCGAATATTAGAGAAAACGGCCGCAAACGACCACTGGCCGGTGGCTGGAGCCAAAAAGCCATTGCGGCGATCCACGCGCGAAAAGCACAGCAAATCCCGCGCTAGACTTCTCGGATCAATCTGGCACTACTGAGGAGCGAAGCGCAAGCCGTCGCCGAACGATTGCGCGCGAAACTGCACGAATCTGCCGCCACATGGCGAAATACGGTGGTCCCGCTCACGGTCAGCATCGGCGTCGCGTTTATCGACGCACAAACACCGTTTGCAGCCGCGCTATCCAAAGCCGACGGCGCGCTTTACCGCGCGAAAGCCGAAGGGCGAGATCGCGTCTGCGTCGCGTAGTCGCAGTGGCCGGTGTTCCTGCTTCCCGTGTGGCTCCCGTTCGTGGCGAGGTTGTCGAACCACGAACTCGTAAAGCGTAGGGTGCAATCTCATTGCACCACAAATTGATACACACCAACGTCTTGTGTATCTCCCCCAACGACCGCAAAACCCTTGCGCTCCTCGTTCGTGGTGAGCCTGCCTTCCCCGTTCGTGGTGAGCCTGTCGAACCATGAACGCGGATTGGCGAATCAACTAGTTTTGTATGCCACCAGCGCGCTCCGTGGCCGCGCGGGGCCAGTGGCCAACCAGTCGGGGATTGCCCGACGGCAAGTCACTTTCTTTGCTTCGCCAAAGAAAGTAACCAAAGAAAGGCGACCTCGGGGACTCGCTGATTTCCTGCGGTGCTCGCGTCAGGCGGGCGTCGCACGAATCGCCCGATGGCGCGCTAACCGCGCGCGGTGGGCTCATGGTGCGCCGCTTGGACCGCCTGACGCTGCGCTCCTCGGAGCGAATCCACGGGGACCCCGTTCGGGCGGGATATTGATCGCTTCGCGATGGGGGTTAAGGGAGCCCGGATGCGAGCATCCGGGCTACGTTGTTGTGTACTCTGTTATACCGATGACGATCATGTATAAAAGAGTTTGTCGCGAAAATTCAACCACTTGCGCGTGAGTCCAACAAATGACAAAGTGGTGGATTTAAAAGTTATGCGCGCGTCGCGTCGTTAAAACACGTTAGGCGGCACAGGGCACGATTCTCTTTCAGGCACACAAATGACACTCCTCTTCCTTCTACTTGGCGCCCTCGCAATCTGGGTCGCGTACAAGATTCTTGCAAAGCCTCGCCAAGCTCCTCCAAGCCCGCAGCCGGAACCGCTTGAGATACCTATCAAGATTACGGTGAGCTATGAAGACGGCGGATACGGTCGTCAACCTCGCGAGAGCATCGACAAGGATGAATGGGAGGGGAGCTTCTGGGAGGTTACTCAGCCCTTGCCAGCAAAGGCAAGGCTCAGGCTCAAGTACACAGATGGTGCTGGCCGTAAGTCTGAACGCACGGTTGATGTGAGGCATTTTGGCTTAATAGGCCCGAATACGTTGCTCATCGGACACTGCAACATGCGAGATGCCACCCGAACCTTCCGAAGTGATCGGATTGAATCCTGTCTCGACGAAGAAACTGGCGAAGTAGTGACCGACGTGCGCTCGTATCTTCAAGCGAAGTATGACCAGTCAGCTGATCGGACCAAGGACCTACTACTTGAGGGCGAGTACGACACCCTTCGGGTACTGCTATATGTCGGCAAGGCAGATGGTCAGCTTCGAGCAGCGGAGAAGGCAGTTATCCGCGAGACCTGTATTGCAATCACGAACGATTCACGTCTTACGGACAGCACAATCGAGGAACTGTTCGTAAGCATGGATGTGCCCACGCTTCAAGCGTTCAAACTTGCGGTCGGCCGCCTTGCTAAACGCGACAAGGCGGCACAGGCAGTCGTAATGACAGCCGCTGAGAAGATGGTCGCCACCCAGAAGGCCGTCCACCAAGCCGAACAGGAAGCGTTGGACTACATGAAGAAGCGGTTTGCTAACGGAGCGAGTGCCGCCTAACCCCTCGCCGCAAAGTGCCGGTTACCTCGAACGTTAGGAGGCTCTAGTCGTGCCGTCACTAAAGCCGCTTAAGTCTGTGGCACACAATGTCATCCATCAGTTCGCGAGCACCTTGAACTACTGGAGTGGCGATTACGGCATCAATCACCTTGCTCACTCGGCGCGATCGTCGGGCGGCGCGGTTTCAATAGACCTAATTTCAGGCTTCAGCGATCCGCAGCTGTTTGGCGAGGGCGCTTTTGCATGCCGCCAACTTTCAGAGGCGCTTCCGGTACTGCTCGCCAAAGAAGGCTTCGAGCCTTCCATTCTTGCAGTTGCTATTGCTAACTTCGCCTTCAAGGGGCCACCGCCAGTTCCTGGCGGCAATTGGGCCTTCGACTGCGTTGTTGAGTTCAGGACAACTGAGGAGAGGCGCTATGAGGTCAGGCTTACCGAGGTCAATGCACCGTAGTCGCCCCCTAACTGTTCGGTTAGCTCAGACGTTGATGCGTGGTGTTCAAACGCGACAGCTTCGCGACGCGAAGCGCGGCGATACGTGCTACGTGCGTCACCCATCGCGGGCAAGCCCACTCCCACAGCTAAACGCATCAACCGTCCAATGGCTTTTCCGCGCTACCGACCGCCGGGCGGAGGTTACAGTGCTGTTTTCGTCTTACTCAACATATTACAAAAACAGCCTGAAACGACCACCCGCCGGTCGTGCGCGCCATTTAGCTGTAACTCACATCGAGTATCGCGGCCACATCCGCGAGCGCCATCCCGCACAATACGCGCCAAATCCTGCATCCCAACCGAGGAAATCTCCATGAAGCTCCGCCAAATTTTCGCCGCTTGTTTTGTCGCGGCCACTGCCGTCGTCGCGACCACTGCGTCCGCACAAACCACCAAACCGCCGCTGAAAATTTTGGTGGGGTTTCCGCCGGGTGGGTCTGCGGATGTGATCGCTCGGCAGATTGCTTCGCGCATTGGCGCGAACTTGGACGGACAGTCCGTCGTCGTTGAAAACAAGCCGGGCGCGGCGGGGCGCATCGCGATTGATGCGCTGAAAAATTCGCCTGCGGACGGCAACACGGTGATCGTGATGCCGAGCGGGCCGGTGGTTTTGTTTCCGCATGTGTACAAGAAACTTGGCTACGATCCGGTGAAGGATTTGACGCCGATTAGCCAGCTCGCGAGCTTTCAGTTTTGCATCGTGTCCGGCCCGAAAACGAACGTGAAAAACATCGCCGAAATGCGCGCACTCGCGAAGGCCGATCCGAGCAGCACCAACTTCGGTTCGTCGGGCAACGGCACGGTGCCGCACTTCCTCGGCATCATGATGGGCGACGCGGCGGGCATTCCGATGAATCACATCCCGTATCAAGGCGGCGCGCCGGCGATGAACGCGTTGATCGGCGGACACGTGGGCTACACGATGGACGTGGTGACCGAAGCGCTGGAGCAGCATCGGTCGGGCAAGGCGCGCATCATAGCCGTGGCCGGGGCGAAGCGCGCGCCGCAGATTCCGGAAGTGCCGACGCTGCGCGAGCAGGGCGTGGCGCTCGATGCGTCGGCGTGGTTTGCGATGTACGGCTCGAGCACGATGAGCAAAGACACAGCACAGCGCCTGAGCCGCGCCGTCGCCACCGCTGTGCGCGACGCTGAGTTCGCCGCGCGCTTGACGTCGCTTGGACTGGAGCCGATCGGCTCAACGCCAGAACAATTGGCCGCGGTGCAAGCGGCTGATTTTGCGAAGTGGGAAAAGCCGGTGAAGGCGTCGGGATTTACGGCGGATTAACGCGAGATTCCCGCGAGATTTACGCGGCGGGCTTCGGGAGCATGTCCCGAAGCACCACGCGGATGCGTCTAAGCCTAGTACGAGCCATCGATCAATTCGGTTGATGGCGGCCTCACCGAACGCTGTTCGGACGACTAGGAATTGTTATGACCATCCGCACGCTTTCTACTTCGCGACACGCGACCACCGACTCCCGCGCGTGGGCGGTGATGAGTCTTGGTGATGTTTCGGAATTCGCTGGCGTGGGAGGCGGCGCGTGGCACTTTCGCTTTCGCAATCTCGCGACTCGCACTGAAGAAAACTTTCTGTTGATGGGCTGCGGCGTGGGCGCTTCGGCGGAGGTGCCGACCGAAATGCTGACGTCCCTCGGACGCATCGCAATCGCGGCGTTCGACAATTTCATTTCGCGCGCGGCCAATGGCGCAACGGCGTCGTACTCGCCGTGCACCGTTCGTCGAGCCATTTGCTTCAACGACATCGTGTGTGCACGCGGCGCAATTTCCAGCGCGCAGGCGGGCGTCGCCGTGGTGGGCTACGCCGCGTTCGGCTTGAACGTGATGTGCGAAGGCGCGGCTGCTGGGCCAAACCTCAGCGCGAACATGTCCGGACAAACCTACAACCTCGGCGCGGGCGCATTCGCCGCGACGGGCGTGTTGATCCCGGTCGGGTTCGGCCGCCTGCCGTACAGCACCAGCGATCGCGATTTTCACGGCATGTCGACGCGCTAGCTCAGAGGTCGCGGTGGCGCGCGGCGGATCGTTGGTCGGTCGTTGCTGCCTGTCGGGTGCGCTTACCAGGGGTGAAGCGTACTTTCGATTTCGCGAGATTTCCGCGCCACGTTGACTTGGATCACTCGCGCGACGTCGTTACCGCCGATCGCTATCGTTCCCGGCGCACAATGATCGGTGCGGGCCGTTTGCGCTCGTGTGAACGATGAGGAATACGTGTGCCGACACAACTGAGCTTTCTGAACGAACCGACGCGATTCCTGTTTTTCACCGGTAAAGGCGGCGTCGGAAAAACCTCAGTTTCTGCGGCCACCGCCCTAGCACTGGCGGACGCGGGCAAGAAGGTTTTGCTGGTCAGCACGGACGCGGCGTCGAACCTCGACGAAATGCTCGGCGTTGAACTTCGCAACACGCCCACCCCCGTGCCCGGCGTCGCGGGACTCTCGGTGCTCAACATAGACCCGGATAACGCTGCGCAGTCTTACCGCGCACGCGTCTTGGCACAGATGGACGTCGCTGCGACGGCATCAGAACGAGCCGAAGTGACTGAACAATTGTCTGGGGCTTGCACGACGGAAATCGCATCGTTTGATGAGTTCGCATCGCTGCTCTCTGACAACGCTGAACAGTTCGATCACATCGTGTTTGACACAGCACCGACGGGCCACACATTGCGGCTGCTGAGTCTCCCGAAAGCGTGGAGCGGATTTCTCGCTGGCAATGATCGAGGCGCGTCGTGCCTCGGGCCGCACTCAGGCCTCAAGATGCAAGAGGCGCGTTTCAAGTTGGCGCTTGACGCGTTGAGCGACCCGGCGCGAACGACGGTCGTTTTGGTGACGCGGCCGGATAAGGGCGCGATCGCCGAGGCGGCTCGCACGTCGGACGAGCTTCGAGAGCTCGGGTTGAACAATCAACGCTTGGTTATCAATGGCGTTTTTCATGCGAGCGAGCGAACGGATTTGGTGGCGTGCGCCATCGAAGATTTGGGACGAATCGCGATTGATGAAATGCCCGCTTCGCTTCGCGCATTGCCAGAAGATCGCGTGCCGTTGCGTGCGTTCGATACGGTGGGGCTGCCAGCGTTGCGTGCGTTGCTTGTGGATGGCGCTGCGCCCGTCGCCAAGGCTCATGCGCTTGCTGTCGAGCGCGCGGAGGACATCGAGGGTTTGAGCGGGTTGGCCGATCAGCTCGCTGCCGCCGGGCACGGGCTGATCATGGTGATGGGCAAGGGCGGCGTCGGCAAGACAACGGTGGCCGCTGCGTTGGCGCTTGGGCTGGTTCAACGCGGAAAGACGGTGCACCTGAGCACCACCGACCCCGCCGCGCATCTCGCCGGAACGCTCGACGGCGAAGTGCCGGGGCTACGCGTGGATCGCATTGATCCGAAGGTGGAAACGCGGCGCTACGTTGACAAGATCATGGCCGCTAAATCGCCGGGATTGGACGCGGATGAGCAGGCGTTGTTGTTGGAAGATTTGCGCTCGCCGTGTACCGAAGAGGTCGCTGTATTCCACGCGTTCTCACGCATCGTCAGCGAAGCTCGAAGCGCGTTTGTCGTGCTCGACACCGCGCCGACCGGGCACTCGTTGTTGTTGATGGACGCAACGGGCGCGTACCACCGGCAGATGGTGGCGGAATATGGCGGCCGCAGTTCGGCGCACATCGTCACGCCGTTGATGCGACTGCAGGACCCCGCGTACACCCAAATTATTTTGGTGACGCTGCCCGAAGCGACGCCGGTTTCGCAGGCGGCAGCGTTGCAGGACGACCTACGCCGCGCCAACATTGAACCCTACGCGTGGGTGCTCAACAAAAGCGTGTTAGCTGCCGGAACGCGGGACCCGCTGTTGGTTGCGCGTCTTGCAAGCGAACGCAAGCAGATGGCGCGCATGAACGCGGGGATGGCGAAGCGGTTGTTCACGATTCCGTGGTTGGCGCGCGCGCCCGTCGGCGTTGTCGAACTTTCAAAATTGGTGAAGAACAGTTAGCGCGTCGGGCGCCGGTGTGGCAACGAGTGTTTGGCGCGTCAGTTTCAATAAATGACTTTTATGAGCTAACGACTGGTGAGCGGCGATCTTGAGCACTTTTATGTCAATGTCGACATCCATAAAAAAACAGCGCTAACGACCACCGGGCAGTCGTTTGCGCTGTTTAGTTGGCGAGGGATAAGTAGGCTGGGTTGATAAACCCAGCGCTTGCGTTCGCACGACGGTGCTGGATTTTCAACCCAGCCTACGGCGCGGCTACGCCGCCTGAATAATCCGCAGCATGCGGCGCAGCGGTTCGGCGGCACCCCAGAGCAGTTGATCGCCGATCGTGAACGCGCCGAGATACTGTGGGCCCATTGCGAGCTTGCGCACGCGACCGACGGGTATCGTCATCGTGCCGGCGACGTTTGCGGCCGTGAGGTTTTGCTCAGTGGCGACGCGCTCGTTCGGCACGTACTTCACCCATTCGTTGTCGTTCTTGATCATGTCCTCGATGTCGGCGAGCGGCACGTCTTTTTTGAGCTTGAACGTAAGCGATTGTGAGTGGCAGCGCATCGAGCCGACGCGCACACAGGTTGAATCAATCGGCACTTCGGTCGTACCAAATTGTTTGCCCCAGCCCATGATCTTGTTGGTCTCGGCGCCGCCTTTCCATTCTTCAAGGCTGGTGCCGTCGCCGCGGTCAGCGTCGATCCACGGAATCAAGTTGCCGCCGAGCGGCACGCCACGGAAGTTTGCGGTTTCTGCTGGCGAGAACGCGCGTTGCTTCGCAGTGACTTTGCGGTCGATTTCGAGAATCGCGCTTGCAGGGTCGTCAAGCAAATCTTTGACTTCGGCGTACAGCGAGCCGTATTGCGTCAACAGTTCGCGCATGTTCGGCGCACCGCCGCCCGAGGCTGCCTGGTAGGTGGACGTTTGCATCCATTCCACGAGGCCCGCTTTGTAGAGCGCGCCGACGCCCATGAGCATGCAGCTCACGGTGCAGTTGCCGCCGATCCAATTTTTCACGCCCTTGGCGAGCGCGGTTTGGATGACCGGCATGTTGACCGGGTCGAGGATGATGATCGCGTCGTCATCCATGCGAAGGATTTTCGAGGCGTCGATCCAATGGCCGTTCCAGCCAGCGGCGCGCAGCGGGGCGTACACGGCCTTGGTGTAGTCGCCGCCTTGGCACGTAATGATCACATCCATCGCTTTGAGCGCGGTAATGTCGTTGCCATCTTTCAGAATCGGGTCAAACACTTTGCAGCCTTCAATCTTGGGCGCTGGTTTACCGGCCGAAGAGGTGCTGAAAAAAGTCGTTTCGATGGCGTCAAAGTCGCGCTCGGCGCTCATGCGTTGCATGAGAACGGAACCGACCATGCCGCGCCAGCCGACGAGACCGACGGAAAGCTTGGACAGGGACATGATTTCCTCGTTTTTTTGAGAGTACGGAACAAAATTTGCTGCGGTGCAGCGAGCCCAGAAGAATACCGTATTTCGGGCGCAAATGCCTGATTTCCGGGCATTTGAAGCGGTTCGACGTGCGCTTTTGCGTTGCACCGCTACAAAAGCGGCGCCGCAATCAGATAAAATCTGTGGGTTGTCCGGTCCGCGCGCGTTTTGCAGCGATGCAAACGCAAGCCGTCGGACCCGGAAGACCCTTCAAGAAGCGCGAATAAAGCGCCTTTGGGATCGCGCGAAGTCAAAACTAGCCACACTAGCCACAAAAAGCCAATGAGCGAACCAATCAATACATCCAGACGTCGCACGGTAATCGCTGCGACCGCCGTGCCCGGTGCTCTCACCGGTGCCGCCATCGTCGCCCCGTTTGTTGCCACGCTGGCACCCTCCGAGCGAGCCAAGGCCGCCGGCGCGCCGGTCGAAGTCGATCTTTCCAATTTGAAGCCCGGCGAAAAGAAAACCGTCGAATGGCGCGGCAAAGTGGTGTGGATTCTCAAGCGCACGGCCGAGCAAATCGCCGCGCTCGAGAAGATTCCCGCCTCGCAGCTCTCCGACGCTGAATCGAAGAAGTCGATTCAACCGGATTACGTGAACGCCAAAACGCGCTCGATTTCGCCTGATCTGGTGGTCATGCAAGGCGTCTGCACCCACTTGGGTTGTTCGCCAACCGAAAAGGCAACGCCAGGTGAACTCGGCAACGATTGGCCCGGCGGCTTCTACTGCGCGTGCCACGGCTCGAAGTTCGACTTCGCTGGTCGCGTGTTTACGGGCTCTCCAGCGCCGACTAATTTGGTCGTCCCGCCGCACAAAATCGACGGAATGAAGCTCGTCATCGGCGTTGGTCAAGACGGAAAAGAGGCGTAATCATGGCTGGCACACCTAGCAATCACCCCTCGATGTTCAAGAACCCAATTATTAATTGGGTCAACGATCGCTTCCCACTTACGGCGCTAATTAAGACGTCGGCGACGGACTACTACGCACCGAAAAACTTTAACTTTTGGTACTACTTCGGTTCGCTCGCGCTTCTCGTGCTCGTGCTGCAGATCGTCACCGGTATCTTCTTGACGATGAACTACAAGCCGGACGCTGCTTACGCATTCGGCTCTGTTGAGTACATCATGCGCGACGTCGACTACGGTTGGCTGATTCGCTACATGCACTCGACCGGCGCTTCGATGTTCTTCGTCGTGGTTTACCTGCACATGTGTCGCGGGCTGATGTACGGCAGCTACCGGCAGCCGCGTGAACTGACGTGGATTTTCGGCATGTTGATTTACCTGTGCCTGATGGCTGAAGCCTTCTTCGGCTATCTGCTCCCTTGGGGCCAGATGTCGTTCTGGGGTGCGCAGGTGATCGTGAACATCTTCTCGGCGATTCCGTTTATCGGGCCTGAGCTCGCAGTCTGGATTCGCGGCGACTATTCGATTGGCGACGCAACGTTGAACCGCTTCTTTGCGTTCCACGTGATCGCGCTGCCGTTGGTTCTGCTTGGCTTGGTGGCGGCTCACCTGATCGCGCTGCATGAAACCGGTTCGAACAACCCTGACGGCGTTGAAATCAACAAAGGCCCCAAAGGCAATCGTTGGTCGAAAGACGCGCCGGCTGACGGCATCCCTTTCCACCCGTACTACACGGTGAAAGACATTTTTGGCGTCGTCGTGTTCCTCATGATTTTCACGGCCATCGTGTTCTTCCTTCCGGAAATGGGCGGTTACTTCCTCGAGTACAACAACTTCGTACCGGCTGATCCGCTGAAAACCCCTGCGCACATCGCACCGGTTTGGTATTTCACGCCGTACTACTCGATTCTGCGTGCTGTGCCTCCGATGTTTGGTTCGCAGTTCCCTGGTGTGATCGGAATGGGCCTGTCGGTCATGATCTTCTTCGCGTTGCCGTGGCTTGATCGCGGCGCCGTGAAATCGATTCGCTATCGTGGCAATTTGTACAAAGCGTTCTTCGCGATGTTCATCGTGTGCTTCATCGTTCTCGGCTACCTTGGTGTGAAGCCAACGAGCGTGTGGGGCCAATTTGGCGACTGGGCAAAATTCCTCGATACGCGTGACATCGCCACCTGGGGCGCACGCGTATTGACCATCGGCTATTTCGCCTTCTTCTTCCTCATGCCTTGGTACACCAAGGCCGATAAGACCAAGCCGGAACCGGCTCGCGTCACGATGCACTAAGCGAGGAGAAAAAACAATGAAAATTAAATCGCTTCTAGCCTCACTAGCTCTCGTTACCGTTTCTGCGTTCGCACCCTATGCGATCGCGTCTGGCGGCCCGGAAGTTAAGTTCGTCGGCCCATCGGCCAGCAGCACCGACGTTGAGTCGTTGCAGCGCGGTGCACGTTTGTTTGTGAACTACTGCGTGAACTGTCACAGCGCACAGTACATGCGTTACAACCGTCTCACCGATCTAAAGCTCAGCGAAGACCAGATCAAGCAGAACCTCATGTTCACCACCGACAAAATCGGTGACACCATGAAGGCCGCGATCAGCGTGAACGACGCGAAAGAATGGTTCGGCGCACTGCCGCCCGATTTGTCGGTGATGGCGCGTAGCTACTCTGCTGCGGCAATCTCCGGCAGCAGCGGTGACCCGGCGGAAACGCTGGCCGCCTATTTGCGCGGGTTCTATCAAGACGATTCGCGCGACACCGGCTGGAACAATATCGTGTCGCCTAACATCGGCATGCCACACGCCCTGCACGAACTCTCCGGCAGCAACAAGCTGGTCGAAACCGTTTTCGCGGCTGACGGCAAAGAGATCAAAGACGATCACGCAGCTGAGGCAAAAGCCAAAGCGGCATTCATCGCAGCGACGACCATGTCATCGTTCGAGCACCACTCCGAAGTGAAAGACGGCAAAACCGTTAATCATTACGTCGTGAAATCGCTAGTGAATGCAACGCCTGGTTCTATGACGCCTGCGCAGTTTGACACCGCGATCGCAGACCTTGTGAACTTCATGAGCTACGTCGCCGAGCCACACAAAGCCAAGCGCATTCAAATCGGCATCTTGATGATGTTCTTGTTGGCATTCCTCCTGGCCACTTCGGTCTGGTTGAAGAAGGAATACTGGAAAGACGTTCATTAAGAATCGTCGCTTAGTCTGAGTGGCTTGCCGCTCGGCACTCAAAGGCAGGCCACGAGCCTGCCTTATGTCTTTTTATAGAACCCGGAAATAGCGCTGCTCCGCAGCCTCCGCGCGAAGGAAACCCGCCCCATGATGACCTTATATTCCGGCACGACCGACCCGTTCAGCCATCAGTGCCGCATCGTCTTGCACGAAAAAGGCATGGACTTCCAGATCATCGACGTTGATCTCGATAACAAGCCGGAAGATCTCGCCGTCATGAACCCGTACAACACGGTGCCGGTGCTCGTTGAGCGTGATTTGATTCTGCATGAATCAAACATCATCAACGAATACATCGACGAGCGTTTTCCGCATCCACAACTGATGCCTGCTGACCCGGCGACTCGTGGCCGTGCGCGCTTGTTCCTGCATCGTTTCAACCGTGAAATTTTTGTTCACGTTGAAGAGCTCGAAAAGAAAAACCCGAAAACTGCCGACAAAGCACGCGCGGCAGTTCGTGATCGCCTGACCGAAATTTCGGTCGTGTTCAACAAGCAAAAACACATGTTGGGCGACGACTATTCGATGCTCGACGTTGCACTCGCACCGCTCCTGTGGCGCTTGTCGCACTACGAAATTGAACTGCCGAAGGCCGCCGCGCCTGTACTTAAGTACGCGGAGCGTTTGTTCTCGCGTCAAGGCTTCATCGATGCGCTCACGCCCGCCGAACGCGGCATGCGTCGTTAATCGTTGTTTGCAGTAGCGCTAAGCGTTTTGGCCGATGAGTGAAGATTCCGCAAAGCCGTATCTCGTGCGCGCGTTGCACGAGTGGTGCGTAGAGCAGGGATACACGCCGCACATCGCGGTGCGTGTGAATGCGCAGACGCGCGTGCCTGCTGCGTACGTGAAAGACGGCGAAATCGTGCTCAATGTGCATCCAGAAGCAACGCACATGCTCACGATGGACAACGAGTGGATTTTGTTCAACGCGCGCTTTAACGGCATGTCGCAAGAAATTGCGGTGCCATTCTCAGCGGTGATCGGAATTTTCAGCAAGGAAACGGGCTATGGCATGGGCTTTCAGCCCGCACCTGAACCCGTGGTTGCGCCATTGACAGCCGTCGCCACTGCGCCTGAAAAGTCCGCCCCTAGCGGCGATTCGACGGCAGTCGATGGCGCGCCAAGCGACAAATCGACCTCGCCTGCGGCAGCGCCCGCGAAGAGCAAAGTCAGTCATTTGAAGGTCGTCAAGTAGAATTTACACACGCCGATTTAGCTCAGTGGTAGAGCAATCGCCTTGTAAGCGATAGGTCGTCAGTTCAATCCCGACAATCGGCACCACTTTCCCTCCCATCCCTTCTGCACGTTTGTGCCGTAGCGCGATTGGGTCTTCAGGCCAGCGCACGGCCTTTGATGTGCGCGACTGGAGTCGCCGGTAATTCTTCCGGCTGATTCGTCCGCATCGCACGGGGCCGTCCGGCCTCATTCACAAGAAAAACTATGACTCAAAACTCCAACGGTGGCAACGCGCCCCGTCATCCTCGTTCGCCATTAGCCAAGCCCGCGGGGCGTCCCCAAGGCGGTGGCTCCGCGCTTTTCAACACGCCTCCTAAGAAGCAAGCAAACTGGCTGGACGATCGTTCGCTCGCTGCACCGCGCCAGCCTGCTGCAGCGCCCTTCCAGGCTCAGCAAACGCTGTCTCGTCCCGCGCCCGCACCCCTGGCTGCGCGTCCGGCAGCGGCCCCAACCGTGAACGCGGCGCCACAGGCGCCAACAGCGACGACGCAACCGTCCGCGCCAACGCCGGCCACCACCGACAACGGATTCGCCGAACTCGGCCTGCGCGACGAACTCGTGCGTGCAGTGCTCGCGCATGGTTACAGCACACCCACGCCGATTCAAAAGCAAGCCATTCCGGCCGTATTACAAGGCGGCGACCTGCTCGGTGGCGCACAAACCGGCACCGGCAAAACGGCTGGCTTCGTGCTGCCGATGTTGCAACGATTAATGAACTCCGCGAAACCCGAACGGCCGCCTGTCAACGGGCAACGTGGCAAGCGTTTGCCGCGCGCCTTGATTCTCGCGCCGACGCGTGAGCTCGCGGCACAGGTCGAAGAAAGCGTTCGCATTTACGGCAAATTTTTGCCGCTGACGTCCACCTGCATTTTTGGCGGCGTGGGAATCAATCCGCAAATCGCCGCGCTGCGTCATGGCGTAGACATCATCGTCGCTACGCCCGGTCGTTTGCTCGATTTGTTTGGCCAGCGCGCTGTTGATTTCTCGCAGATCGAAATTCTTGTGCTCGACGAAGCCGATCGCATGCTCGACATGGGTTTCATTCACGACATCAAAAAAGTGCTCGCGGTGTTGCCGCCAAAGCGCCAGAACTTGCTGTTTAGTGCAACGTTCTCGGACGAGATCAAAGCGCTCACAGATCGCTTGCTTAACAATCCGTTGATGATCGAAGTCGCGCGCCGCAACACCACGATTGAAGTGGTTCAGCAGTCGGTCGTGCTCGTCGACAAAGCGAACAAAGCGAAGCTTCTCGTTCACTTGATTCGTGAACAAAATTGGACGCAGACACTCGTCTTCACGCGGACAAAACACGGCGCAAATCGCCTCGCTGAACAGCTCGAAAAATCGGGCATTTCGGCGATGGCGATTCACGGCAACAAGAGCCAAGGCGCACGCACCAAAGCGCTTGCTGAGTTCAAAGCGGGTTCGTTGCGCGCGCTGGTCGCCACCGACATCGCCGCGCGCGGTATCGACATCGATCAACTGCCGCAGGTCGTGAACTACGAACTTCCAAACGTGCCCGAAGACTATGTGCATCGTATCGGACGCACCGGCCGCGCAGGGGCAAGCGGACAAGCGATGTCGCTCGTGATGCAAGAAGAACTGCCGCTCCTGAAAGACATCGAGCGCTTCAGCAAGCAAATGATCCCACGCGTCAAAATCGAAAGCTTCAACCCGGCAGCGATTGCTGAACTCGTGTCGACGACTGCCGATGCTCGCGACGCCGAATGGCAAGCCCGTGGTGGCCGTCCAGCGCCACGCGGCGGTCGCCCTAGTGGTGGCGGCGGTGGTGGCGGACGCGCACCCGCAGGTGCTCCGCGTGGCCGCGCGCCAAGCGGTGGAGGTGGCGGCGCAAGCAATGGTCAAGCGCCACGACCACGCACGGGCGGTGGCGGTCGCGGTCGGTAGTTAATCGAGTTAGTGACGCGCGTCGGCCGCGAAGGTCTCGTGCAGAAACGCGTCGCCAAATCGTGCCTAGAGCGCGCACGAATGCATCGGCACAAAACAATCCGGCTTATGTAGTAGCGAACGACGCTACCGCACGTCGCAGATTGCTCGCCTTTGCAGGCGAGTAGCGCTGCGCGCGAGTGGCGGCGCTACATTGAACTCCTCACCTTCAGAAGGAGTACGGAATAATGTCCACGGGCAAACTTGTTCGGCACGCGTTGGTCGCGCTTGTCGCAATTGGAAGCACTGCGCTCGCTTGCGAAACTGTGCACGCTGCGGGTTGCGCATCGGAATGCGACTTACCCACTAAGTGGAGCCAGTTCACGCAAATCGATTTCTCCGTCACGACCGCGACGCCGCCTTGGTCAGCGACATGGCGTATCGAATCAAATCGGGAGAACAACGATCTTCGTGTCGACGTTCAAACTATTGTTGATGGCCGACCTGTGAATGGGAGCGCGGGATTAGTCGGCGGTCGAATCAGCATTTCTACGGGACTAGATAAAAAGCTGCCCCCGAGCGATGCCATCGGAATTTCTATGCTTGATGCGCTGCTCACTTCGATCATCTTAGGGCGCGCCTTGCCGGAGGGGCCGAACACAGTGACGGGGCGCGTGGCCATCGACTTGCGAGACCAGCGACGCGGAATTCAATATTCAGTTCCAGCCGCTGAAATACACATCTTTCCGGGTTGGTCGGCGCAGGGATTTGTCCAATCGGAAGCGACTGGCGTTTACGCGTTTGAGCTAACCGTACGCGGACGGACAGACGGAGGCTTCGGTAGTGAAGGCCCAAAAATGGATCAAAGAATGGTGGGTCGTTTGTCTAATTTATCGCGCCCTGTCTTCGCGGACTCGATGAAACTTGACGGATGGATGACGCCTAACGACGAGGCGACGATTGCGCGCATTCGCGCGTTTATCGCGGAGCAGTTCAGCCCGGGGCAACCGGATCGGACGAAGAACTTCACGGGACTTTGGAAGGAAAAGTGTGACGACACCCACGGGTTACACATTGCCCATGCGGGCGCTGACGGGAAATACTCCATTTCATTTTGTGGTCCCGGGGGATGCTTTAAGCCGGGCACCTATCGCGACGATTCATTCATTACGAGTGACAAAAACTACAAAGTAGTTAGTGACACAGAAATTGGCGTGCGAGGTCGAGGAGATCAGTACGCTTCTTACGTGCGCTGCTCTACAGAATCCACGCCACCTCTGCCGAGCGCGAATGTGAAACGTTGACGTTTCGCGTATGTCAGCCCGGTGTGTGACCGCGCCCGTAGTTATGCCGACACAGTCGTTTAGACGCTTTTGTGGCAATTTCGTAGACTACCGTAATGAACTCACCCAACACCTCGCTCTCAGGCCGTGTCGCGCTCGTTACCGGCGCTAATACGGGCATCGGTCTTGTCACGGCGCGCGAACTGGCTTCGCGCGGGGCGCACGTGTTTGTTGCTTGCCGCTCGCTTGAGCGCGGCCAAGCGGCGGTTGCCGAAATTCGAACCGCGACTGGCAACGCGCAGGTCGAATGTCTCGCATTGGACCTTGGTGATTTTGCGTCGGTACGGGCGTGTGCCGCTGCGTTTTTAGCGCGCGATTTGCCGCTGCATCTGCTCATCAACAACGCGGGGCTCGCGGGCTCAGCCGGGTTGACGAAATCCGGTTTTGAGTTGGCGTTCGGCACCAATCATTTGGGTCATTTTCTGTTGACGCAATTGCTGCTGGATCGGCTTAAAGCGTCAGCCCCCGCGCGCATCGTGACCGTCGCGAGCCGCGCGCATACGCGTGTGAGCGGCATCAATTTTGACGACGTTTGCCAAACCACGAAAGGCAAGGCAGCGTTGCCAGAATACGGCGTATCAAAGCTCGCCAATGTGTTGTTCAGCGCGGAGTTAGGGCGACGTTTGGCGGGCACCGGCGTCACGACCTACTCGTTGCATCCGGGCGTTGTTGCGACGGACGTGTGGCGCGAATTGCCGCAACCATTTCGCGCGATTGCCAAGCTGTTCATGATTTCAGCAGAAGAGGGGGCGGCCACGACGATTTACTGCGCGACCTCGCCGGACGTTGCCGCGCAGACGGGTCTGTACTACGACAAATGTGCCATCAAAACGCCCAGCAAGGCCGGACAAGACGCGGCGCTCGCTGCCGAGCTATGGCGACGCAGCGAAACCTGGGTTGCGTAGATCTCGGCAATTTCGTTTGCATTTAGATTTACAGCTTTTACGCTCTAACGACACGCAGGCGGTCGTTGCGTGTAATTTTGTGCTTAAGTCGACTTTCAAGAAATAGTGCCACAAACGACCGCCCTCCAGTCGTTCGCGCCAAAAAGCCATAAGCGGCGAGTTGAATTGACGCACGGGTGCGTGCTGCTGGGTACTTTGTCACACAACGTAGCCGCGATTGACAGAGTCCAAGCGACGCAAATCTGGAATTACTCGTCGACTTTCCCACGCAGCGCCTTGACCTGGCCACGAATGCTCTTGCCCTCCAGCCGACGCTTTTTTGAGCCGAGCGTCGGGCGCGTGGCGTAGCGTTTGAGTGGCGGCGTGGCGACACTTTGTACGAGGGCATGCAGCCGTTCGATCGCGTCGCGCTTGTTTGCCTCTTGCGTGCGCTGCGTTTGCGCTTTGATTACCAGTTCACCGTCGGTGGTGATGCGTGAGTCGGCAAGCGCTAACAAGCGCGTCTTCACGCCCTCCGGCAAACTCGACGCCGCCACATTAAAGCGCAGCTGCACGGCCGACGACACTTTGTTGACGTTCTGGCCGCCCGCGCCCTGCGCGCGAATCGCGGTGATCTCTATCTCGTGTACGGGAATGACAATGCGGGGCATGGAAGAAGGGAATGACTTGGGCTTAACGTGCGGTCGCGCAAGGCTAACCTAACGCCGCTCGGCCCGTGGCGCGCGCTGACAACGCGATTGCGCCGATCAACACGACCGCGCCGACAACCGGAAGCCACGCGTAACCCGCGCCTGCGATCACTGCGCCGCCGAGCGACGTGCCGACGGCTTGCCCAAGGTAAATCATGCTGGTGTTGAGCGCGATGCTGGCGCCAGCAAGCTCGGGCGACGCCGCAACGAGCCTCGCTTGCTGCGACGAATTGTTGGCAAATACGCCAGCTCCCCACGCCAGTGCACCGACGACAAACCCGACCCACCACGAACCCACTGCCGCGAGTGTGATCATGCCCGCCGCCATCGCAAAGAGTGAAACCTGCACATTCGACGCCGCCCCGGCGCGCGCAATTCGCCGCGTCGCCCACACATTGCCAATCACGCCTGCGACGCCAAACAAAACCAAAGCGAGCGAAAGCGTGTTCGGCGATGAATCAAGCCGGAATCCCACAAACGGAGCGATATACGCAAAGGTGGTGAACTGCCCGGACGCCGACGCAGCGGTCACTAGCAATATCGCCACCAACGCCGGGTGCCGAAATACGCGTCCCCACGCATCGCGAGAGAGCGACGCGCCATGTAGCCCACGCGGCACCACACGAAGCATCCACACGACCGCAACCACGCACAGCAGCGAAAACAACCCAAACGTGGCGCGCCATCCGATATGTGCGCCGAGCCATGCCGACAACGGCGTGCCCGCCACCGAGGCGACTGACCAGCCGAGAAAAATTGCGGTGATCGCGCCCGCGCGTCGCTCAGGCGGTATGACAAGTCCCAACGTTGCTGCAGCCTGCGGCGTGAACACCGCCGCGCCGAGCATCGTCACCGACCGGATAACGATCAGACTCACCAAATTTGGCGAAAACGCGGCGAGCGCGTGCCCAACTGCGTACAGTATCAATGAGCCCGCAAGCACCGTACGCCGGTCGATGCGCGATGTCAGCGTGGCCAATATCGGTGACCCGAAGCACATCAGCACCGCCGCGACAGTGATGAGGAGCGCCGTCTGCGGCACGGTCGCGGCCAAGTCGTTTGACAACACCACGAGCAGACCCGGTGCCATCATCACACCAGTGCCGATGACAAAATTTCCGAAGAGGAAGGCGTAGACGTACGAGCGCTCGCTCGTTGCGATGGACTCAGGCTTTGGTGTGTTTGACAAAACGTCCCACCCATAGCCCCGTCAAAATCGCAAGCACCAATGCCACGGACGCGCCAGCAAACACGCCACGCGGCATCTGGTGATCCATCATGTAACCAAACAGCAGCGGCGCGACCGCGAGACCCACATCAAGGCCCGAATACACCGCGCCGTACACGCGCCCGGTTGCGCCTTTGGGTGTGGCGCGCTTGATGAGCAAATCGCGCGACGGCGCAGCCATGCCCACACCAAAACCCGAAAGCGTCACCAGCGCGACCAACACAAACGCGCCGTAATTTCCCACGAATGCACTCGCCGCCAGCGCGAGTGTCAACGCAGAAATACCCAGCGCAATCGCCACGCCTTTGTCCGGGTCCCACCAACCGCGGCTCACGGCAAAACCACCCAGCACTTGCCCGATGGCCCCGACGATCATGTAGCCCGACAACGCCGCTGCCGCCGTGGTGAGTGGCACATTTGCAATGGCCTGCAACGCTGGCGTCGAAAAGTTTTGTACAGCACCGAGTGGAAACGTGAGCACAAAAAAGAACAGCCAACACACCCACACAACCGGCAGCTTCAAAAAGGCCAGCGCGCTTTCGGGGTTCACTGCGCTGCCGGCACTTATCGCGGCGCTAGTCGTGCGCGCGGTCGGCGTGGACAGAGATTCGCGAAACACAAAACACACAGCCAACACAACGAGCGCGTAAACACCAGCGGAGGCCACCGCCACACGCCACGTAAACGCCGAAGCCAAGCCCACCAAAAACACCGCCGCGATCGCCCAACCGAGGTTCCCGCTGATGCCATGCACGCTGTAGGCGTGGCCGAGGCGCTTCGCTGAAATACGTTGATTCAAAATCGAAAAATCAATCGGATGAAAGGGCGAATTGGCGAAGCCTGCAATGGCGGACGCGATCACCAACCCTACGTAACTTTGCGCGGTCGCCGCAGTAAAGGCAGCGATCGCAAAGCCGAATAGTCCCGCGAACATCACCGGTCGCGCACCAATTCGATCCACCAAAAAGCCGGACACCGCCTGCCCAGTCGCAGAGATCACAAAAAACACCGTCGCGACCGACCCAAGCTGCGCAAAAGTCAGCCCGAAATCCTTCGCCAGCCAGGGGAACACCGTCGGCAAAACAATTTGGAAAAAGTGGGAGGTGCCGTGGGCGAGGCCAACGACGCCCATCGTCGTTGCATCCGCCCGAAAAGAGGATTCAGGCGCGGCTACTGTGTTGTTCATTAGGTAAGCTTACAGCTATGACACCTCCTAACCTGCTCCCCCGTTCCGGTGGCCAACTGGTCGCCGACGCTTTGATTACGCACGGCGTTGATACCGCCTTTGGCGTGCCCGGCGAAAGCTACCTCGCTGTGCTTGACGGCCTCTACACGCACCGTGAAGATTTTCGTTTTGTGATTTGTCGACAAGAAGGCGGCGCGGCGTTCATGGCCGAGTCGTACGCAAAACTCACCGGCAAGCCCGGCGTCTGCTTGGTCACGCGCGGTCCCGGCGCGACCAACGCGGCCATAGGTGTGCACACGGCGCATCAAGATTCGTCGCCGATGGTGCTGTTGATCGGGCAAGTGGGCAACGATTTCGTGGAGCGTGAAGCGTTTCAAGAGTTGGATTACCGTCGCATGTTTGGCCCGATGGCGAAATGGGTGGCGCAGATTGACGACCCAGCGCGCGTGCCGGAGTACATGGCGCACGCCTTCCAAACGGCGACCAGCGGACGTCCGGGACCCGTGGTGCTGGCGCTGCCGGAAGACATGTTGTCGGGCAGCGCAACGGTGGCCGATGCGCGCGCGTATCGCGCCGTGCAATCGAGTCCGTCGGTCGCGCAAATGGCCGAGATGAAATCACTCCTCGCGAACGCAAAAAATCCGTTCGTGATTTTGGGTGGTTTCGGTTGGAGCAAAGACGCCGCGCGGCAACTTCGCGAGTTTGTTGAAGCGAACGATTTGCCCGTGGGCTGCGCCTTTCGCTTTCAGGATTGTTTCGACAACACGCATCCGAACTACGCCGGCGACGTGGGCATCGGCATCAACCCGAAGCTCGCTGCGCGCGTGAAGAACGCCGACGTCGTTCTGTGCATCGGCGCACGTTTGGGCGAAATGACGACCTCGGGCTACACCTTGTTTGATGTGCCCGTGCCGAAGCAAAAACTCATTCATGTGCACAACGACCCCACGGAACTTGGGCGTGTGTATCAAGCGGAGCTGATGATCGCGTCTGGCGTCAATGAGTTCTGCGCGATGTTGGGTACAACCGCTTCCGCAAAAGGCGCAACGACGGCAACCGCAGTGAACGCAGAAGTGAACGCGTGGCGTGGCGAACCGCCGCTCTACAAGAACCGCGCAACCCCCGCCAAACTCAACCTTTGGCAGGTCGTACAGACGCTCAAGCGGCTCGCACCGGCCGATTCCATCATCACCAACGGCGCAGGAAACTTCGCGACGTGGGCGCACCGCTTTTGGCCGTACGCGGGCATTGAGTCCTGTGGTAAATCGCAGCTTGCGCCGACGAGCGGTGCGATGGGCTACGGCGTCCCCGCAGCAGTCATGGCCGCCATCGTCGCGCCCGAACGCACAGTGATTAACTTCGCGGGTGACGGCGATTTTTTAATGACTGCGCAGGAGTTGGCTACCGCCGTCCAATTCGGCGGCGCGCCGATCTGCATCGTGTTCAACAACGGCATGTACGGCACCATTCGCATGCATCAGGAAAAAACGTTTCCGTCGCGCGTGTACGGTACGCAGCTCGCAAATCCGGACTTCGCAAAATACGGCGAAGCGTTTGGCGGTGCGGGTTTCACGGTCACGACGAACGCTGAGTTTGACAGTGCATTTGCGGCGGCGCTCGTGCACACGCGCACTAAACGCAAGCCCGTTGTGATCGAACTAAAAGTTGATCCACAAGATTTGACTCCCGGCGCGACGATGGATGCGATTACCGCCGCCGCGCAGAAGGCGTAGTCGTTTAGCGAGCAGCTAGGCGACGACTTCGCGTCGCTCTGTTCCGGTTGTAGGCGACGACTTGGCGTCGCTCGCGTGCCACGGGGAAGCGCGGCCAAGTCCGCGCCTACAACGTGATCTGCCCTGGCCAAATCCACAGCGCGCCTGCCGTCATGATCACGTAGCGCAAAAATTTGCCGAGCGCGCCGTAGAAAAAACACTGCCAAAAAGGAAGCTTGAGCCACCCCGCAACGGTGGCGAGCGGGTCACCGATGATGGGTAGAAACGCAAAGAAGCAGGCCTTCGGGCCGAGTCGTTCCAGCCACGCCAGCGCCTTGGCTTGCACCGACGAATGCTTATAGTTTTCGTACGCCTTTTTCGCGCCAAAACCCATCCACCAGTTGATCGCGCCACCGAGCGCATTGCCGGTCGTCGCCACCAAAATCGCGGGCCAAAACAGTTCTGGATTGAGCTTGACCAATCCGAACACGGCAGGTTCGGAGCCGAGCGGCAGCAGTGTCGCGGAAACGAGCGCAACGACAAAGACGGTCGATAAGCCGAACTTCGGCAACGCCAAAGCCTGCAAAACGCCAAGAAACCAAGATTCGATCATCGTGTCATTTTGCCCTTTTAGGTTTGAACGACTGGATGGCGCTAGATTGCAACTGTAGCGTGCGCGACAGGCGCATCCGCATCACTACTGCGTGCCTGACTTCGTTTTAGGTTGTAGGCGACGACTTGGCGTCGCTGCGCGCCACGAGGGATCAGCGCCAAGTCCGAGCCTACCATCGTTCGGCTTATCAGCTTTATGGCTTCGCCCGCTGAAAGGCGGTCGTTCTAGCCGATTTTCCTGATATGTCGATAAGCAACGAAAAGCCGCTGTAAACACCACCCAGCGGTCGATAGAGCCAAAAAGCTAATGCCACAAACTAAGTAATCGCCGCCAGCGTTTCAAGCGCACGCGCGAGGCGCGCCTCGCCGATGCCCGTAACAACCGCCGCGCGCGCGCCAACTGCCGCCAGCGCCTTGTCAATCGCGGAGTCCACGAGCGCTCGTGCAGCTTCGCCGTCACGTTGCCAATCGGGCGACCATGCAACGTCCGTCGCTGTTTTTAGCGTCAGCGCGTAGCGCGCGTGCAGCTCGCGGGCACGCGGGTACAGACTTTCGTCGCCGAAAACGATATCGCTGTAAATCGCGGTGAGCAGCGGCGCGGTGTCGCAAAAAACGTAAGGCGTACCGCAGCGCTGGGCGTCGAGGAAGGCGGCGCGCTCGTGAATGACCTGTGTTTCGAGAATCAACGCTTGCTCGTGTTGCGTCGGCGTGCGTTGATGCGCGTCGCAAAATTCACGCAAATACTCCGGCACCCACGGCGCGTGGAAGTGCGCCGCGAGTTGCTGCGCGAGCGTGGTTTTTCCGGTGCTCTCTGCGCCGATGATGCAGACGAGTTTTGGCGAAGGCGCTGTCATTTCGCTGCGTGAAATCGCTGCCGCCAGCCGATCCAGCCCCACACAGCGAGCGCGAAGAATATGACGTAGAGGAGGGCCGTGAGGTAGAGCGCCTTGTAAGCGAAGAGCCCAACGCTCACCGCGTTCACAATGAGCCACACCGGCCAGTTTTCAACGAACTTTCGCGCGAGCAGCACGGTGCCGACGACGCTGCCCGCCGTCACGAAACCATCGGCCCACGGCACGTCGGAGTCGGTGATGAACCGAAGCAAAATTGCGCAGGTGAACCACAGCGCCGCCCAAGACGCGAAGAGGTTTCGCCATCCCGTAGTGTCAAGCCGCGCGATGGTCAGCGGCGCGGCCGAGTCGCCGCGATGACCGCGCAGCCACTGCCACCAACCCCACACCGCGGTGACCGCAAAGAAAACGTTCACGCTTGCATCGCCGTAGAGTTTGCTCGCATAGAAAAGCCACGCATACAGGATGCTTGCGACGATGGTGAGCGGCCACCCCCAATGAATCTCGAACACGTTGCAGGTGATGTTCGCCAGCGCGAGCACGAACGCGATCACCTCAAGCCACGTGACGGCGGCGCCGAGTAAGGTGAATGCAGTGGCGAGCATGGATTAGAAGTCGAGCGCGACGCTTAAGCGCGTTGTGCGCGGCGTCGACGGGAACAAATAAATGCCGCCCCAATACTGCGTTGGTGCCTCGCGCCAATAGCTGCGGTTGGTCAGGTTTTCGACATTCAAGCGCCACAGCGTGGACTTGCCCAGAAGCTTGACCTGATACCGCGCACCGAGGTCAAGCTGCCATGCGCTTGGTAGCGTCACGCTGCCGTCGGACGTCACAGTTTTTCCGTTTTCGTATGTGGCCAATGCGTTCAAGGCAAAGCCCGGCAATGCTGAAACTTTGTAGTCCGCAAACACAGATGCCTTGGTGCGTGGCACGTTGGTGACCCGCTGTCCAACGAGCGCTGAATCGACGGCCTTAGTGAATTTCGCATCGAGCATTGTGAGGCTCGTCTGAATCGAGAGCGCGTCGGTTACTCGGCCGGTTGTTGCCAACTCAAGGCCGCGATGTCGAGCTTCTTTGCCGCCGGCAATGCGCGTGGGCACAGCGCTCGCGTAAACGTCATCCGCATAGGGTTTTTCGATATTGAACAATGCGGCGGTTACGAGCGTGCGCGCGTTGGCTTGCCACTTGATGCCCACTTCCGTTTGCTCGCTTTTAAGCGCAGGCAAGCTTTGGCCGTAGTTCGTAAATCTCGATGCGCGGTTGGGCACGACTTCTAGCTCCGCACCTTGGCCCCAAGACGCATAGAGCATCGCCGAAGTCGACGGCGACCATGACACACCGGCCCACGGCGTGGTCACCGTTTGTTCATACGACACCGCGCGCGAACCATCGCTCCTCTCGCTGCTCCGATTAAGGCGCGACACTCGCACGCCGGCGAACGATTGCACGCTCGTTGTGATCGTCGATTGCAGGCTCGCGTAGCCTTCAATCGCCCGCTCACGCGTGTTGGTGTTTAGTTCCAACTGCGTACTATCCGACGGCAAAATCGTGGGAACGTAAATGTTGGTAGAGCCCACGTAGTTGTACGCCTGAAGCGGCGGCAGATCGCTCGTCAGACGGCGACCCGTCAAACCGAATCGTGCTGTGTGCCGCACGCCGCCAGCGCTGAACTTGCCATCGACGTGCGCGTCCCAGCTCGAGATTCTTCGCTTCTCGTTCTCGCTCCGAAAATCGTAAACATCGACATCGCCATTGGCGCACAGGCCCGGATACACATAGTTTGTCGCGTTGCTACAACCATCTGGAAATGCGAGGCGATCATTGATGCGGCTCTGCTGCAGGTTCGCGGAAATTCGACCTTGCCAGTCGGCGTTGAAGCGATGATTGATGGCAACTTCAGCGGTTGTTGTCGTCGCTTGAAATGGTTGCGACCACGATTGATTGTTCAGGTTCAAGCGCTCCTTGACGGGGGGCAGCGTGTCGCCCGCGCCGTCGCCATCGGCATCCAAGAGGCCAAGCCCCGGCACCGAAGGTTGCGATTTGTGGTGATATTCGAAATCGGCCGATAGCGACGTTTGCGAGGACAAGTTGGTGGCGAGCGCGAGGCTCACGAATTGACGCGAACCATCTGCGCGATCAAACTGCGTGTGCAGGCGTTCAGCCGCCACGTTCAAACGCACGCCCACGTTGGCGACTTGCGCATTCGCATCCACATGCGCCTTGGCGCCGCCGCGCTCGTCCATGCCGACATTCACCGACGTGAATGATTCTTTGAGCGGCACTTTGGTCACGTAATTCACCAAACCGCCTGGCGCGGACACACCCGACTGCATGCCCGCGACGCCCTTTAAAATCTCAATGCGCTCTTTGTTCTCGAGCGCGATCGGCGCGTAGTTCGAGGTGGCCAATCCGTTGCGCCGAAAGTTTCCCGCTTGATCGAGCAAAAAACCACGAATTGACAAGCTCTCGATGTAGCCCGTCGTGTTGTATGCGTCGGCAAGTGATGCGTCGAGCTTCAACACTTGTGAGAGCGTTTGTGCTCCGGTGCTCGCCAGAAGGTCCGCGCCAATCACTGTGATGCTTTGCGGCGTCTTGGCGAGCGGCGTGCTAAAGCCGCCGACGTCCGCGTTTTCAGCGTCGAGAATCGGCGCCGATTTCGCGGTGACCGTGATCGGTTCAACGCGTTGCGGCGCCGCCGCTTGGCTTTGCGCGAACGCAGTGGACGCTGCGGACGCAGCAGAAATGGCCGCAAGCGCAGCCACGATTGGTTTCAGAGTCAGAGCCATCGAAATTCCTTCAATCGACGGCAGGGGTGAGGCACAGACACGTCCGACCACGAGGGCGGATAAGTTCGGCGACGCTTCCCTGCGCAAGTATTACCTTGATCAAGTTCCAGGGTGTTATCTCAGCCGAGGCCCATAAGAAGTATGAGCTCCAGCACCCCTAGCGTGTATTGGCATGTTTTTGGCATGCCAGCGGGAATTATAGTGGCGCAGGTTCGCTTAAACTCGCGGCTGTAAAAAAATCAGCGCTTGCGACGAACCGCATGCGCGTACGCTAATTATTCAAACGGAAACGAGGGTTTCGGGATGCTGCTCGGTTTTGTCTTTCTCTATTTGCTGGTCACGATTGGCATTGGTTTGTGGGCTGCCAAACGGGTGAAAAACACGGCGGACTACGCGATCGCGGGTCGCCATTTGCCGCTCATCATGATTGTCACGACCACGTTCGCGACGTGGTTTGGTAGTGAAACGGTGCTCGGTATCGGTGCAAAGTTCGTGCAGGGCAATCTGGGTACGGTGGTGGAAGACCCGTTCGGCGCGTCGTTTTGCTTGATTTTTGTGGGGCTGTTTTTTGCCGCCAAGCTCTACAAAATGACGCTCTTAACGATCAGCGATTACTACCGCCAGCGCTTTGGTAAAGCGGTGGAAATCTTGTGCTCAATCATCATCATGTTGTCCTACCTCGGCTGGGTGGCGGCGCAGGTGACTGCACTTGGATTGGTGTTCAACCTTTTGTCGGCGGGCAGCATCTCGTTTGAGTGGGGCATGGTGATAGGCGTTGCGTCGATCCTCGTGTACACCTTGTTTGGTGGAATGTGGAGTGTTGCGCTCACCGATTTTCTTCAAATGATTGTGCTCGTCGTTGGCCTCTCGATCATCGCGGTAATGGCCGGCAATATGGCAGGTGGTGCTGACAAAGTAATCGCTTACGCGCAGAGCAAAGAGATGTTTCGGTTCTTGCCAGAACCGTCGTTCAGAGACGTGATGTTTTTCTTCGCGGCATCAATCACGATGATGTTGGGTTCTATTCCTCAGCAGGACGTGTTTCAGCGCGTGATGTCCGCCAAAGACATCAAGGCTGCGACGCGTGGGCCGGTGATTGGCGGCGTGCTCTACCTGCTATTTGCGTTCGTGCCCATGTTTTTGGTGGTCGCCGCAGTCATCATCATGCCCGAAAAGGCCGCGGAAATGCTCAAGAGCGATACGCAAAAAATCCTGCCGACACTCGTCATGGAGCACATGCCATTCGTCGCACAGGTGATCTTTTTTGGCGCGCTGCTGTCGGCCATCAAATCTTGCGCATCGGCGACGCTGTTGGCTCCGAGCGTGACTTTTGTTGAGAACGTATACAAACACTTCCGTCCGCATATGACCGACGCACAGACGTTGAAGGCCATGCGCGTTTCAACGCTCGTGTTTTCATTGCTCGTTCTTGCCTACGCAATGGCCACGCGCGGCACAAAAATTTACGACATGGTGTCGGGCGCGTATCAAGTTACGCTGGTGGGCGCGTTCGTCCCCTTGGTGTTCGGGCTTTACTGGAAGCGCGCGACTACGCAAGGGGCGATTGCGAGCGTGGTGCTAGGCCTCGGGACATGGCTGCTTGTCTATTTAGTCCCAGGCTGGGGTGAGGCGTTTCCGCAGCAATTGGCGGGGCTCATTGCTTCGCTCGTCGGGATGCTTGTTGGTTCGCTCGCGCCACAAGTGATCGCCAACCACCACGGGCATGTGCATCATTTTTTGGGGTCAGAGGCTTAGCGGTGACCCGCAGCAACAGCGTTGCGATGACTTTTATGGCCGAGCGGCTGCTATACGGCCGCTAGCAGCTGTTTTCAGAAAAGTCGATAAGTAGAAAAACTGTTGTCAAACGGCCACCCGGCGGTGGTTAATTCGAAATAGCTGTGTGTGGAATCGGTCACTTCGGTTTGGGCTGATCGTGCGCAACGCGGTTAATCGCAATGTGGTGCGATACTGAACTTTGCTAGCGCTCGCTATCACCAAACGCTAGGCGCACACAATCGAACCGAACTGGAGTCAAATCATGCCACCCGAGATCAACCTTATTCGACGCGTTGCGCTCGCTTGCTGTCTCGCAGCGAGCATTTGCCTGAATGGACTCGCCGCTGCACAGACTTCAGAACTGGTAGACGTGCAGGTTTACGAAAACACCACGGCGTTTCCCGGGGAGTTTCGCTACTTCATGACCGCGCGCCCAGCCGACAAGGCCTACCTTGCCGCCAATCCGCAAATGGCGTGGAAGCCGCTGTATGTGTTCAGAGCGTACGCCGCAGACAGTGCCCCTCCCGGTGCCGTCGCCGTCTGCCGCTTTTACTTGCCAACGCTCGCGACGCACTTCTACTCAGCGCAACCCGCAGAGTGCGATCAATTCAAGCGCGACCCGTTGTTCGTCTTTGAGGGCGATGATTTCTATGTGAGTTTGCCAAGCGAGACAAATACACAAATTGCGGCGTGTGGCCAGAGTGAAGCGCCGGTTTACCGCGCGTATAACGAAGGCGCGCGTCGCCACGTCTCCGGCAATCACATCTACGGCACCGACGTTGGGCTCGCCAATTATTTGGCGAGTAACGCAGGCTGGCGTTACGAGGGCGTGGTGATGTGTGTACCGAAGACGCCACGCCCGAGAACATCAGTGATCGTTGCCGGTCGCGCCTCGGTCGCCCGAGATGAAGTTATCGTGCCGGACGCATCGGGAGCGCCGATAGCACAGATCATCAGCACGCAAACGCTGAGCAGCACACATTGGATTGATCCCCTGCGCGGCGAAAGTGATTGGCAGACGAGAACTGGTTTTGATCCGATACGCGGAAAAATTTATTTGGTGCGCGCTACGACATTGAGAACACGCAAGGAGAACGGGCCGTACCTGTACTTAACGCCCGAACAACTTTTGCAACGCTTGTCTGTGATCGAGACAACGCGTGCAATTGAAAACGTCATGGAGTTAGACGTTGCAACCGGCACCGCGCGCTACCTCAACGTTCCGGGAACATTTACGGATGTGCATTTCGATGTGCGCAGCCGATTGCTCTTACTTGCAGGCCCCGATGCCTCTGGAAAGGCGAGTCTTCAATGGTTCGACCCAACAGCCAACCGTTCGGTAGCGAAGACAAGCTTGGGCGCCCAGGCTTTTCAGGTAAACGCGAAGTACATTGGTAGTTCGACGTGCATGTTCTACGTCAGCACGTTCACCTACGTCGCATCCGTGTTTCCAGACACCGTTCTTACGAGTTACTCGATCGAACCAAAATCGACGGGCGACTATTGCGTTCTGAACGACCTGACGAATCGCGCCTTAACGGCTGGTGAGGCGATTGTTTTTTCCAGTGGCATTGTGATGGGCGATGCGATTTACGGGCGGTCTAACCTTGAGCAGCGATACGCCAGCGATGTCGCGCGCTATCAGCTCGACACCTTGGCGTTTACGACCTACGTTGCGCGCCCTGATGCATCCATGTTGCCCAATCGCCCTGAGGGTGGTACCTACCGGGCGTTTGCGTTCGCGCGAACCGAGTCGGATGTTCTCGCACTTCTGAGGACGCAGTACGACGTTGGTCCGCCTAAGGTAGGCTACTTCATGCTCCGGTATCGTGAGGGGCGACTCGTTGATACGACAGGTCCGCTGACCGAAGCAAAACACTATTTTGCCAACTCTCCACTTGAAAGTTGGGATGGGGCGTTTCCGCAGCATTTCAATGGAATAGACACACAGCTGGTTTTTCGCACGTCTGCGCCGTTTGGCGAATTGTGGACACTCTCCGTCGGGACGGGCAAGCCGGCCAGCGTATGGCGAGCGGACGGTGCAACCTTTCGACCGATTAGCGAAATCGCACTTGACGTGCCGGGCGGATCACTGCATTTGCAGTGATGAGTGTCGGCCTCGCACTCATAAAAAAACGCGCCGATTGGCGCGTTTTTTTCGGGGGCGCGAGGCGCGAATTAGGCGCGGTGCGGTGCCTGCGACTGGTACGGGGATTTCGCGGCTGACGATTTCGCACCAAAGAACGCGGCGATGCGTGTTGCGATTGCGAAATAGGTCTCGACGAACGACTCGGCGGCGGCCATCTCAGCTTCTGCGATGCGGCGGGTCGACGCGTTCATTTGGATGCTGTCGAACTGGGCTTTGGAGATCATGGTGACTTTCCTTTGACGCGGTGCGTCATAAGCGACGCTTGCGTTGAATTACTAGGTTACGGTGATGCGCTACCGTGAAGACATGCTATTGCGCCTGCTGCGTTGCAGCAAACGAGAAGTTATACTCCTAGCATTAGAAAAACTAGGCCTAACGGCCGCCACACTTGTGAACTCACGTCTTCCGTCGGTTAACGCGTTGCGCGCCTTTGTGGCGGCTGCTCGCCACAGCAGCTTCAAAAAGGCTGCGGCGGAGCTGCACGTCACGCCGGCCGCCGTAAGCCACCAAGTGAAAGCGTTGGAAGAGGAGCTGGGCATTGCCCTGTTTCGGCGCTTTGCCAACGGTTTGGCGCTCTCGCCGCGGGGCGCGAGCTTGTTGCCGGGCCTGGAGCGCGGGTTTGAGCAGTTGGCCAGTGCGGTGGATGCGTTACGCCAATCGGTTGAGCCGAATCGGCTCGATGTGGCCGTCGCGCCATCGTTTGCTGCGCGTTGGTTGCTGCCCCGTTTGCATACTTTTATGGAGCGCCATCCTGAAATTGATGTGCGCATCTCGGCAGCGGAAAATTTGATTGAACGTGACGGCGCTGGGCGCGGCGCGCCAGCGGGGGGCGACGCCGCAGCCGAGGAGCGACAAGGCGTGGCCATTGCGTTTGGGCGGGGCGACTATCCGGGCTATCGCGTGGAGCCGCTCATTTCGCCGCAACTTGCTCTGTTCTGTGCGCCGAAACTATTGAAGGGCAAGCATCCGCTGAAACATCCGGATGATCTGCGACACCAAACGCTTTTGCACGATGACACGCCTTTTTTCAGCGGTGACACGTCGAACTGGAACGTGTGGTTCGAGCACGCAAGCCCTGGCGCGTTTGCGTCTGCCAAGCGGGTGGTGCACGTCAGCCACGCGGTGCTGGCGCTTGACGCGGCCGTTGATGGCCTCGGCGTCGCGCTAAGTCTCGCGCCGCTGGCCTTGCTCGACGTACGCGCGGGAAGGCTCGTGGTGCCATTCGGTCCGTCAATCACCAGTGAATGGGGCTACTACCTGCTCACCCCGAACACGGCCGCCGGCAGCGGTGAGCGCACGCACATCGCGTTATTTCGGGAGTGGCTGCTGGATGAAGCGCGCAAGGATGACGCGGAGTTGGCGGCGCTGTTGGGACGGTGAGCAGTGAGCGGCGAGCTTTCAGCTTTTCGGCTCTAGCGACTGCCTGGTGGCGTTTGCAGTCCTATTCTTAATACTGTTGACTTTACAGAAAATGCATCGGAAAACGCCGCCCGCTAGTCGCATACGCGAAAAAGCTGTTAAAACTTTAATCGCTTGAATATCGCCTCGGGCACATGCGCAATGATGAGCATGATGACGCGCCAAAAACCGGGCAGATAGACGACGTCGCGATTCTTGTCGATGGCGTTCACGATGCCTTTGGCAACGGTTTCGGGTGATGCCCAGAGCGCGCCTTTTTTTGCGATGTGCGCTGTCATCGGCGAATCTATGAACCCTGGTTTGATCGTGACGATGTGTACCCCGCGCGCGTGCATCCGCGCGCGTAGTCCGGAGCAAAACGCGGTCAATCCTGCTTTCGCAGCGCCATACGCGTGATTGCTGCCGCGGCCGCGGTCGCCCGCGACTGACGAGATGACTGCGACGGTGCCGCCGCCACAATCGGCACGTGACAAGCGTTCAGCGAGCGCTTGCGCCCACAGTGCCGCGCTCACGAAATTGGTGTTGAGCTCGGTGGCGAGGTAATTCACATCAACGTCCGCGAGCGCGGAATCGGTGAGGCTGCCATGAGCGATGAGCGCTTGTGCAGTTGCGCCGCTGTTCGTATTGAATGCTGCGACTGTGGTCGTGATGAACGCCGCGTTCGTCAAATCTCCGACCACGACAACAACGTCGGCAGCGCGACGCACGCGTGCATCGGCGGCGATGCGCGCCAGCTCGTCTGCATTCCGCCCGACCAGCGTGAGCGAAGCATTTCGCTCAGCCCAAATCCGAATGGCCGCTTGCGCAACGGCAGACGTCGCACCGACAACAACGATCTCTAGTTTCATAGGTATTTACTGTTCACAACTCACCGCTCACTGAACTTCACGCGTAACACGCCGCCAAAAGCTCGACGAAATCATAGGGTCGCGCATCGCTTCGAGCTCTCGCCATTGTGGGAAAAAACGTTGAAACATTGCTGCAGACATTCGCGCGTCCTTGGCGGGATAGACGCGTCCGCCAACGTCCGCCACCATCGCATCGGCGCGATCCAGCGCACGGCGATCGTTGTCGTTCGGCGCTGGAATATCTAGCGCAACAGTCGTGCCTGCCATAGGGAAACTCAGGAGCCCCGGAGAGGGAAGGTCGCCAAACGTTTTGATGACCGCGAGATAGCTCGCCACATTCGACTCGCGCAAATGCGCCAAGATTCGCGGCACTGTTTCGCGAGCGGCATCGGTGGGTACGACGAATTGATACTGAATAAAACCGCGTTTTCCGTACGCGCGATTCCACGCGTTCACCGCATCGAGTGGAAAGAAAAATTGCCACAGCGGAATCGTCGCGCGCTTAGCCGTTTGCAATGCTTGCGCGCGGTAGTAAGCGGCGTTAAATGCGCGTGCGCTCCAGCGACCGAGCAACCATTGTGGTGCGTCGATGGGCAGCGTGAGCTTGGTCGCGTTTGGCGTACGCCATTCGTCCGGACCGTCACAGTGATTGCCGCGAAAGAACACACCGCGCAGGTTCTCGTCCATCGTGTCGATCCAAGCGACGGTGTAATTCCAGTCTTTGCTTTCGGCGTCAAGCGCTAGGTAATCGTCGATTCCGCCGTCACCGCTTTTGCCGCCGAACAGCTTGGTTTCTTGCACGATGCCTGGACCCGGCACACGGCCAAGTTGTAGCGTTACTTCTTCGATCAAGCCGGTGAGCCCGAGGCCGCCGATGGTGTGCGCGAGCAGCGGGTTGGGGGCGTCGAGTCTGTGTGAACCTGAGTCCGAACGCCGAAGCGTGATGCTCTGAACTGCGCGACCAAACGTGCCGGAGATATGATGATTCTTTCCGTGCACGTCGTTGGCGATGGCACCACCGACAGTGACGAACCGCGTACCCGGAACGACGGGCAAAAACCAACCGCGTGGCAGCATAGTCTCCGCGATGTCGGCGAGCGAAGCGCCCGCTTCGCAGGTTAAGAGGCCTTGAACGTCGTCAAACGCCAGCAATCGATCGCGGCGAAATGTGTGCATCAGCGTGCCGCCGTCATTCACGCAAACGTCGCCGTAACTGCGGCCAAGACCGCGCGGAAGTACGTTCCCCGATGTGCGTGGAAACGCGTGACCATCACCAAACGCGTGCGAATGCGTCGCTGAAAAACCACGACCCCACGGTTGATCGAGCGAGAGCGGGGTCATCTTTTTGCCCTCTGCCCAGCAATCATCAATCGAGCAGCAATGGCACCCACAGCGTGCCCAAAATTGCCAACAAACTAAACGCGATGATCGCCAGCCAGAGGCTCGCCCAGACCGATGTCGTTTTGATGATTACAGGCGCGGGCGGGTCGTTGCGCCGCTCCAGCGCTTGATGCACGAGACGTGGAATCTGCGGTAGCGCTGACGAGAGATACGGCGCTTGCTCGAACAGTCGTTGCCATACGGCTTCCGGTCCGATTTGCGTGCGCATCCACTTTTCGAGAAACGGCTGCGCCGTAGCCCACAAGTCCAGATACGGATCAAGCTGCCTGCCGAGGCCCTCGACATTGAGCAACGTTTTTTGCAGCAACACCAATTGCGGCTGAATTTCCACGTTGAATCGACGCGACACTTGAAACAGCCGCAGCAATACTTTCCCGAACGAAATGTCAGCGAGCGGGCGATCAAAAATCGGCTCACACACGCTGCGCACCGCGTTTTCCAGTTCGTCCACGCGGGTGCCCGCTGGCACCCAACCGGACTCGATGTGCGCGCTCGCGACACGTCGATAATCGCGCCGGAAGAATGCCAAAAAGTTCTCCGCAAGATAGCGGCGATCAGTGTCTGTCAGCGTGCCGACGATTCCGAAATCCATGCCGACGTATTGCCCGATGTTGGGCGCATCGGTGCGCACCGCGATATTGCCCGGATGCATGTCTGCATGAAAGAAACCATCGCGAAATACTTGCGTGAAGAAAATCTCAACTCCATCGCGCGCGAGCTTTTTAATGTCGACGCCAGCCGCACGCAATTTCTCGATTTGGTTGACCGGCGTGGCATGCAGCCGCTCCATCACCATCACCGTTTTTTCGCTCCAATCCCAGTACACCTCGGGCATGTAGAGCAAGGGCGATCCGGTGAAGTTACGACGCAACTGCGAACAGTTGGCCGCTTCGCGAATCAAATCCAGTTCGTCGTGCAAATATTTATCGAATTCATCGACCACTTCGAGTGGTTTCAGGCGACGTCCGCCTTCGCTGAATTTGTTCACCCATCCGGCCAACACTCGCAGCAGCGACAAATCGCTCTCGATGACTGGCTCGATATTCGGACGCAACACTTTCACAGCAACTTCGCGCGTCTCGAACGTGTCACCAACCTTGAACTGTATCGTTCCGAAGTGCACCTGCGCCACGCTCGCGCTTGCCACCGGTTGCCAGTCGAAGCTCGCAAAGACCCGATCTACGGGGCGTCCGTAGGCGCTTTCCAGTACTTTGCGCACGTCTTCCTGCGGAAACGGCGGTACTCGATCCTGCAAGAACGAAAGCTCGGAGGCGATGTCGGGCGGAATCAAGTCTGGGCGTGTGGAGAGGACCTGCCCAAACTTGACAAAGATCGGGCCGAGCGCTTCGAGCGCCGCGCGCAAACGTGCGCCGCGTGGCGCAGAATGTTCGCGATTACCCAATACGCGGCCGAGGCCCCGCAGAATTGGGTTTGAAGCGTCCTTGAGCACGAACTCATCGAGCCCGAAGCGGTGGAAGACAGAAATTATTTTCGCGAGACGAATTAAGCGCATAGCTTGATTCTATGAATTTGCTTCAAGTTCAGGACGGACCTGGTTGCAGAGGCCGCGCGACCGGTCCCTTCGCGGGTAAGATTGTGCCCATCAATAAGGTGCGCATCATGACCGTTTCTGCCACTTCCGTCGCTCCCTCAGCATCTGGCGCGTTGGCCAGCATTCACGCCCAAGCAAGCCTGGACGACACGCTCTTCGACTTAGCGCCCGTGTCGCTGTGGCTCGAAGACTTCAGTCGTGTTTATGAACTGCTGCAGTCGTGGCGCGAGCTGGGTGTCGAAGACATTGGTGCTTACCTGCGCGACCACCCCGATGCGATCAACGAGTATTTCTCGCGCATTCGTGTGCTCAAAGTGAATCAACGCACGCTCGATCTGTATGGAGCGAAAGATTTGAATGCACTGCTCGCTGCGGGCAATTCGCTGTTCGACAATACCAACACCGAGGCGGCCATCGCTGAGATCTCTCGACTATGGGCGAACCACGATTCCTACCAAACCGAGACGATTAACTACACGGTAGACGGACGAAAACTACACATTCGCTTGAACGTGAATCGCTTGGAAAGTGTCGCGCGGCCGTGGGATCGGATGCTGATGGCGATCGAAGATTTCACGCCACAAGTGAATGCGCAGGCGGCCGCGTCGGTGAACGAGGCTTATGCGCGTGGCTTGTTTGAACTCTCTCCGGTTTCGCTGTGGGTGGAAGACTTCAGCGACGTGAAGGAACTCCTAGACGATGTGCGGGCACAGGGCATCACCGACTTTCGCACCTTTGTGGACGTTCATCCGGAGTTTGTTGCTTCTTGCATGGAGCGCATCCGCGTCATCGACGTCAACCAACAGACGCTGACGATGTTTGGTGCACGGAGCAAAGACGAATTACTCGGACGACTGGGCGAAGTGTTCCGCGATGAAATGGGGCGATCGTTTGCCGAGCAACTGCTCGATTGCTGGAACGGCTCGCTGTTTCAATCGCGTGAAACTCTTAATTATTCATTGCGAGGGGACCCCATTCATCTGCATATGCAGTGGGCCGTGCTGCCTGGCCACGAAGCGAATTGGGATCTGGTTCAAGTGGCACTCACCGACATCAGCGCGCGCAAAAAGGCGGAGGCGTATCTTGAGTTTTTGGGTAAACACGATGCGCTCACCAAGCTTAGAAACCGAGCTTTCTACGACGACGAAATTGCGCGCCTCAATCGACGCGGGCCGTTTCCCGTAGGCGTGTTGACGGTTGATCTCAATGGCTTGAAACTCGTTAACGATGAATACGGCCACGCGGCGGGCGACGCGCTGCTGCGACGAGCCGGTGAGGCGCTCAAGAAGGCGTTGGGCGAAAACACGTTGGCCGCGCGTGTTGGTGGCGACGAATTCGTGTGCCTCTTACCGCGCCACGGCGAGGCTGAGCTCGCCGCGTTGGTGGAGAGCGTGAAGCTTGTGGTCGACATGAACAATCAGTTTTATCAAGGGCCGCGATTGTCGGTGGCGATTGGCACGGCGATTTGCGAGCGCGCGGGGGCGCTGGAGCCGGCATTGCGAGCGGCAGATGATGCTATGTACGTCGCAAAACGTTTTCACTACAAGTCTTACTCTGATCCTCGTGCGCCGTAATGGTTGCTAAAGGCACAGCGCCTAAAATCAGACGTAACGACACGCTGTAACCGCCACTGGACATTCCGCTTCATGCCTGATCCCGCCGCTCCGATTCTCTGGCAATTTTCCCTCTCTACCGTCAACGCGATTATCTGGCTCGTGATGCTCGCGCTGGCCTTGTGGATGGGGCTGCGAATGCGCTGGGGAAAATTGCTGGCCGTGACCGCATTTCTGACTCTCGATTTAATTGCGTTTGGCGCATTCGTTCGCCTCACTGACAGTGGTTTGGGTTGCCCGGACTGGCCTGGTTGCTACGGCCAAATGTTGCCCGCTACGGCGACCACTCAAATTAATGCGGCAATCGCCGAGCAAGGCGGTACGCACGGCCCCGTAAGCCACGGCAAAGCGTGGATTGAGATGGTGCACCGCTACGTCGCCTCGTTCATCGGCGCGCTGATACTGGTGATGTTCGTCCGTTCGCTCGTCGCGCGCTTCACGCGGGCGAGATTTTTGCTCGACCAAACGGTGGCACCCGTGGGTTGGGGATGGCCACTGCTGCTCTTAATCGTTGTTTCGGCTCAGGGTTTGTTTGGCAAATGGACGGTGACGTTAAAGCTCATGCCGATTGTGGTGACCACGCACTTGATGGGCGGCATGTTGCTGTTTGGATTGTTGATTTGGTTTTGGATGATTGAGCGCGCGCGCGTGGGCGACCCAAAGGCGCGCGCAGTGGCGGTGACAAGCGGCGTGCGCGTGGCGGTGTGGTGCGCGCTGATCGCGGTGACCGCTCAGATATTTTTAGGTGGCTGGGTGAGCACCAATTACGCGGTGCTCGCGTGTGGCGATTTCCCGGCCTGCAACGGCAGCTACGCACCAGTGCTCGCGTTGAGCGAGGGTTTTACGTGGATGCGTGCGTTGGGCCGAAACCCAGACGGCACATTCTTGTCGATTGAGGCGCTGCGGGCGATTCACTGGGCGCATCGCTTGGGCGCAATCGTTGTGACCGTGGCGGTGGTGGTCGCGGCGCTGCGATTGATGCGCGCGGACGCGTCGCTGAAACCTCATGCCCTGTTCATCAAAGTCATCCTGCTGGCGCAAATCGCGGTTGGCATCAGCACCGTGTTGTGGGCGCAACCGCTGCTACTGGCCACAGCGCATAACGCGCTGGCGGCCCTTTTGCTGGCAAGCTTGTTGATCGCGGCGTTTCGAGTGCGCAGCGGTGCATCGCGCTGATGATGGATTAATGTAGGCGCTGCCTAGGCCGCACTAGATGCAGTGGAGCGACGCCAAGTCGTCGCCTACAACGTCAGCAAGCGGCGGTGGGATTGAAGATACTGCGTCGGTTTTTCGCGTTTGAGTGGCTTCGTTAGACTGTCGCAGAAGATGTAAACAATCGTAAGTTCTGCGCCTTGCGTCAACTTCTGTCGATGTTGGGCCGTTGGGCGCAAGTCGGTTGCACATAAATTCTCTAGGAGGCCCTATGCGTTTTTCCAAATTGTCTCTCGTCACCGCGCTGGCTGGCGCTGCGGCTGCCATCACCTTGACCGGCTGCGTAGTCGCCGCTCGTGTGCCCGGCCCGGCTTACGTCAACAGCGGCCCAGTGATCTACGTGGATCGTGCGCCGCCAGCGCCTTACAGCGAGCAGATGCTGCCGTCGCCGGGCGCGGGCCATGTCTGGGTTGGCGGCTACTGGCACTGGACGGGGCGCGACTACACGTGGACGCGCGGTCATTGGGCGCGTCCGGCGCACGGCCACACACAGTGGGTGCCGGGACACTGGCGCCGTGACCAGCGTGGTCATCATTGGGTCCCAGGCCACTGGCGCTAACAGCTTTTCTCGCTGAGCGACCGCCAGGTGGCGGTTGCGGCGAAATTATCCTATTAGTCGACTAAGCGAAAAAATGCGATGAAACGACCGCCTGGCGGTCGCTGAACGCAAAAAGCTGTATATTAACTACGAACACGCACCGCGTTCTTGGGGCGGAAGCCTTTGCACACCGCATCGTTGGTTTCGATGTACGCGCCGCCGATCAGATCAACGCAGTACGGCACGGCCGCAAAAATGCCGTGCACCACCGACTTGCCGTCTCCGTCGCGCAAGCCTTCGAGCGTTTCTTTGATGCTTTTCGGCTGGCCGGGCAAGTTGATGACTAGCGTTTTGCCGCGAATCACAGCGACCTGCCGCGACAGAATCGCCGTCGGCACGAAGTTCAAGCTGATCTGACGCATCTGCTCGCCGAAGCCGGGCATTTCTTTGTGCGCCACCGCGAGCGTCGCCTCCGGCGTCACGTCACGCCGCGCCGGGCCTGTGCCGCCAGTTGTAAGCACGAGATCGCAGCGTTCGACGTCACACAATTCAACGAGCGTGGATTCGATGGTCGGTTGCTCGTCGGCTATGAGGCGCGTCGCGTACGTCACGGGATTTTGAATCGCGCTGGCCAGCCACTCTTGCAGCGCAGGAATGCCTTTGTCCTCGTACACGCCGGTTGAAGCGCGGTCAGAGATGGAGACAAGGCCGATTTTTACTGGATCGAACATTCGGTGTTCCTCGACGTTGCGCGGCTAAACCTTTAACAGTGCCCGGTACACCACGCGAAACACTTGGCGCGATGCGGCCGGCGCATCGCCATTGGCTGCTTGATGCCGCGCGCGTTCGATGAGCGTGAGCAGCGCGGCACGGTCAACGTCGGGCTGCGCGGTCATGAACTCGGTGAGCGTATCGGGCTCGGCGATTAAGCGATCACGCCAGCGCTCGGAAGCTTTGAACGCGGCTTTATTGGCGCGCGTTCCCATTTCCCAGCGGTCAATCTGCGCGCGGATCGGCTCGGGATCGACCTCACGCATCAGTTTGCCGATGTATTGCATGTGGCGACGCTTGGCTTCGTGTTTGCCAACGTTCTCAAGCTCGTCGAGCGCGTCGCGCAAAAATTCAGGCAATTCGAGCTGATCTAGCTGATCTTTCGAGAGCGTGGTGAGTGTCTCGCCAAGGTCCTGCAGGTCTTGCATCTCCTTTTTGAGCTGAGTCTTGGACGGGCCGTCGTCGACGGGCCGTGGAATTTTTGGGGGGCGTGCCATCACGCAATTTTGCCGCATACGGCGTTTTGCTCGCTAATCGCCAGAATCGAGCGCACTAAAGCGCAGCAAGGCGACACCTCGGTCGGCTATGCTTTCGCCTCTTGCCTGACTGGTTGTGTGTATGTCCCTTGCCCTATCCTCCGATGCGCTTCGTGACGTTGCGCTCTCCGCGCTGGAGCGCGCCAAACGCGGCGGTGCCGACCAAGCGGAGGCCGAGGCCACGCAGGGCAACGGTCTGAACGTGACGGTGCGCTTGGGCGAACTGGAAACGCTGGAACACAACGTCGACAAAAGCCTAGGTGTTACGGTGTACGTCCAAGGCCGCAAGGGGAACGCCAGCACCGGCGATTTCTCAACGGACGCCGTAAACGCTGCGGTCGACAAAGCGCTCACCATCGCGAAATTCACCAGTCCAGACCCGTTCGCAGGCTTGGCCGATGCAGACGTCATGGCGAGCCTTCCTTTGCCCGACCTAGATCTTTATCACCCTTGGGCGCTCGACGCCGCTCAAGCTATCGAGATCGCTAAGCGCTGTGAAGACGCCGGTTTTGCGGTGGATGAGCGCATCGACAACAGCGAAGGCGCGTCGGTCAGCGTGAGCGAATCGGAATTTGTGTACGCCAACTCGCACGGCTTTTGCGGCGGCTACATGGGCAGCGCGCACTACATCGGCTGCGCGATGGTTGCCTCGGAAGGCGAAGAAATGGAGCGCGACGATTGGTACACCTCGCACCGCGTGCCCGGTGCGCTCGAGTCCGCCGAAAGCGTTGGACGCAAAGCGGGTGAGCGCGCCGTTGCGCGGCTCGGCGCGCGGCAAATCCCGACGCAAAACGCGCCGGTGATCTTCACGCCTCAACTCGCGGCGGGCTTCATCGGCCACGCGATCAGCGCGCTGTTCGGCGGCTCGCTCTACCGCAAGACATCGTTCCTGCTCGACAGCATGGGCAAGCCGATGTTCGCCTCGCTCCTCAATATCGTGGACGATCCCTTCGTCAAACAGGCCTACGCGAGTTCACCGTTCGACGGCGAAGGTGTTGCGTGTCAGCGTCGCGCCATTATTGAAAACGGCGTTGTCCGCGGCTACTTTTTGTCGGCGTATTCCGCGCGCAAGCTCGGCATGAAAAGCACGGGAAACGCCGGTGGCAATCACAACCTGTTAATCAGCCCAACCATCAAAGGCGACACCGCCACGCTCGCTAAACAAATGGGGCGCGGGCTTATCGTGACGGAGCTGATGGGGCAGGGCGTGAACCCTGTCACTGGAGACTATTCGCGCGGCGCAGCGGGCTTCTGGGTGGAAGGCGGCGAGATCGCGTACCCCGTCGGTGAAATTACGATTGCGGGTAATCTCATTGACTTGTATCAGCGCATCGTGGCCATTGGCGACGACATTGATCGACGCGGCTCGAAGCTTGTTGGCTCGATGCTCATCGAATCGATGCAAATTGCTGGCAGCTAAATGATCGCGAAATGCGTGTCGGTGTGTAAAAAACAAACGACCGTTTCGATGTTCACGTGACGCATGAAAAATTTTCCTGTCAACGCGGGTTAACTCCGTATTGCAGTGCATCAATTTCGTGAAAAATCCTTAGAGTTATCGAAAACGGGGAGTTACAGAATGCAGGTCTTACTGTCTATATCCAAGCTCATTGACCGATGCAGCACGATGCTCGGCTCTTTGATGAAATGGCTCATTCTTGCGTCGGTGGTGATCAGCTGCGTCAACGCGATTGCACGAAAAATTTTCGACGTGGGGTCGAACGCGTTTCTTGAAATTCAGTGGTACCTGTTCGCAACGTCTTTTCTCTTGGCGGCGGGGTACACGTTACTCAACAACGAGCATGTACGTATTGACGTGATCTCGGGACGCTTCTCTAAGCGCGGCCAAATGTGGATCGACATCATGGGTTTCACGCTTTTCTTGATTCCGGTTTGCGTTGCGATCATTGGTTTGTCGATGCCCGTTTTCTTAATGGCTTATCAATCGGGCGAGGTCTCGGCCAACGCCGGTGGGCTCATACTTTGGCCGATCTACATGATGCTGCCGCTGGGTTTCGCGTTGCTGCTGCTGCAAGCGGTTTCGGAGCTCATAAAACGAGTTGCATTTCTCAAAGGACTCATCGCAGACCCGACCCTTAAGGTGGGCGAAAAGTCTTCCGAAGAAGAACTTGCCGAAGCAATTCGCCAGCGTGCGGAAGCAGCTGCCGCCGAAGCGGCCGCGATGCCAACGAAATAACTGGGGCTGACACATCATGGAATTTTTCATCGCTAACTTCGCCCCGATCATGTTCTTCGGGCTTGTGTGCTTTTTGCTAATAGGCTTCCCTGTAGCGTTCAGTTTGGGCGCATGCGGACTCTTTTTTGCGTTCATCGGCATCAAACTCGGTGTGTTGCCAGAAGCGCTGATGCAGGCGTTGCCGCAGCGCATTCTGGGAATCATGCGCAATGACACGCTGCTCGCGATTCCGTTTTTTACGCTCATGGGCTTAATACTTGAGCGAAGCGGCATGGCAGAGGATTTGCTCGATACGATTGGCCAACTGTTTGGGCCAATTCGCGGCGGACTCGCGTTCGCGGTAATTTTCGTTGGCGCACTGCTTGCGGCCACCACAGGCGTTGTCGCTGCGTCAGTGATCTCGATGGGATTGATCTCGTTGCCGATTATGTTGCGCTACGGGTACGACCGTCGCTTGGCTAGTGGTGTTATCGCAGCGTCCGGCACGCTTGCGCAAATCATTCCGCCATCGCTCGTGCTCATCATCCTCGCTGACCAACTTGGCCGCAGCGTTGGAGATATGTACAAGGGCGCGTTTATCCCCGGCTTCATCCTTACCGGACTCTACGTGCTTTACGTGGCGGGTGTTGCGATGTTTAAGCCCGCTTGGGCACCTGCGTTGCCGCCGGAGGCGCGCACAATCCGCGAGGCCAACGGCCAATCGGGCTTACCGTCGTTGGCTGTTCTTGTGGTGCTGTCCACCACTGTCGCCGTGATTTTTGGGAAAAATTACGGCAACGTATTGGCATGGGCAAAGGGGAAAGCTCCGGTCACCGTGGCGCTCGATGAAACCATCGTTGTGTCCATGTGCGTAGGTGTCTTCTTGGCGTTCATCATTGCGGTGATTAACAAGGCTACACGCATGAGCCTGCTCTCCAAAATGGCCGAACGCGTGACGTTCGTTTTGATTCCACCGCTGCTGCTAATTTTCTTGGTGCTTGGCACAATCTTTCTTGGTATCGCCACACCAACCGAAGGCGGTGCGATGGGCGCAATGGGCGCGATCATCATGGCGATGGTGCGCAATCGTTTGAGCATGTCGCTCATGAAGCAGGCGCTCAACAGCACCGTCAAGCTCTCATGTTTCGTGGTGTTTATCTTGATCGGGTCCACCATTTTCAGCCTCGTGTTCCAAGGGGTTGACGGTCCGAAATGGGTCGAGCATTTGTTGACCGGCTTGCCCGGCGGTCAAGTGGGATTCTTGATCGTGGTGAACATCATGATCTTCGTTCTCGCGTTTTTCTTGGACTTCTTTGAGCTCTCGTTTATCGTGGTGCCGCTGCTAGGCCCGGTTGCAGAGAAGCTGGGGATCGATCTGATTTGGTTCGGAATTTTGCTCGGCATCAACATGCAAACGTCGTTCATGCATCCGCCTTTCGGCTTCGCGCTTTTTTACTTACGCAGTGTCGCGGCGACCAAAGAGTATGTTGATCGTGTCACCAAGAAGTTGGTGCAGCCAGTGACTACCATGCAAATTTACTGGGGTGCGGTGCCCTTTGTGCTGATCCAAATTGTGATGGTTGGTCTGGTGATTGCGTTCCCAGGAATCGTCTCCAGCGGTCTCGACAAGGACGTGAAAGTTGATTTGGACAAAGTGAAAATTGAGGCTCCCGAGCAACAACCGACTGATCAGCCGCAGAAGAACGATTCGGACATGATGAAAGGCTTCGATAAGCCGGGCACTCCATCTGGTGGTGATTCGTCCGCGCCAGCCGCCGCGCCAGATGCTAAAGCTGACGATCCGATGAAAGCCGTGCTTGATGCGATGAAGAAAGACGAGCCGAAGAAGTAGCATTCACTAGACCGAATGCTTCGGCAAGGCACCTTCGGGTGCCTTCTTCTTTTCTGCGCCGACAACTGCGCTTGTGGACTTTGTAGCTATGACTGACCCGATACGATTATCCAAACGCATGAGCGAGTTGGGCCTGTCTTCTCGGCGTGAGGCCGACGAATGGATTGAGCGCGGTTGGGTGCGCGTTGACGGTGTGCCGGCTGTGTTGGGTCAAAAGGTGCTGCCGCATAATGTCATCACTATCGAGCGTGCAGCCACCGACGAGCAAGCGGAGCGAGTGACTGTATTGCTCAACAAGCCGATTGGGTACGTGAGTGGGCAGGCCGAAGATGGCTACGAGCCTGCGGTGGTGCTCGTGCGGCCGGAAAATCAGTGGCGAGACGATACCTCGCCGCTTCGTTTTCGCCGCGAGCAACTTAAGAGTTTGGTGCCTGCAGGTCGCCTCGACATTGACTCGACGGGGCTGCTTGTGCTCACGCAGGATGGACGCATCGCCAAGCAATTGATTGGCGAAAACTCATTGGTTGAAAAAGAGTATCTCGTTCGCGTGCAGTCATTGCGTGGCGGGCGATTGCCTGACGCTGAGTTGAGGCTCCTTAATCATGGCTTGTCGATTGACGGTGCAGCTCTGAAACCGGCAAAGGTGTGGTGGCAGAACGAGGACCAGCTTCGCTTTATCTTGCGTGAAGGCAAGAAGCGGCAAATTCGCAAAATGTGCGACATGGTCGGCTTGCATGTCGTGGCGTTGAAGCGCATTCGTATCGGCAATGTTCAGCTTGGAGACGTGCCGATTGGCGCGTGGCGATACTTGGGCGCGAACGAGTCGTTTTAGTTGTATATGCGCGCTTTGGATAGCGAACGTCACGTTTTCCAATTTGTAGGCGCGGACTCGGCCGCGCTTCCCCGTGGCCCGGAGCGACGCCAAGTCGTCGCCTACATAGTGTGCGATTGGCGTTGGTGATTTACGTGCCCTTATCTCGCGCGATGGTGGGTTAGCAAGCCGTGGAAAAGGCGAAGTCCCACCGGTTCGGGACCCAGAAAAAAGCCCGCAGGGCTTGCGCCGTGCGGGCTGAGGATTCACATGTTGTAACAGTAACTATCGTCGCGTTTACAGCTTCTGCGATTGCATGAAGGTGTCGAAGCTCATCTCTGTGAAGCGGAACCACAGGTTCGCATCAGCACGGAACTTGGAGTAGTCGTCGTAGATTTTTTTCCACGCAGGATTCTTAGCTGAAGTTTCGGCGTAGAGATCCATGGACTCTTTGAACGCTTTGTCCATCAAGTCTTTCGGGAAGCGGTGCAGCTTCGTGCCGGCGGCGACCAGCGTTTTCAACGCGGCTGGGTTGCGCGCGTCGTAGCGAGCCTGCATTTCGGTATGAGCGTAAGCTGCGGCATTCTCAACGATCGCTTTGTACTCAGGGGTGAGTGCGTCGTAGGCCTTTTGGTTGACGAAAAGGTCGAGCTGCGGGCCACCTTCCCACCAACCTGGGTAGTAGTAGTGTGGTGCCACTTTGTTGAAGCCGAGCTTCTGGTCATCGTACGGGCCAACCCACTCGCATGCGTCGATGGTGCCTTTTTCCAGTGCTTGATAAATCTCGCCGCCTGGAATGTTCTGTGGCACAGCGCCAAGGCGTGAACACACTTTGCCGGCGAAGCCGCCGACGCGGAACTTCAGGCCGTTGAAGTCAGCGGCCGATTTGATTTCTTTGCGATACCAGCCGCCCATCTGTGCGCCGGTGTTGCCCATCGGGAAGCTGATCATGCTGTACTTCGCGTAGAACTCGCGCATCAGCTTCAGGCCGTTGCCCTCGTACTGCCAAGCAGTCATCTGACGGCTGTTGAGGCCGAATGGGATGGCACAACCGAGCGCAAACGTGTCATCTTTGCCGAAGTAGTAGTAAGGCGCGGTGTGACCTGCCTCAACAGTGCCGTTTTGCACCGCGTCAACCAAGCCTGGTGTCGGAACAATTTCGCCAGCGGCGTGAACCGAAATCTGGAACTTGCCACCGGTCATTTTCGAGACTTGCTGGGCGAACACCTCAGCTGCGCCGTAAATCGTGTCGAGCGACTTAGGGAACGCCGAGGTCAAACGCCAACGGACTGCGGGCGATTGGCCGATGACCGCTGGGGCTGCCAGAACGGCACCACCGGTTGCGGCCGTGGCGGCTGCTTTAGATAGAAAATCACGACGTTGCATAGTCTCTCCTGATGAGTCGATTTTTGAAAGTGGAATTGCCGCTTGACGCGACGCCCCGAAATACAGCGACAGCCGAACTTGGCCTTGGCAGTATTGTATGTATGCGAGCGACTGACAGCGCTAGGGGTTTCCCGCGGCGGCGCTGAGTTTCATGGCCTGCTTACAATGCTGGCGATACTTTGTAAGCGTTTGGTACGAGCACCGAACGCCATTCTTAGGAAATGACCCACCCATGACAGCCACTTCTCACGAACTCGTTGCGGCGGTGCTGTTCGCACTCGCAATCGCGCACACTTTTCTCGCACCCAAGATTGCGTCGTACGGCCACCACCACCCCTCGCACAAGGGGCTTTTTCACTTGCTGGGGGAAGTTGAAGCAGTCTTCGGGCTTTGGTCCGGCGTGCTGTTGGCTTATCTCTTTTTCTCTGGTGGCTTCAAAGCCGCGACTGATTACATTGATGGCCGCAACTTCACGGAACCGATGTTTGTGATCGCGATTATGGTTGTGGCCGCCAGTAAGCCTGTGCTGCACGTCGCGAAGCTGTTTGTGTCCGCGCTGGCGAGAATGATGCCATTGCCGCAAACCGTCGCGATGTTCTGGCTGACACTTGCGTTTGTTCCGTTGTTGGGGTCGTTCATCACCGAGCCCGCCGCTATGACGTTGGCTGCATTTATGCTGCGGGACCGTTTCTATAGGGCGCACTTATCTTCTAGGTTGAAGTACGCGGCGCTTGGCGTGTTGTTTGTCAACGTATCGATTGGTGGCGTCCTGACTCCATACGCGGCGCCTCCCGTGCTTATGGTTGCCGCCAAGTGGGATTGGAACATCGGATTCATGATTTCCAATTTCGGCTGGCGATCGGCCCTAGCGGTTGTGACCAACGCGACGATTATTACCGCGATGTTCTATCGTGAAATCAAATCGGTCAGCGCCACGCATGACGGCACCAACGAGGGTTCGATTCCGGTGACCGTCTGCCTCACCCATATTGCTCTTTTGGTGGGTGTCGTCGTCTTCGCGCATCACCCGGCGCTGTTTATGGGTGTCTTGCTGCTTTTCTTGGGGATCGCAAGCGCGTATCCACGGTTCCAAGACCGCTTAATTCTTCGCGAAGCACTGATGGTCGGATTTTTCCTCGCTGGCTTGGTAGTGCTGGGTGGCATGCAACAATGGTGGCTGCAACCGCTGTTGCTCAGAATGTCGCCGGATCAGGTGTACTTCGGCGCGACGGCCTTGACCGCCATCACTGACAACGCGGCACTGACCTATCTTGGGTCACTTGTGCCCGGCCTGTCGCCGGAGTTCAAGTACATGCTCGTGGCCGGGGCGGTCACGGGTGGCGGTTTAACCGTTATCGCCAACGCGCCGAATCCCGCAGGCTACTCGATCCTCAAGGGCTACTTTAAAGACGAGCACATCAGCCCGTTGTGGCTCCTTGTGGCGGCCGCAGGCCCAACATTGGTCGCGATCATGTGCTTCTGGCTTCTGCCGCGGTAATCACTCCCCGAATCGTGCAACGTTGTCCATTAGGTGAAACTGAACCGGCACGTGGCCGTGGATTACGTGGTTGGTTACTTTGTCACCCTTGGATTACCGGTTGAGTGCCGACGGTGTTGAAGGTGGTGCGCTAAGCCAACACTCATCGGGACCGGCATCGCCCGCGATTGCGACTTATGGTGTGCCCGAGTTGATTGCTCTGTCCGACGAAGGCCCGTTCCCACTGGCAGACGGCGAGGCACATGTTCGCATCTGGGCGTGTTTTGGCCTGTTGCAGGTTTGTTGGTCCTGCATAATCTGGTCATGCTCGATATCTCTGCTACCTGTCTCGTCGTCACTGCATGTCTCGCGTATCTCAATCACCGTTTCGTCGGCCTGCCCACCACAATTGGGGTAATGGTCACGGCGCTCGTGTTGACGTTGGTCCTGATCGCCGTGGATGCTGCCGGGCTAGGCGGCGGGTTGCGTCAATACGAGGAGTCGCTGCTGCGCTCCATCAGTTTCTCTGACGTATTGATGCAAGGCATGCTTTCGCTCCTTCTGTTTGCTGGCGCGTTGCATGTTGATCTAAGTGAACTCAAGGCCTACCGTTGGCAGATTGGCGTCTTGGCGGTTATCGGCACCCTCGCCTCAACGATTCTGGTTGGTCTCGCAATGTGGTGGCTGCTGCCGCTCGTGGGGCTGCCTCTACCTCTGATTTATTGCTTACTTTTCGGTGCGCTAATTTCGCCGACTGATCCGATTGCAGTGATGGGTATTCTCAAATCGGCGGGCGCACCCAAAAACCTCGAATTGGTGATTGCAGGCGAATCACTATTCAACGACGGTGTGGGCGTGGTGATTTTTTCGCTGTTGCTCGGCATGCTGGCCAGCGGCGTGACGCCCACTGTCGGGCAGGGATTTGAGCTGTTGCTGCGCGAAGCGGGCGGCGGGATACTGTTTGGTGGAATTCTCGGATACGTCACCTTTTTGATGCTTCGAAGCGTCGACAACTATCAGGTCGAAGTGCTGCTGACGCTCGCCGCCGTGACCGGCGGATATACGCTGGCGAACAAGCTTCACGTGTCCGGCCCGCTCGCGATGGTGGTTGCAGGTCTCATCATCGGCAATCATGGTCGCGCCCTCGCGATGTCGGATACGACTCGCCGCTACGTCGACATGTTCTGGGAGTTGCTCGACGAAATTTTGAATGCCGTGCTGTTTGTGCTGATCGGAATGGAAGTGATCGTCATTGCGTTCAACTCACATGTTTTTGCCGCTGCCGCACTCGCTGCGGTGATCACGCTTGTTGTGCGCGCGTTGGTGGCTGGCCTTCCAGTCGGCGTGCTGCCGAGCTTGTTCCGTCTGCCGCGCGGCTCATGGCAAGTGCTGACATGGGGCGGACTGCGCGGCGGCATCTCGGTGGCATTGGCACTGTCCATTCCGAACGGCCCCGAAAGGGAAACGATTCTTGCGCTGACTTACTGTGTCGTGGTTGCTTCGATTCTGGGGCAGGGGCTCAGCATCGGGCGCGTGGTCAAGCACGCTGTGAAAGTCGATCCTGTTTCTGCAGCGCGCCTCGGAGCAGGCAAGCATTGAGCGCTTCCACGTGTCCGCATTCGTTCTCTTTCCTATGTTTGCCGGATGCTTATTCGGTTCAATAGAAAGACGCCGCGCCATCCGCGTTAGACCACACTGTCCCACGGGGCGGACAAACGCACAGCACCGTTGATGATGCCCACCATTGAGTAAGTTTGCGGGAAATTTCCCCAAAGCTCACCGGTCTTCGCGTCCATGTCTTCGCTCAGTAGGCCGACTTTGTTTCGTCTGGAAAGCAACATCTCAAACGCGTCCCTGGCCAGATCGCGTCGACCGATCCGCGCGAGCGCGTCGACCCGCCAGAATGAACACACATTAAATGCGGTTTCAGGTTTGCCGAAATCGTCAACCGCCTCGTAACGGCGCATGAACGGGCCGTCGCAGAGCGCGCGCTCCAACGCCCCAACGGTGCTGATGAAACGCGGATCGTTGGGCGGGAGGAATCCCACCTCGGCCATCAGCAGGACGCTGGCATCAAGGTCGCTACCGCCGAGACTCTCGACGAAGGCGCCTAGCTCCGCGTTCCACGCACGCAGCAGTATGTCTTCGCGGATCGTTTCTGCGCGCGCGTGCCAGACGTGGGCGCGCGTCTCGAGGCCGAGCGTGCCAGCGATTCTGCCGAGCCGATCACACGCCGCCCAGCACATGAGTGCTGATGATGTGTGAATACGTGCGCGCGTGCGTAGCTCCCAAATGCCGGCATCCGGTTTATCGTGCAGCAGCCATGCCTGCTCGCCCACGCCTTCGAGTGAGGCGAAGTCACTCGCGTCACAGCGTCGCAGCAGACGATGATCATGAAAGCCCTGCGCAGCGGCGAGGACAATATTGCCGTACACGTCATGCTGGAAATGCTCATGCGCCTGATTGCCTACGCGCACCGGGCCCATGCCACGATAGCCGCGTGCATTCGCCACCACAGATTCCGGCTGGTCGCTTTCAAGGCCAATGCCATACAACGGCTTGATGTGTCCGTTGCGCGATGAACGTACCACATTGAACAGCCATTGCAGGTAGTTCTCCATTGTGCCCACTTCGGCAATGCTATTGAGTGCTCGGACGACAAAAAAGGCGTCGCGTAACCAGCAATACCGGTAATCCCAGTTGCGGCCGCTGTGCGCGGCTTCGGGAATGCTAGTGGTCATCGCGGCCACGATCGCCCCGGTCTCTTCGTACTGGCAAAGTTTGAGCGTGATAGCTGCGCGTATCACCGCATCCTGCCATTCCAGCGGCAGTGCGAGGCGACGCGTCCAGTGTCGCCAGTACGATGCCGTTTGCTCTTCGAATTCGCGGGCGGTTTCCTCGACTCCGCCGACGAGCGTTTCGTCTGGGCCGAGCAACAGACTCAGTGGCTTGTCCAGCGTGAACCACGTGCTGTCCATCAGGTACGTCACTGGCACACTCGTGTTCAGGCGTAGCGTTTGGTCGGGCATTACATAGCGCACATGATGACTGCCCCGCGTGACCACCGGCGCACTCGCGCCCCAGTTTGCCCGCGGACGTACAGTAAAGCGAACGCGCGGATTTCCGTTGATCGGTCGCACACGGCGAACCAGTTGTGCGGGGCGAAATACGCGATCCCGATTGACGTACCGTGGCGCGAAATCGAGCACTTCTATACCATTCCCACTGCTATCGAAGAGACGGGTTCGCACGATAGCCGTACCCGCGTCATAAGCCTGTTCGACGCGAACAAAGTTTTCGATCTGCAGTGACATGGCGCCCTCCGCAGGCGTTCCATGCTCGCTGTTGATCAAGGCATCGAATACAGGCACGCTATCGAACCGCGGCATGCAGCACCAGACAATAGTCGCGTGTTCATCCACCAGCGCGCTGATCGTGCAATTGCCGATCATTGCCAGCTCCAGCGAGGCGACTTTCGCGTTCTCGGGCGATGCTGGATGTGAAGTTGGTGCTGGTTCGTGCAAAGTTAATCCCTTCAAATGCATGTATATTCAGACAAATATATATTGGAACTCAACGATGTTGCGCCGCACGAGGCGCGGCACGGCAATGGCTATTGATGTTCAAGACAATTCGACTCCAGCTTCGCTTTCTGTTGCCGCTTACGGTCACGCTGGTTATCGCTGCCTATCTGGCGGTCCCATTTCTTGACCAGGTAACGCTGCGTTGGTTCACGCGCGACCTGAACAGTCGCGGTTTACTTTTGGCCAATGCCATGTCCGATTCGATTGCCGAGGCAATGGCCGCCAATGGACCTGCGCGACTACGCCCTGTTTTCGATCGTACGGTTCAGGATGAGCGCCTCTTCGCGATTGGGCTGTGCACTCCGGATGGAAAGCTGGTGCTGTCGACGGACAGTTATGCCGCCAACCTTTCCTGCGCGTCGGCGCTTGAGTTATCACAACGCTCCGATCCGAATCTCAAGTTGTCGGGCGGCCCCGTCATCGTGGGGGTGCATGACATTGCTGCCGCCCGGGCGGGTGACGCTGCAAGTTCTGGGGTGGTGGCGGGTGACGTCCAGAATAGCTCCTCCATCGGGACACCTGCCCCCATCACTCTGCCAAACGAGCTCCCAGACGGCAGCGCAAATGCGGCGAGCGTGCGCGTTGTGGCGCGGCTCGTTTTGCTGCATGACATCAGTTTCATCGAACGCCGAAGTCAGGACACGCGTCGCTACCTGATCGGGTTGATCGCCGCGTTGGGGCTCACCATTGCCTTCATCACGATGGTGGTTGCGCAACTGAGTTGGCGTGGCTGGGTCAACGGCGTTCGCGCCATCATGCGTGGGGAAGGTCTAGTCAGTCCGCTAATTCCGGCGCCGGAGTTGTCTCCTTTTGTCGCTGATTTGCGCTCTCGATTGCGCGACCTTGAAGACGAGTATCGACGCTCGCAGGGTCCGGAAGTCGACTGGAGCGCGGAGCGGCTGCGCGCGTTGTTGCACACGCAGCTCAGTGGCGATCAGGTGATCGTGGTATCAAATCGCGAGCCCTATATCCACGAACGGGTCGCCGGCGGCATCGTCGTCAAGCGGCCTGCCAGCGGCCTGGTAACAGCGGTGGAGCCGGTCATGCGCGCGTGCTCTGGCACCTGGATTGCGCACGGTAGTGGTAGCGCAGATCGCGCCGTAGTCGATGCCTCAGATCGCGTTCGCGTGCCTCCGGGCAACGACGAGTACTGGCTACGCCGAGTTTGGCTGACCGCTGAGGAGGAACAAGGCTACTACTACGGGTTTTCCAATGAAGGCATGTGGCCGCTTTGTCATGTAGCACATGTGCGCCCGGTGTTTCGAGAATCGGACTGGGACGCGTATCGGCTAATCAATCAGCGATTTGCCGACGCTGTCGTTGCCGAAGCCCGCACTGAAGATCCAGTGGTGTTGGTGCAGGACTATCACTTTGCACTACTTCCGGCAATGATCCGGGCGAAACTGCCAAGAGCAACCATCCTGACGTTTTGGCATATTCCGTGGCCTAACCCGGAGTCGTTTGGCATCTGTCCTTGGCGCAAAGAGATATTGCAAGGCATGCTAGGCAGCACCATCATCGGGTTTCACACCCGTTTCCATTGCAAGAATTTCATTGAGACCGTGGATCGCTACCTCGAAGCGCGCATCGAGCATGAACACTCGACGATTTCATTTCAGGAAAAAGATACGTTGATCGAGAGTTATCCCATTTCGATTGAATGGCCAAGCGAGGCGGAGGCTGCGCTATGGCCATCTGTGGCTGAATGCCGTCGCAATCTAGCGGCGCGGCTGGAACTGCCGATCGATGTATGCCTGGCTGTTGGCGTAGATCGCTTCGACTATACGAAAGGAATTCTGGAGCGACTGAATGCCGTCGAACGGTTGCTTGAGAAATGGCCGTCGTGGATTGGCAAGTTTGTGTTCGTTCAGATCGCTGCGCCGACTCGCGGAGCGCTTGACGAATATCGTTTGTTTCAGGAGCGTGTTGACGGTTTGACTGCACGAATCAACCAGCGATTTGGTCGCAACGGTTACCAACCGATACATCTTCTAGCGCAGCACCACGAGCGCGACGCACTCACCGAGCTGTTCAGGGCAGCCAACATCTGCGTGGTGACCAGCTTGCACGACGGAATGAATCTGGTGTGCAAAGAGTTTGTGGCCGCCCGTGACGATATGCAGGGCGTGCTCATACTTAGTCGCTTTGCCGGGGCTTCCCGAGAGATGGCGGAAGCCCTCATAGTCAATCCGTATCACGTTGAAGAGACAGCCGACGCGCTGCACCGCGCAGCCACTATGCCCCAGCCGGAGCAGCGCGAAAGAATGGCTAGTCTGCGTAGTACGATTCGCGAATTCAACGTCTTTCGCTGGGCTGGACGTATGCTTGCTGATGCCGGACGTTGGCGCTTGCGCGCCCGGATCGAGGCGCGTGTGCAACGCCATCGCGATACCTGATGAATGGCGAAAGACACTGACGGGATGCGCCATGTTTTTAGTGCTGCTGGCCAAATTGCGCTCGCCGCAGTGCTTGCCAGACGCCCGCTGCTGGCATTTGATTTTGACGGCACTCTTGCGCCTATCGTGCCAAGACCACACGATGCGCAACTCTCGTCGGCCGTCGCCAACCGACTGCGGTCACTTTCACGGCGTCTCCCACTGGCCATCGTCAGTGGACGATCGCGCGATGATGTGCTCGAACGTCTGAGCTTCGCACCACGCTATGTGGTCGGCAACCACGGCGCGGAGGATCCGCTCGACACCGCAGGCGCGGTCGGGCGCATCGGAGCACTTGATCCGCTGCGTCGTCTCCTGCATTCGCGCCTCGCCGATCTTGACAGCGCTGGTGTGCTGATCGAAGATAAGGGACAGTCCCTCGCGCTGCACTACCGACTTTCGCGAAACCGCGAATTGGCCTGTGCGCTTATTGGTGAATTGCTGGATACCGAAGACGCAACATTTCGCACCTTTCCGGGAAAAATGGTCGTTAACGTAGTACCAACGGGCGCGCCAGACAAAGCTGACGCGGTATTTCGCCTACTCGCGCGCTGTGGTGCGGATTGCGCCTTTTTTGCTGGGGATGATGTGAACGACGAGCCGGTATTCGCGTCAGCCCCGCCGGACTGGCTGACCGTTCGCGTCGGCCGTGACGCGGCTTCGCAGGCGCACTTCTTTCTTGATGGTCCCAACGAAATGGCCATGCTACTGGACCGCATTCTGGCACTACTCGGTAGCGCGCGCGGCAGCGCGCGACCCACGTCGTCAACGCTATGATTCTCGGATGCCAAAATTTTCACGCTCAGCTGCCGCTCCACCACCGCTTGACGCCGAACACGCGAACGTGCCCGTGGCCCAAGTGTTGAGGCGATTTCGCGTGGTATTCAATGCGGTCAAAACACACTTTCAGCAGATCGAAAAGCGGGCGGGGGTCGGTGGCGCCCAGCTTTGGGCGCTCAGCGTGATCCGGGCAAGTCCCGGCATCGGCGTCAATGACCTCGCGAAGGCGATGGATGTGCATCAGACCACGGCGAGCAACCTCGTCAAGGCGCTTGTCTTGAACGAGATGGTTGCGGCGGAAAAAAACGGGGCAGATCGCCGCGCAGTGCAATTGCGAATTCTGCCTGCCGGAAAGCGTGTGCTGGGCCGGGCGCCCGGGCCATTTTCAGGTGTGTTACCGGATGCACTGGCACGACTTGACAGTGATACCCTCGCGCGGCTGGACGAGGATCTCGCGCTCCTGATCAAAGTGCTGGCGGCGGATGAGCGGGCGGCCAGCATTCCGCTAGCGCAAATGTGATCGACTGATTTGGCGACCGCATCAACACTTCGCTGGTTTGTGAGTCAGATTCGTAGTCTCGCGCGGCGATGGCTCGGTCGTCTGCCAGTCGTGTGGAGCGCGAGGCTGAACGAATTGGTGGCGGCCCGGCAGTGGATTGATCGGGTGATCATTCTTGGCTACGCCGCCATCACCGGTGTCATCGCGGTCGGATTCACTTTTGTTGCGGAGGCTGCGAGTCACCTGTTTACCCGGCTCACGACCGGGGCTCTGCCGGGTCCATATCTTGCGCTGGCGATTACGCCTCTGATGACTGTGATGGTTCTGTGGTGGACGCGCCGATTTGTGCCCGGCGCAGGCGGATCCGGTATCCCGCAGGTTGTGCGTGCGCTCGACGACGAGTTTCCGCCGCATCAGTTGAACGGGCTGGTGTCGTTGCGGGTTTCATTGCAAAAAATCGTGCTTGTATCGGGCGGGTTGTTGGCGGGTTTGTCGATTGGTCGCGAGGGTCCCATGGTTCAGGTGGGCGCCGGCGTGATGAGTCACGCCCGCAGGTGGTTGTCAAAAACTTCAGTGATCGACTCGCATGACCTAATGGTGGCTGGCGCTGCGGCAGGTATCGCCGCAGCGTTCAACACGCCGCTGGGCGGCGTGATATTTGCGATAGAACAATTGTCCCGGCGTCGCGGTATGACTCACAGCGCTATTGTCATTTCGTGCATCGTGCTCGCCGGTCTGGTCTCGGTATCGGTATTTGGCAATGTCACGTACTTTGGTCGGCTCCGGGTTCAGGAACTCTCCTGGTCGCTCATTGGGCCGGGACTTTCTGTGGCAATCGTCGCTGGCCTCGCCGGTGGTCTTTTTTCGCGACTCGTCGTCGCATCGATGCGCGGGCTGCCGGATCGCTACTGTCGATGGAGAGCGCTGCATCCGCTGCGATTCGCCGCGGGCTGCGCCTTGCTCGTCGCGGTCATTGGCATCGTTACTGGCGGGGCTACGTCAGGCGCCGGCTACGCGCAGACGCGCGCCCTGCTCGAAGGACACGCCGAGTTGCCGGCCGTCTTCACGTTGCTCAAATTTTGCGCCACCTGGTTGTCGGCCTGGACAGGCGTGCCTGCGGGCGTGTTCGCGCCGTCGCTTACGATCGGGGCTGGCATCGGACATGACGTCGCGCTGCTTGCCGGCATTTCAGACGAGGCCGCGATCCCGCTGATTGCGCTTGGCATGGTCGGTTTTCTCGCTGCGACCACTCAGGGGCCATTGACCGCATTCATTATTGTTATGGAAATGGTGTCTGGGCAATCGATGGTTCTCAGTCTCATGGCGTGCGCATTGTTGGCCAGCGCGATTGCTCGTGTGATCACGCCGCCGATGTATCTAGAACTTGCCGCATTGATCTCACCTCAACTGGCTCACGCGGCGCTACTCGTCACACGTTCATCGGATCGTGCTGGTAATTGAGGGTAAACACCAGCGACCTAGACCGCCACAGTATTGTCAATATAGTTTTGTTCAAATATAATTTCTTGCGTTTCAAAGAATCCTCTGAGACGTTTCACTTACAACGTCCACTCACAAGCCCTGTTTCAGGGCTTTTTTTTGCGCGTCGATGTGCGATATCGAGCGCGCTTCCCCTCGCTACGTGTCGCTGACCGGGAGCGGACTGCTGAATGCTTGCGGGTTCTCACGATGACGACCAACATTGCGCGCGTATAGACTCATTCAATGAACCCCACCACCATTCAACTCATCGGCGCAACGCTCTTCGCGCTGGCCGTAGTTCACACGTTTTCCGTTCGCTACTTCGAGCGTCTTGCGCATCGCTACCCCGCGCATGCCGGCAGCTTCCACTTCCTTGGCGAAGTGGAAGTGGTGTTCGGGTTTTGGGCGCTCGTGTTTGTCGCGTTTAAGTTCGCCTTCACCGGAAAAACAGCGACGGTTGATTACCTTGAAGGGCGAAATTTCACGGAACCGATGTTCGTGTTTGTCGTGATGGTTGTTGCGGCGAGCAAACCGATTGTTGAGCTTGCGGGCTTGGCCGTGCGGTCGCTGACGCGCATCGTGCCGGTCAAAACGCACAGCAAACCGATGGCATTTTTCTTCATCGTACTTGCGCTCGTTCCAATGCTCGGCTCATTTATCACCGAGCCCGCCGCGATGACGCTTGCCGCGCTCATGTTGCGCGAGCATTTCCTGTCGAAGGACATTTCTACGCGGATGAAGTACGCGACGCTCGGTGTGCTCTTCGTGAACGTTTCCATTGGCGGCACGCTTACTGCGTACGCAGCGCCGCCGGTGCTCATGGTGGCGCAAACCTGGAATTGGTCGAGCGCATTCATGCTGCAAAACTTCGGCTGGCGCGCGGCGCTCGCGGTGTGTGTGAACGCACTGGTGATCACGCTGATCTTCGCGCGCGAGCTGCGCCACATTCCCTATCAAGCCAGCGGCGGCCAACGGGCGAATGTGCCGTGGTCGATCATCCTCGTGAGCGTGTGTTTTCTAGCAAGCGTCGTGGTCTTCGCGCACCACGTAACGGTGTTCATCGCGATCTTTTTGTTCTTCCTCGGCTTCGCGAGCGCGTACGAGAAATATCAAGACAAACTCATCCTGCGCGAAGGCTTGCTCGTCGGCTTCTTCCTTGGCGGGTTGGTCGTGCTCGGCGCGCAGCAACAATGGTGGTTGCAACCGATTCTCACGGGCTTGTCGCCGAGCGCGGCGTTCTGGGGCGCCGCGGCGCTTACGGCTATCACCGATAACGCGGCGATCACCTATCTCGCGTCGCTCGTGCCCGGTCTCTCCGACGAATTCAAATACATGGTCGTCGCAGGCGCGGTCACCGGCGGCGGGCTCACAGTGATCGCCAACGCGCCCAACCCCGCGGGCTACGCGATTCTCAAAGGCAATTTCCCGGATCAAGCGATCGGAGCGGGCGGGCTGTTGCTCGCCGCGTTGCCGCCGACGTTGGTCGCGGCCGTGTGTTTGTGGGGACTACGCTGAGCGTGTTCCGGGCGGCGGTGGCTTGACTGGTCATTTGACACAGCTTTATGCCCGCAGCGACAGCCAGGCGGTCGTTTAAGCGCGATTATCGAGATAGTCGAATATTGAATTTATTTGGCCAGAACGGCCGCCCACTGGTCGGTAGAGCCTAAAAGCTGTATATGTGTTGACTGCGCACTGTTGCTCGGAATTCGCCAGCGCGCACTGCGGAATATTTCTGTGAAGTCCCTAATCGCGACTAAACTATCTTTGCTAAGAAACTTCCGGGGGCCATCATGAAACGCGTTTTTGTACTTCTTCTATTGCTCTGCGCTAGCGCAGCAAGCTTCGCGCAGTCCATCACGAGCGGTTCGGCGACGTTTACGCGCACTAGTCCCAGTTCGTTCGACGCCACACCAACGGCCAATTTCGCGGGCGTAACCGCAGGCCCCGGTGATCAAGTGTTCGAGTTTGGTTGGTGGTATCGCGTGAGCGGCGACACGGCGGAAACGCCGTTCCCACTTCCGACTTCGCAGGCGTACGTCGGCGACACTTCGACTATCACTTGGACAAACGTGAACGGGCGCGGTTTTGACGCGCAGGAGACCTGTGTCGTGCTCGGGATTGCTTCTCCGATTGGCGGCAAAGTGACGTGCACGATGCGCATTACGAATCCCGGCGCCGCCGCGCTGACCATCGATATTTTTGTGATGACAGACGTTGACCTTGGCGGTACCGCAGCCAGCGACAGCGTCACCGTTGGCATCCCGCAGCAGCGCCTTGACCTCACGGACGGCTCGGTGTCCGACACCGCACAATTCGCTGGCATTGGCGCATCCGCGCTGCTGGTTCGTCCGTTTGGTGCGACCACGGACGTCGCGGGCCTTCTCTCCGACACGCTCGTGACGAATTTCGACAACTCGGGCGTTCCCGCGACCAACTTTGATTTCACCGGCGGCTTTCAGTGGTCCACAATGACAGTGCCCGCGGGGGGCAGTCGCGACGTGGTGACGGTGGTGGCTTTCAACACGACCGCGTTCGCGGCGAGTGCTGATTTGGCAATCACCAAAACCGATGGCGTAACCAGCGCGGCCCCTGGCGCCAGCGTGACCTACACCATCACCGCGTCAAATGCTGGCCCCGACGCGTCGGGCGCGGTCGTTGCGGACACCTTCCCCGCATCGCTCACCTGCTCCTGGACTTGCGTTGGAGCGGGTGGTGGCACGTGTAGCGCAGCTGGTGCCGGCAACCTAAATGACACCGTGAATTTGCCCGTTGGCGGAAGCGTCAGCTATACCGCGTCCTGCGTCGTATCACCGAGCGCGACCGGTTCGCTCAGTAACACCGCGACGGTCACCTCGACAGGTGGCACCACCGACCCAGCTCCCGGCAACAACAGCGCGACGGACACAGACACGCTCACGCCGACGGCCGACATCTCAATTACCAAAACCGACGGCGTAACCTTCGCAACGGCTGGCGGATCCGTCACCTACACCGTGACCGCAGCAAACGCTGGGCCGAGCGACGCCAACGGCGTGTTCGTCGATGACATGATGCCTGCCACGTTGACTTGCAACTGGACGTGCGTCGGCGCGGGCGGTGGGACCTGCACGGCCTCCGGCGCGGGCAATATCAACGACACCGTCAATCTCCCAGCGGGCGGCAGCGTCATCTACACCGCTGCCTGCGCCGTGAGTCCCAGCGCCACCAGCACAATTGTCAATATGGCGACGGTCAGCCCGCCGCCGACGGTGGTTGACCCGAATTCGGGAAACAACGCAGCGACTGACACTGACACTGTGATGGCCTCGGCGGATCTGTCGATCACGAAGACCGACGGCGTCACCACTGCCACGGCGGGCGGATCGGTCACCTACACGATTGTCGCCAGCAACGCCGGCCCGAGCAACGCCCCGTCCGCAAACGTCAGCGACACCTTCCCGGCGTCGCTCACGTGTACGTGGACGTGTGCGGGCGCGGGTGGCGGCACTTGCGCGCCGTCCGGTGCCGGCAACATCAACGACACGCCGAACCTTCCGGCGGGCGGCAGCGTCACCTACACCGCCGCATGCGCCGTTTCGCCGTCTGCCACCGGCTCGCTCGTTAACACCGCGACAGTTGGCACGGGCCCGCTCGTTACCGACCCGAATGTCGGCAACAACAGCGCGACCGATACCGACGCCCTTGGCAGTGCCGCCGATTTGTCGTTGACGATCAGCGACTCGCCCGATCCTGTGACGTCGGGCGCTCAAATCACCTACGCGATCAATACCGCCAATGCGGGCCCGAGCGACGCGTCTGCCGCCGTCATGACGATCGCCACACCCGCGAACACCACGTTTGTGTCGTTGGCGTCACCAGGCTGGACGTGCACCGCGCCAGCCGTCGGCGGCAGTGGCACCGTGACGTGTAATCTCGCGTCGTACCCCTCCAGCGGAACGGCGAACTTCACGTTGGTCGTTGCGGTTGCATCGACGTTCACCGGCACGGTTTCGGCCACGGCCAACATCACCGCGTCCACCACAGACACGACGCCGGGCAACAACTCGGCGAACGCCAGCACGCTGGTCAACGCGTTGCCCGTCGTCGTGAGCGGCGTTGTCTCGGGCAGCGGCGGCACGATCTCTTGCGCTAGCCCCGTGGCCAGCGGTTCGACGACGACCTGCGTCATCACGCCTGCGCCGGGCTTCGGCATCGGCTCGGTGAGCGGCTGCGGCGGTGTGACCGGAACGACCAGCCCCTACACCACGGGCGTTATCACCAGCGCTTGCACGGTGACAGCGACGTTCGCGTCGCTCTTTGTCGCGCCGGTTCCGGCGACCGAATGGGGCGTGATTGTTCTGCTCACGCTGATGCTCGGTGTGCTCGGCGCGCGTCGCCGCCGGGCGGTTTGATTCGCTAAGCAGCTTTAGCGCTCCGGCGACCGCCTGGCGGTCGTTTGAGCGTTATTCTCGTGATTGTTGATATTTTTATAAAAGGCCGCATAACGACCGCCCGCTGGTCGTTGGCGCCGAAAAGCTGTTGAGGGCTGTCCGCGCGTATGCGGAAAAAATCGCCCTCTATAATTTGTCTTCGCGTGTAACTGGCGTAAGCGCCGCAAATTTTGCGGTGTCTGAGAGGGAGCCACCCTCAGGAAGCACGCGCGTAGCGGCCTTTTTTCTCTGGCCGCGCGATCCCGCCGTCCGCCTGGGCATGTGTTGATTTCGTCGATGACGATTTCTGCGCACTAATTTCGCTACAAAAAAGGAAATGCCCCATGGCTAATGCTGCCCGCCCCGAAAACTTTGTGCTGCCGCTCGCTCAGGTCGACGCCGAAGTTCAAGCCGTTCTCACCGCTGAAAATCAGCGCCAAGAAGACCACATCGAACTCATCGCCTCCGAGAACTACACCTCGGTCGCCGTGATGCAAGCCCAAGGCTCGCAGCTCACCAACAAATACGCCGAGGGCTACCCTGGCCGTCGTTACTACGGTGGCTGTGAGTTTGTCGACGTCGCCGAAACGCTCGCCATCGAGCGCCTGAAAACCCTGTTCGGCGCAAAGTTCGCCAACGTGCAGCCGCACTCCGGCGCGCAGGCCAACGCCGCCGTGTACTTCACGCTCATGCAGCCGGGCGACCCGTTCCTCGGTCTCTCGCTCGCCGAAGGCGGTCACCTCACGCACGGCATGGCGCTCTCGATGAGCGGCAAATGGTTCAAGGCCAACGCCTACGGCCTCACCGCCACGGAAGAAATTGACTACGACGCGATGCGCGCCAAAGCGCACGAGTGCAAGCCGAAAATGATCATCGGCGGCGGTTCGGCGTATTCGCTGAAATGGGACTGGGCCAAGATGCGCGAAATCGCTGACGAAGTTGGCGCGTACTTGTGGGTCGACATGGCGCACTACGCAGGCCTCATCGCCGCCGGCGTCTACCCGAACCCTGTGCCGCACGCGCACATCACCACCAGCACCACGCACAAAACCTTGCGCGGCCCGCGCGGCGGCATCATCCTCACCAACGACGAAGATCTCGCCAAAAAGCTCAACAGCGCGATCTTCCCCGGCCTGCAAGGCGGCCCGCTGATGCACATCATCGCCGCCAAAGCCGTCGCCTTCGGTGAAGCGCTCAAACCCGAATTCAAAACCTACCAAGCACAGGTGCTCAAGAACGCTGACGTACTCGCCAAAACGCTCGTCGAGCGCGGCCTCCGGATCGTCAGCGGCGGCACCGAAAGCCACCTCATGCTCGTCGATCTGCGCTCGAAAAAAATCACCGGCAAAGACGCAGAATCCGTGCTGCACAAAGCACACATGACCTGCAACAAAAACTCCATCCCGAACGACCCAGAAAAGCCCATGGTCACCAGCGGCATCCGCTTGGGCTCGCCAGCGTTCACGACGCGTGGATTCAAAGAAGCCGAGGCCAAGATGGTCGGTAACTTCATCGCCGACGTGCTGGATGCGCCGAATGATGAGGCCGTGATTGCGAGGGTGCGTGGGGACGTTGCGGCGCTCTGTGCGCGGTTTCCGGTTTATCGGTAACGGCTCGTTGCGTGGCTGATCACTCGCTCATCGGCTTGCGATGAAGTTTGACCCACTCACCGAGGCTGAGACGACGTGGCTCAAAGATCAGCTCCGGTGCGCGTCGGCGTTCGTTGGCGATGCCTCGACCGATCAACTCCCGCCGCTAAGTTCTCTCGACGAGGCATTTGCCAGATTCGTTGCTTTGGGGGATGCGGCGAACGCTGAAGCGAATGGCATCGTACTTTGTGTTGGCGCTGCCTTTGGCGAACACCTTGTGCGTGACCTCGGTTTCCAATGGGGCATAGCGACGGACGATTGGGGCACAGACATCGCAGTACTCGCCCGACCAGGTCGAGGCGACTGCACTGTGTACCCCACTGATTTCGTAGCAAAACGATGGGAGCGGAGAGAGACGAATTTTTTAGTTGGTTCCCTTGAGCAAATCTCCGAAATGCTTGACCAATATGCGCGAGATTGGCGTGATGCCTGATGTAGAAACCGTAGGGGGCGGTTCACCGCACCCAAATTGATACGCGCCGAGGTTGATGGTGCGGTGAACCGCGCCCTACGAGCTGCCGCGCCAACGAAGGAATGAAAGTGATGACGTTCGTTGAGCGCTTGCTAGTAGGGACCAAATTTCGAATTGTGGTCACGGCTGCGGTTACCGGGCTATTGATCGCGTGTTGTTTAGCCGCGATGGTTCTTTTTGCTTTTACTGGCTACATGGCAGTGGTGTACTCCGGATGGGGATCGGTGATCCCGCAGCAAATTCAAGTGACCGTAGATCGAAAAGGCGCGACCTTTGATGAGTTTCTGCCGAAGTTAGCGGCTGCCGCAGAGCGTCGAGGATTTACGGTGAACGCCAGATACGAATCTTGGAGCGGCCTCCATGTGTCGCTAACTGATAAGACTAAAACTATGCGGATAGATACTGGTTATCCTTCGCCCAACATCGACCTTGCACTCACCGTTTTCAGCATTGTCGATTTGAAAAACACTCATGGGACTATCGACATAGCCAGAGCTATCGGTGACGATTTGAGTGGAGAATTCCCGGCCACAAGAATTTACGTTCAGGTGGATCCTCAGCAATACGACTGCGTAAAGACACCGTGCTCTTTCGAGATGTCGCAGCCTATTGAAGTTGGCAAATTACCGCGGCGTGTGGGGATAAAGTAGCGCAGTAGGGCAGAACGCTTGCGGTTCTGCCGAACACGGCGGCCTCATGCGCACCGGTTGGTTGGCCTTCGGCGTGGACACGAGGCGGAACCGCAAGCTTTCCGCCTACGGCGGCGACGCGACGAGTACCGCGACCGACAGCGTTCCGCGCCGCGTTCGCGGGCTAACATTGCGCGCAACATCCACGCTGGGCTCGTGCCCTCCACGCCATGACTACGAACCTATCCACCTTCACCGGCGTCATGCGAAACATATTCGCTGCATCGGCGCTTCTGACGATCGGCGCACTAAGCCTTCCCGCCTCCGCCGCCGATGAGGTGACGCGTGCGGCGGCGCGCGACGCGCAGGGCGTTGAGGTGTTTGTCGTGGAGCTGCATTACGTCGGTAAAAAGCCGCTCGATGCGCGAACGCGTCTGCCGCACAATCCCGACGACGTCGACACCGATTTCTACAAGGTGACGTTTCGAAATCCGAGCACTAAACCGGTGACGGTCAAGCACTACGCCAGCGGCTTGCGCTACGGAACGGGAACCATCGTGGGCCAAGCGAGCACCACGGGCGGCGACAGCTGGGGCGCAGGCTTGCAGCCACGCGACTTGGTGAAACAGCCGATGTTTGATAACAACGTATTGGCCGCGGGGCGCACCGTTACGGCGGAGCATTTCATTTACGGAAAAACTTCACCGAACTATTTTGATCGCGTGATGCGCATTGAGCACGACGGCGCAACGTATGAAGTCAAGTGGGAAATGCGTTATTCGCGCAGCACGGGTGTGCGGTAGCGCGCACCGGATACGCGAAGCATCTTCACTTTGCGGTAGACGTAGCCCGGAGAAGCGAAGCGCGTCCGGGTTGTGTTGCCCAGACGAAGTCGCTTCTCGCGTTGGTTCGATGAACATTTGCCTTGACGCGCTGCGCATCTCAAGGCTACGCGCACATTTTTGACCAGTATTGTTGAACACGCAGGACGCAACTTTGACGACAGACGCATCAGCCAACCAATCCGAATTCTGGAACCAATCGGCGGCATCGAAGGTGTTTTCGCATCCGTTGGATCACGCGCGATTTGAGCGCACGGTTGCGCGCGACGCGTCGATTCTCGACTACGGCTGTGGGCGTGGCCGGTTGTGCGGTGAGCTAGTTGGTCGTGGGTTTACTCAGGTGGTGGGCGCTGACTTTTCTACGGAAATGATCGCAGCGGCGAGACGCGATCATCCGTCTGTTTCATTCACGCATGTGGATGGCGCAACATTGCCGTTTAGCGACGCATCTTTCGACGCGCTGCTGCTGTTTGCGGTGTTGACCTGCATTCCGCCACGCAACGCGCAGCGCATGCTGATCGCAGAAGTACACCGCGTGTTGAAGCGCGGTGGTTTGCTCGTTGTGAGCGACTATCCGCTGCAGACCGACGCACGAAACGTGGCGCGATACGATGCGTTTGCGAGAGAAACGGTTGACGGGGAAGCGGGCGACTACGGCACATTTCGGCTACCCGACGGTGGCACGGTGCGGCACCACGCGATGTCGTGGTTCGACGAACTATTTGCTGCGTTCACCGTCGAGGAGCGTGTCGAATTCGACGCGAAGACGATGAACGGAAATCCCGCGCGCATTGCGCAGTGGTGGCTGCGCGCGTAACGCGGGCGCGCGCTGCTCACTGCAGCGCGACCGAAACTCGCGAGATTAAACGCGACGCAGCGCGAGCAACTTAGTGTGGATCGGTTCGATCGAGCGCATCGCGCTTGGAGCCATCGTCAAGCGCAACTGCACGAGATGACCGCGGTTTATGTAGGCGATATGCGCGACTTGCGTGGCCTCGGACGAACGGACGATGTGAGCTTGGTTAGCGTCCTTCGCTACAGCGGTTAGTTGCGTGGTTCGCGTCGGGCCAATCACCGTGCGCACGGCGTCAAACGAGCTCTGCGTCGGAAAAAGCACGACGGAGAGTTTCTGTTTCCCATCGAGCGAGGTGTATGTGCAAGACGGCCCGATGCCCTTTTTTCCCTGACCCGCGCCGAAGGGTGTCCCCAGCGCTTTCGAGATCTCTGCCGCCTGAAACTGACAGCCGTTGACTGGTACTTGCGCAAACGCTTGCGGTGCCACGGCGACCGATGCGCTGATGACAACTAAGGTTTTGACGCTCCGCGCCAAGCGTGAAATGCGAGATGAATTCATAGTGTGCCTCCGGTGACACATCGACGCGTTGCGCCGTGTTGTTATGGTTTGTGAATAACAAATCATAGGTATCACGGAACATGACGGGGTCATGACTGCACTCGACGTCGGCGAATTCAGACATATCCGAAGTGCCGTTAAGTTTCGCCTGACGAATGCCTACGAGTGCTGCACGATGGTGACCGGAATTTTTGATGAATGCAGCACGGCCTGCGAAACCGAACCGATTAGTGCGCCGCGCACCGCGCCCGCGCCTCGCGCGCCCATGATGATCGCGTCGCAGCCGTAACACTCGGCGATGTCGATCAGCGCAGGCTTTGCGTAGCCGGTGCGTACTTCTCGCTCAAAGCTCGCGCCGGCCGCTTCGAGCAAGGCTGCGCCGGTAGCCAGTGCTTCCTTGCCCACGTGTTGGTTCACTTCTTCACGCGCTAAAGCGTCGGGCATCATGAGTAGCCCGACGACGCCAGCAGGTTCTTCAACGTTTGCCAGCACAAAGCTCGCGTGCAACCCGGCGTGAACGAGGCGAACGGCATAGCGCACCGCGTCTAACGCAAGCTCCGATCCATCGAGGGGAATGAGAAATTTCATGCGCTGCTCCTAAAACGTCAGGCTACGCTCGGAAAGCCAAGGGTACGTTGACACTAATCAAGCTGGGCCGGATGGTGCGCATGCGGCGGGGGATACCTCGCTGCATGGGCGTTTCATGGACCATCCGTGGATGTCTAAAACCGCTTCAGTGGTCGCCGTTGGGCGACTTTGCATCACTGCGCGCGCCAAGATGTGTATTAAACGCATTGCGCGCGGTGACACGCCGCAGCCGCGCGGATAGCATCAGTTTTTTCTTAGACACCGCGAACTTGGAGAAAGCTATGTCTGATGTGAATGTCGCTTCGGCGCGGCGCGCAAAATGGCGCCCGGTCGTGCTCGGTTTGTTTTTTGCGTCTCTCGCTCCAAGCGCGTTCGCGCTGGACGTGTCTGGAGTCAACGTTGAAGAGCGCGTACGGCTCGCCAACCAGGATCTGGTCCTCAACGGCGCGGGGATTCGCTATGCGGCGGCGGGTTTAGTGCGCGTGTATGTCGCGCAGCTGTATTTGCCGCAGAAGCGCAACACCAGTGCGGAAATCGGCGCGCTCAAAGGCCCCAAGCGGGTCACGCTCGCGCTGCTGCGAGACATTAATGCCAACGAACTGTCGAAGGGCCTCCTAGGCGGCATGCGCGCGAATCTGTCGGCTGCCGAACAACAAAAGCATTTCGATAGTTTGCTGAAGCTCGGTGCCATATTCGGCATGATTCCGTCGCTCAAAAAAGGCAACACCATCTCGGTTGATCTCGTTCCCGGCACCGGCATGATCGTCAATGTCAACGGCAAGCGTGTCGGTGATGTGTTTCAAGACGAGAGCTTTTTCCAAGCGCTGCTGCAAATTTGGCTCGGGCCGAAGCCTATTGACGAGAGTTTGAAGCCTGTCTTGCTCGGCATGGTGCCGAGTAACGACAACTCGGTGAGCAACGTTCGCGATCGGTATTAGCTAACGCCAATAGATTGAATTCGCGTTGTCCGAAAGCGCCGCTTGACGATCACTGGTGCCGGGGAGCCACGCGCTGAGCGCGTCAAAGAGCGCGGCGTAGTTCGCCGCGTGTTCGTGATTCGTACACGGCCAATCACTTCCCCACAACAACCGTTCGATACCAACTTCGTCTCGCCAGAGCGCGGCGATTTCTGCGCAACGTGATGTGTTCGGCGCGCTTTGTCGATAGGCGCCGCTGAGCGTCACGTATGTCGCGCCGCCCGTTGCATTGCGATCGCGCACGGCGGCTACCGCTGCGTCGTTGTTGCTAATCAATTCGGGCTTGGCGAAGTGGTCAAGTGCGACGACGATGTCGCGCGGAACGTTCGGCAACAGCGTCGCAACGCGGCCAACGTCCGTGTGTAGCTCTAGATGAAGGTTCGCTTCCATAAGCGCTGACCACCACTGCGGCGAAATATCGCGTGTCGCCGCCACGTCGTCGCGAACTCCCGAAAGATTCAGCCGGACGCCGCGCACGCCACCGGCGTGGAGCGCTTGTAGCTCCGGCACGGTGACGTTCGGCGCGACCACGGCGACGCCGCGTAGCGCGTGCGGTTGTTGCGCGATGGCGGCGAGCATGCGTGAATTGTCGGTGCCCAAGAAGCTAGGCTGAACGATCACGCCGCGCGTCACGCCGCATGGCCGAGCGGCACTCGCCCAATCGTCGAGCGTCGACGCGTATGCCGGCACATAGCGCGCATCCCTGGCACTTTCGTTCGCGTCGAACACATGAAAGTGGCAGTCGCAGGCGAGGGCGGATTGCTGATTTGTGTTTTCTTGAGTCATGGCGATTTGCATTATGCTGCGAGCGAGTGCGCTTGACTCCTCACGCCGCGCTGCCGTGAAAAAATCGAACCCAATTTCGAACTCAAATATCGCATCATGACTTCATCAATTGTTCGCGCCCTCGCCACCGCCGCTGTGTCACTCTGCGCATTCGCTGCACATGCGCAAACGTGGCCGACCAAACCGATCTCTCTCGTCGTGACTTACCCTCCGGGCGGTGGTGCCGACACGATGGCACGGCTGATCGCGCCGAAGCTTGGCGACGCGCTCGGCCAAACTGTCGTTGTCGAAAACAAACCCGGTGCGAGTGGGCAAATTGGCGCGAGCGCAGTTGCAAAAGCTGCGCCGGACGGCTACACCCTGATGCTAGATGCGTCGTCGTTCGCGGTGAATCCGGCGCTCTTTGCGAAGCTCCCGTACGACAGCGACAAGGCATTCAAACCGATTGGCGTCATCGCGCTGTTCCCGAATGTGCTTCTCGTGAACCCTTCGTTCCCCGCGACTTCCGTGAAAGAAATGATCGCGCTCGCGAAAGCGAAGAAAAACGCCGTGTCGTTTGCGTCGTCGGGTAATGGCTCGGCGCAGCACTTGGCCGGCGCGATGTTTGAGAGCACGGCGGGCGTCGAGATGTTGCATGTACCGTACAAAGGCGGCGGGCCCGCGCTCAATGATGTGATCGGTGGCCAAGTGCCGGTGTTCTTCGGCAATTTGGCATCGACGCTGCAACACGTTCAGTCAGGAAAACTGAAAGCGCTCGCGGTGACCAGTGCCAAGCGCTCGGCGATCTTGCCGAATGCGCCGACGATGGCCGAGGCGGGCCTTGCGGGCTACGAGGTGTACGAGTGGAACGCGATTTTCGCGCCTGCCGGAACGCCCGACGCTGCGGTCGCGAAGATCGCGGTGGCGCTACAAAAAACGATGGATTCGCCCGAGGTCAAGGCGCGCATCGCCTCGCTCGGCGGAGAAATGCAGACCGCGAAACCAGAAGCCGCGCAGCAGTTCATCCGCGCGCAAACAACGCTATGGGCGCGCATCGTGAAAGAGCGCGGCATTTCGCTGGATTAGTTTCGGATCGCACGCGGGAGAAGTCTGATGTCAGCCGCGTAACAGCTTTTAGGTGCTAACGACCAGCGGGCGGTGATTTCAGCTCGTTTTGAGGATTTGTTGATTTGTTAGCAGAACGGGCTGAAAGCACCGCTCAGCAGTCGTCGCGGCAGAAAAGCTGTTAACCCGCAACGTGTAGGCGCGACATCAGTCGCGCTCGACGGAGATTGAGCGCGACTGATGTCGCGCCTACAGCGAACGGTCCGCGGCCACGCCAGCCCAAAACTATCCCGTCATCGCGTCGAGCAACGGTTGCCGATGATCGTCGTACGCGTGGTTTTCACCCTGGTACGGAAGCGCCCGTAGGAACAGCGTCGGATCGTTTTCGTCGAGCACGCGATAGTCCGAGAGCTGCCGCCGCCAGGATTTTCCGCCGACTTGCCCACTGAAGAGGCCCAGCATGTGACGCGCCACATCGCGCACGCGGGTCGGATGCGTCCACCCGCGCGTGGCGGCGAATTCCTTGTTCACATATTCGACCATCGCTTCGACAATCGCTTCACGCGTTGGTAGCGGCGTGCCGAAGAGTGCGCTTTGCGTTTGTGCGAGCACGTACGAGTCGTGATACGCCGCTCGACCAAGCATGACGCCGTGCGGTGCATTGGCGGCGTTTAGCGCGCTTTCGCACTGCTGCGCGCTGGTCAGTCCGCCGTTGAGCACAAACGTTAGCGCCGGAAAATCTTCTCGCAATTTTGAGACGACCTCGTATCGAAGCGGCGGTATTTCGCGGTTGGCTTTCGGGCTCAAGCCTTTGAGCACCGCGTTCCTCGCGTGCACGATAAACACGTTGCATCCGGCGGCCGCCACCGTGCCCACGAAGTCACGCACGAATCCGTAATCCTCCGCGTAATCAAGACCGATGCGGTGCTTCACGGTCACCGGAATGTTCGACGGCACAGCGTCCACCATCGCCTTCACGCAATCAGCAACAAGCCCCGGCTCCGCCATCAAGCACGCGCCGAACGCCCCGCGCTGCACGCGCTCGGACGGACAGCCGCAGTTCAAGTTGATTTCGTCGTAGCCCCAGTCCGCGCCCATCTTCGCCGCGGTTGCCAAGTGCTCGCGCTCGCTGCCGCCGAGTTGTAGCGCGACAGGATGCTCAGCCGCCGTGAAGTGCAGATGGCGATGATGTTGAATCGCGTCGCCGTAAACGAATGGGCCGGTGGTCACCATCTCGGTGTAAACACGCGCGTTCGGTGCGAGTAAACGAAACAGAACGCGGCAGTGTCGGTCCGACCAATCCATCATCGGTGCGGTCGTCAAAAGCCAAGGATTGTGCGGGGTGGTGCTCGTGGTCATGCACTTATTTTCTCAGGTGCGCGACATACTCCTGAAAAGTGCCAATCGTGAGCCGAATTGTCTCGCAGCGAAACTGAGTTGCTTTGGCGACTCGCCCGCGTACACTCATCGCGCGAGGCGGCCGCAGACGTGCGACCGGCGGCGGATAGCGTCGTGACAGCCTTGGACAACACAATGCGCGGAAGGTGCCGACCGAGCATCAGCAAATATGGGGAACATGGTGCGCAAATTGGCGAGTCTTTTCAGATCGTCGTTGAAATCAATGGCGGCCCACGACAGGCTTCGAATTTGGCGTAGCCAGTAGGTAGCTTGATGTCTTGCGTTTCCGCATTAGAGCACCTCCAGAAAGGCCAGCGGCGACGCGAGCTAACGACAGTGTTTCGTTTTCACACTCCAATTGGCGTATCACGCCGCATGTCCGTAACACCGATGAGAAGAGGTTAGTCGTGATGGTTTTTTCTAAACGTTCAGGTCACGCACTGGTTGCATCGCTGGCAGCGGGTCTGCTTTGGCTTTCAGTTGGGGCAGCAGCAGCGCCGTTTACACCAGGCAATTTGGTGGTTTACCGTGTTGGCGACGGCGCCGCAACTCTTGTGACTTCCGGCAACGCTGTGTTCCTCGATGAGTACACCACGGCGGGTACGCTCGTGCAGTCGATCGCGTTACCCACTGCGGCCAGCGGGCCACAGAAGGCTCTGGTCGCTAGCGGTACTGCGGCGTCGGATGGCTATCTGACGCGTTCGGTGGATGGCAACTGCCTTGTGTTGCCCGGCTATGGTCGCGACCTGATTGGTGCTTCAGGCTCACTGACTGGCACGACGTCAGCGGTGGTTCCGCGGGTCGTTGGTCGAGTGATGGCCACTGGCGTTGTTGATACTTCGACAGCACTAAGCGATGCATCCTCTGCAGGTAATTTTCGCGGTGCAGCCAGCTCGGATTGCAACAGTTTCTGGGTCACGGGTGCCGCTGGTGTGCGCTACGCCCCATCGTTGGGCGCGACGACATCCACGGACGTATCCAACACTCTCCCGGCGGCGACCCGCACCGTTGCGGTCTTCGGTGGACAGCTCTACATCGTCAGTAACTCGACGGGCTCGAAAGGAGTGAGTGCTGTTGGAACGGGTGCTCCAACCGTTGTCGGTCAGCCGGTCACACGATTGCCAGGTCTCAGCGATTCGCTGACGCCGAGCAACTATTCCTTCTTCTTCGCGGACCTTAGTGCAGGCATTGCCGGGGTCGACACCTTGTACGTCGCCGACGACACGCTTGGGATTTCCAAATTCTCGTTTGACGGCACAACATGGAGCTTCAAGGGCTCCGTTGGCGCCGGGACCGATCTGTACAAAGGGCTCACGGGCGTAGTGAACGGCGGCACTGTGACGTTGTATGCGATCCGCAAAACAGTTGCGATAGCGGCGGGTGGAGGCGAGATGGTTTCGATCGCCGATACATCGGGATACAACAATACGTTGACAGCTGCGCCTAGTGCGGCGCTTGCGACGGCTGGCACGAACAAATCGTTCCGTGGCATTGCGCTCGCTCCCGAGGTGACGGTTACCTCGACGGGCGGCACTAACGGCACGATTACTCCGTTGGGCGTGCAGTCCGCCGCCGCCGGTTCCACGCGCGCGTTCACCGTCACTCCCGATATCGGCTTTACGGCTGTGGTCGGAGGCACGTGCGGCGGGACCCTCGTCGGCACTGCGTACACGACTGTTCCCCTCACGGTCAACTGCACGGTGGTGGCGTCGTTCACGGCGGTGCCGACCTACTCGGTCACGCCGAGTGTGACCGGTAGCGGCACGATCAGCCCGAGCACCGCGGTAACGGTGTTGTCGGGCGCGACCACTTCCTTTACGGTTACTGCGTCGCCAGGCTTTTCAGCCAGCGTCGGCGGTACCTGTGGCGGCAGCCTCGTTGGCGACACCTACACCACCAATGTGATTACGGGCAATTGCACGGTGGATGCCACATTCACGCAAATCACTTACACCATCACGCCTACCGCCGGTGCCAATGGCACGATCAGCCCGTCAACGCCACAGACAGTTAACGCGTCTAGCGCCCAAGTGTTCACGGTCACACCGGACGCCGGATATTCTGCTTCTGTCGGTGGTACTTGCGGTGGTGCGTTGGTTGGCACGACATACACGACCAATGCAGTGAGCGCGAACTGTACAGTCGATGCGACCTTTGTCGCGTTGCCAACCTTTACCGTTACGCCTGTCGTTACGGGTAGTGGTACCGTTTCCCCTGCGGCCGCCCAAACCGTTTTGCAGAACGCGACGGTTGTGTTTACTCCGACGCCGGCCGTAGGCTATTCGGTCGTCATGAGCGGGTGCGGCGGAAAAATGAGCGGCAGCACGTTCACCACGGCGCCGGTGACGGCCAATTGCATCGTCACGGCGAGCTTTTCGCAGAAGAACATCCTGTTCGTGGGCAACAGCTACACCTTCGCACGGGTTGAGCCGGCGATGAGTTTCAACGCCGCGAATGTCAACGACCTGACGGCGGCATTCAATGCCGCTTACCCGAATGGTGCCAACAGCTGGCCATGGAGCGGGCTAACCTGCACCGGTGCGGCGCTGCAAGACGGTTGCTTCGAGCCTCACCCATGGGGCGGTGTGCCCGGAATCTTCAAGGCTTTGACGGTGCAGGCGGGTCTCGATTACAACGTGTCGTTGTCGACTCGCAATGCGGCCACACTGCGTGGACACTTTCTAAATACCTCCAACGCCGTTTGGGATTTGCGCGGCAACATTGCCAGCCAGAAATGGGACGTGGTCATGGTGCAGGGTCAGAGCGACGAGCCGCTACCAGCGAACAAATCGAAGAACGGCAATCCGGCGTCGTTCAAGACCTACGCTAATCAGATCGCAAAATACGTACATCAGGGGAACGGTCAGGCCACTGATTTGGTGACTACTGAGCAAGCCATTTACGCGGCCGAAGGCTTCGGCACCAGTAGCAATACGACGCCGCGCACGATTCCGCCAAACTTCAATGCCAACTCGAACGCTAAGGTCTATGTGATGCAGAACTGGGCACGACCCGACATGGTCGAGCCGCACAAATGCACGGTCGCGGATTACACATCGAACGACGGCGCACCGCTGGTTGATCCCACGTGCGCGGGTGACACCAACGGAAGCGGCGGCAACAACAACGTCTTCTACACCGCGCAGCCGACGACTGCACTGAACTTGAACGACATCACGAACGATATGAACAGCTCTCTCAGTTCACTGGTGACGGGCAACAGCCAGTTTTCCGGGGTGATTCCGACCGGCAATGCGTTCCAGAAAGCAGTGGATGCGGGCGTCGTCAAGAACAGTGCGTTCTACAACGGCGGCGGCACCTACGACGAGAGTGGTCTGATCAATCTGTGGTGGCTGGATCGCACGCATGGCAGCAAATACGGATCGTATTTGAGCGCACTCGTGCACTTTGCGCGCCTTTCCGGGCAGGATCCCACACAGTTTGGCGGCGGCGATGCGGTGGCCACAGGATTGGCGATTTCGCCTGTTGATGCGGTAACGCTGCAACAGATGGCCATGGCCGCAGTCGTTCCGAGTGCGCCAACTGCAGCAGCAGCGACGGCCGGCAGCGGTCAGGTGACGGTGAGTTTCACGGCCCCAGAGAATCTGGGCGGATTGGACATCACTGGCTACACCGTGACCTGCGGTAGCCAGAGTATGAGCGGTACTACGGCGCCTATCGTCGTCGCAGGCCTGACCAACGGCGCGCCGGTATCTTGCACGGTCGTAGCCACCAACAGTGTTGGCAACAGCTTGCCGTCTGCAGCGTCCAGCAGTGTGACTCCACGGGCGACGACGACGACAGCCGTAGGCAGCAATCTCAACCCGACGGTCGCCGGACAGACCGTGGTATTTACGGCGACGGTCAGCGGCAGTGGCCCGTTGGTGACCGGCACCGTGGATTTCCTAGACGGGGCAAGCACCCATTGCGCCGCCGTACCCCTGTCGGGATCAGAGGCGCAGTGCATCACCGACACTCTTCCGGCGGGTACCCGGTCGATGACCGCGGTTTACTCGGGCGACGGTTATTACCTCGGCAGCACGTCGGTCGTGTTAACTCAGACGGTCAACGCTTCGGGCGGCAATGTGCTAACCGTTGGTAAGGCTGGCTCGGGCACGGGCACCGTGACCGGATCTCCTCCCGGTATTAATTGCGGAGCCGATTGCACGGAGACGTATGCCAGCCCGACCCCTGTTTCGTTGACGGCTACACCGAACGTGGGCTCTATCTTCGCCGGATGGTCCGGCGCTTGCGTTGGTCGAGCTAGCTGCGATCTGACGGTGGCGTCAAACGAGCTTGTAGTGGCGACTTTTGCGCCCGCTGGCACGGCTCTGAACCTCGACGTTGACAGCAGCGCAGCGTACTTGGGGCAAAGCGATGGACTCATCATCGCTCGCTATCTATTTGGAGTTCGCGGCGCTGCGCTGGTTGTGGATACGTTTGCAGCCAGTACGAACCCCGCGCTGATCGCGCAGCGGCTGCATGACGTCAGGCCGATTTTGGATGTCGACGGTGACGGGCGAACCGACGCGCTGACTGATGGCGTGCTGATCATGCGTTACCTTTTGGGGCTGCGAGGCGATGCCCTCATCAACTCAGCAGTGTCGCCAAGCGCCAGGCGCACATCGTACCTCGACATAGAGGATTATCTGCTCGGCGTAACGCCCGGTTTGCCTTAACGGGTAACAGTCGTCGTAAGCTTGCCGCCGTGATTGCCTGCGTAGCACGGCGCGAGACTGATTGCGTGCGGCGACCTGTTATTCGAGGATTCTGGGCATCGGCGGCTGTCCAATGGACAGATGAAACAGTGCGGTTTCAGTTTCGAAGGCCATCGTTTTCCTTCACGCAAAACACTGCCCGCAATGGATAATGTCTGGAGTATTTCTAAGGAGGAGATCGTTCCATGGCACACACATCACAACGCAACTCGCTGCGCCGCACGCTGATTGCTGCGGCGCTCGGAGTTTCAGCTCTTGCCGCCGTTGCCCCCACCGCGAGCTTCGCGCAAGCGTTTCCGAACAAACCCATCACGCTCATCGTGCCGTGGCCGGCCGGCGGTTCGACGGATCGGCACTTGCGCGCAATTGCCGATATCGCGGGCAAGCATCTTGGCCAAAACGTCGTCGTGCAGAACCAACCCGGTGGTGGCGGAACTCTTGGCCCGGGCAACATGGCGCTTAACGCCAAGCCCGACGGCTACACCATCGCGCAATTTCCTATGGGGATGCTGCGCATCCCGCACATGCAAAAAACCGCGTGGCACCCGATCAATGATTTCAGTTTCATCATGGGCGTGTCCGGTTACACGTTTGGATTCGTCGTGAAATCCGATTCGCCTTACAAGAGCTTTGCCGAGTACATGGAGGCCGCGCGCAAAGCGCCGGGCAAGATCGACTACGGCTCAACAGGTACCGGCACGTCGCCGCATTTGCTGATCGAAGAAATCGCCGATGCTGCGAAGGTGCAACTCAACCACGTGCCGTTCAAAGGGAATGCTGACTTGATGACTGCTGTGCTGGGTGGTCACGTCATGGCAGGCAGCGACGCGACCGGGTGGGACAAGTACATCGACGGCGGTCAGATGCGTCTACTGGCGACATTCGGTGAAAAGCGCACCAAACGCTGGCCGAATGTGCCGACCGCGAAAGACCTGGGCTACAACGTCGTCGGCAACTCACCCTACGGATTCGTCGGCCCGAAAGGCATGGACCCGGCTGTGATGAAAGTTCTGCACGATGCGTTCAAGAAAGCGATGGATGACCCGAAGCACCTTGAAGTGCTTGACCAACTGAACCAAGACCTCTGGTATCGCAGCGGCGAGGATTACGCGAAGTGGGCTCGCGAGACGTTCGCGAAGGACAAAGCGCTCATCGAGCGACTTGGGTTGTCGGCGAAGTAGTCTTGCTTGATGGGATGTTTGCTGCGTGTGTTGAAAACGCGCCCTGCCCACTTTGAGTTGAGTGAGCAGGGCGCGGATTGAGTTCAACGGAAGTTCACGCCCGTGTCTTCGGGCTAGACACGCTTCGTGCCGCTGCGATCTTGCTGGTGTTCATGTATCACTATCAAGTGTTCGTCAGCGGCGAAGACACGTTTGGTTGGCTCAGCACCATCGGTTGGGTCGGCGTCGATTTGTTTTTCGTGCTCAGCGGCTATTTGATTGGCAATCAAATTTTCGCGGAATTGCGCCGTACGGAAACGCTGTCGCTAAAGCGTTTTTATGCGCGTCGTTTTTTGCGCACGCTACCGAATTTTTACGTCGTACTTGCGTTGTACTTTTTGTTTCCGGTTGCGATGGGAGGCAAGACACCGCCGCCGCTTTGGCAATTTCTGACTTTCACGCAGAACATTCAGTTGCAGCCGGGCACCGCGTTTTCACATGCGTGGTCGTTGTGTATTGAAGAGCAGTTTTACGTCTTTCTGCCGATGACGGTATTGCTCGTGATGGGGGCGATACCGACGCGAAATTTAGAAACGTTTGCGTGCATGATGTGGGGCTTGATCGCTGTCGCCATCGTCGCCGCGATCTGCTGGCGCGCTTGGCTGTGGACGCAATATGGCCTGCTCGAAGGCGACGCGATTCGTGGCTATCACCCCAACATCTATTACGCGTCGCTGTGCCGAGCCGATGAGTTGCTGCCAGGCGTGGCCGTGGCACTCATCAAAAACTTTCACGTGAACGCCTGGCAGTGGCTCATGGAGCGTGGGCGTGCGTTGTTCGCGGTGGGCGTGAGTTGCGTGGCCGTGATGCTCTGGGCGCTGTTCAATTTCTACGAAATTCCGAACTACGGGTACGGCTTCGCGATGACGGCGTTTGGGTACTCGCTCCTCGCGATGGCGTTCGCGGTGTTGCTGGCTTCGGCGCTGAGTCCTGCGTCGCCGCTCAACGCATGGCGTGTGCCCGGTGCGGCGCAATTGGCGGCGTGGTCGTACGCGTTGTATTTGACGCACAAGGCTGTGGCGCACATGCTGCGAACACCGCTTAAGACGTACGGCGTCGACCCGAATAGCGCGCTTGGTGTGGTCGTCGTAAGCATCGCCTGCCTAGCTGCGGGATGGCTGTTGTACCGTTTGGTCGAGACGCCGTTTATGGCGATTCGTGCTCGATATTTTCCGGTCCCAGCGGGGACCCGTGCGGCGTGATTCGGTGTCGCGAAGTGAACGTCTAGAGTCGCGCGAGCGCAACGTTCGCGACGCGCGCGCCACTGAGCCCGATGAGCTCCTGCGGATCAACCGCGAACATGGCGTGTGGCGTGCCGCCGGCAGGGAACACGGTGTCAAAGGCGAGCAAATCTTCGTCTAACAATATCGCGCCGGGGTTGGTGTGCGCGATGGGCGGCACGCCGCCGATCGCGAAACCGGTTTGTTCACGCACGAAGGCGGCGTCGGCTTTGGCGAGTTTTTCACCGATGATCGCGGCGACCTTCTTCTCGTCCACGCGATTGCCGCCACTGGTAATCACCAGCACCGAGGTGCCGGTTGCTGCGTTTTTGAAGATGATGCTCTTTGCGATCTGTGCAATGTCGCAACCGAGCAACTCGGCTGCTTCTGCGGCCGTACGCCCTGGATTTTCATGTTCGGTAATCTGCGCGCTGCTGCCTGCGGCAGCGAGAGCGTTTTGCACTCTTTGTGCGGACGGCGACAGCGCAGTCATTACGCAGTCGCGGTCACACTCGGCGTGGCGTCTTGTGCAACGGATGCGGCCGCGGAGATTTGGGTTACGTCTACGGCGGGCGCATCGTGCGGCATCGACATCGCGGCTGTCGACTCTGCAACGGCTGCAGCAAGCGGTGCCGCTTCCGCAACTGTCGCGTCTGGCGCAGCTGGTGCGGCGGCTACAGAGGGGGCAGGGCGCGGCGCACGCACCGGCGCGCGCAGCAACGCGCACACTTCGTTCATCGCGCGGCGACCGTTGGTGATGTGTCGCGCGCCGCGAGCGCCTTGAGCGTTCGGGGCGATGGGCTGGTCAGGATTGAGGTCGAAATGGGTCTTGTCGCGGCCGCCTTGATAATTCGTGCGGCGCGGTTCTGCCATTGACGGGCGCACGCTGCCGTAGCCCTCGCCGCGCGGTGCGCGTGGAGATTCATCTGCCGCCTTGCGCGGCCCATAGCGTTCGCCGTAGCGGGACAAATCCGGCATCGGCTGCTCGTCGAGCTTCCTCTTGATGAGTTTTTCAATCTCGGCCAGAAGCTTGCCGTCGTCCGGCGACACGAACGAAATCGCAGTGCCCGACGCGCCAGCACGACCTGTGCGACCAATGCGGTGCACGTAATCTTCGGCAACGAATGGAAGCTCGTAGTTCACGACCGTGGGCAACTGATCAATGTCGATACCGCGCGCCGCGACGTCAGTGGCTACCAAAATTCGAACGGTGCCGTTCTTGAAGGCTTCGAGCGCTTTCATGCGCTCATCTTGCGTTTTGTCGCCGTGAATGGCGTCGGTGGTGAAGCCGTCGCGCGCAAGCTCACGCGCGAGGCGCGCGGTCTGCAATTTCGAACGCGAAAACACGAGCACTTGCTGCAAGTTTTGTGAATTGACCATGTGGCCGAGCAAGCGGCGCTTGTCGTCGCCATGCACGCGATACATCTGCTGTGCGACATTCGCCGCAGACTCGTTGCGGCGCGCCACCTCGATCAGCACCGGCGCTTTGAGCATGCGGTCGGCGAGCTTCTTGATTTCGTCTGAGAACGTCGCGGAGAAGAGCAAGCTTTGCCGCTTCTCAGGCAACAGGCCGATGATGCGCACGATGTCGGGGATGAAGCCCATGTCGAGCATGCGATCCGCTTCGTCGAGAACCAACACTTCGACCTGATTGAGCGAAAGATTTTTTTGCTCAAGGTGATCGAGCAGTCGGCCCGGCGTGGCGACGAGAATCTCGACGCCGGCGCGCACAGCGGCTTTCTGCTCCTTGATATCCACGCCGCCGAAAACGACGGTAGAGCGAATGCCGGTGTGTTTGGCGTACGTCTCGACGGCTTCTTGAATTTGGATCGCCAACTCGCGCGTCGGGGCGAGCATGAGCGCGCGAATCGGGTGGCGTGCGGGCGAAGGGGAGCTGTTGGCGTGCTTGATGATCCGGTTGAGGATCGGCAGCGTGAACGCAGCGGTTTTGCCGGTGCCGGTTTGCGCGCCGCCCATCACGTCGAGGCCGGAGAGCACGATCGGAATTGCCTGCGCCTGAATCGGCGTGGGCTTGGTGTAGCCCGATTCGGTGACCGCACGCAGGATGGGTTCGGCGAGGTTGAGCTGCGCGAACGTGATGTCGGCTGGTACAGTGGCGTCGACTTTTACGACGGTGGCGGGCGCGACGACTGTTTCCGTGGCTTCAGCGGGCGCAGCGAGTTCGGCGAGCGGGGTAACTGCGGCGAGGGTTTCGGTGGCGGCTGGAGCATCGGCTGCAGCGGGTGAGGTGGCGTGTGTTTCGTTTGTCATTGCCTAAATTTTACGCTATTTTCGCCGAAAAACGCCACTGCAACCCGCGTGAAATATAGATGACAAGAATCCCAGCTTCTTAGTGATAACGGCTGCCCAGAGGCGCTTTAAGGTCGAAAATTATGAAAGTCGACTCAGCGATAAAACGTCGTTTAACGACCGCATGGCAGTCGCCGCAGCACAAAAGCTGTTAACTTATTGTCACCGATGGACGCGCGCCCGCCGCGTGGTGCGGGTCGCGTGCACGCCGCTACTCCGTTACACCCGCCATAAACCGCTCGGCCAAAAAGTCGAACACACGGCGGATGCGTGGATTGCCGTGAATCTCGCGGTGCGACGTGAGCCACACCGGGAGCGGCGGCAGCGGCATGGTCGGCAGCACCCGAACGACGTTAGTGTCTTGCCGCCCGACGTATTCAGCGACAAAACCGATGCCGAGCCCGGCGCGCACGCCTTGCCAGTGGACGATGTGATCGTCGCTTCGAAGCGCGAACGCTGTCTTGTCGATGTCGACGCCGAAGTTACGAAAACCGCGCAACATCGAATCGTCTTGATCGAAGCCGATCAGATCGTGCGAAAACAGATCTGCGGGCTGCTGCGGCGTACCCCGCTTTTTCAGGTAGCGCTTGTGTGCGAACGCGCCGAGCTGCACGTCGCCGATTTTTCGCGCGATGAGCCCGGACTGTTCGGGCCGCACCATTCGAATCGCGATGTCGGCTTCGCGACGCAGCAAGTTTTTCACCTCGTTGCTGGTGACGAGTTCAATCTGAATTTCCGGCGCGACCGCGCGCAGTTCTGCGAGCAACGGCGGCAGCGCGTAGGCGGCCACCGTTTGGCTCGCCGTGATGCGCACCGTGCCCGCCGTTTGCGTCGCCAATTGCGACAACGAACGCGACAAATCATCAGCCTGCGCCTGCATGCCGCGCGCAAAGCCCGCAATCGCCAACGCGCGCTCGGTGGGCACTAGGCCGCGCCCGGTGCGCTCAAACAAGCTCACGCCAAGCTGGGATTCCAGCGCGTCGATATGTCGCCCCAACGTGGGCTGCGCCTGCTGCAGTTGGCGCGCCGCGCCCAGCAGACTCCCGGCATCAATGACCGCGAGAAACGATGGCATCAGCGACCAATCGAAGTTCACGGGTTGCGCGGTGTTGTTCGGAGATTTGGGCATAGTGATGTTTAGCGGTGCAGGCGAAACGCTCGCTCAAGGCGTACGCTCTGGTGACGGGCGTGAGTATTCAAAAAAGCATAGCAGAAATGCGACGCTATGGAATTGTGTAATATCCCATTCATGCCCAAAATGCGCTTCATCGTCCCGCAAGGGGCAGCGCAAACAGAGAGCAAGTGATGAAAAAAGTTTTGGTCTTGGGTAGTAGCGGACGTCTAGGCGCCGCCGTAACGAAAGCCTTCGCCGCTGCGGGCTGGACTGTGCAGGCGCAACGACGCACAGCCGGCCAAACGCCACTGCCTAACGGCGCGACCGAAGCGCTTGTTGATCCGCTCGACGTTGATCGTGCGTTTGCACTCGTCGGTGCGGTGGACGTTATCGTGCATGCGGCCAACCCGCCGTACGCAGAATGGCCGACTGCGGCGGTACCTCTGCTTGCGGCGACCATCGCGCTTGCGAAGAAGACCGGTGCGACGATTTTGTTCCCCGGCAACATCTATAACTTCGGTTCGGCACAGCCTGAATTGCTGCTGGAGAACACCGCTCAACGTGCCGACACAAAGAAAGGCAAGATTCGTGTGCAGCTTGAACACATGTTGCAAGTTGCGGCGAGCGAAGGCGTGCCAAGTGTTGTGTTGCGGGCGGGGGACTTTTTTGGCAGCGGCTCGGGCAGTTGGTTTGATCTGGCGACGGTCAAGGAGATCTCGAAAGGCAAGGTCACCACGCTCAGCCCGCCCAACACCAAACACAGTTGGGCGTATGTGCCGGATTTAGCGCAGATGTTCGTGCGCGTCGCCGAGGCGCGTGACACGCTGCCGAAGTTCTCCGTAGTGAATTTCGCGGGGTACTGCATCACGATGGAAGAAATGGCGGCGGCGTTGGCGCGAGTCACCGGGCGCGCCGTAGCGTTGAAGCGCTTTCCGTGGGCGTTCATTCGCGTGGCCTCGCTGGTGGTGCCCGGCTGGCGCGAACTGCCAGAACTACGGTACATGTGGGAAATGCCGCACGAGATTGTCGCGGGCGCGGTGGCGAAATCGCTCGCTCCTCCGATTACGCCTCTTGATGAGGCGTTAGCGGCTTCGCTAGTTGCGCTGGGGAAACGTTAGTTGTGATTGAGGGAAATGGGTTTGTAATCGTTTTATCCGATTGAAGCGGCGAAAACTATTCGTTACAGCCACTTAAAAATGAGGCATATTTCATCCTAACGCAGCGTTCTTCAGACGCTGTGTCACTGAATCGAGCAGAAGTTGCGACGAGCAAAGGGCGGCGATGTTTGCCGATACGTGCGTAAGTTCTCACTTCTCTCTAACTCAATCAAGGAAAACCATGTCGCTTATCAACACCCAAGTCCAACCGTTCAAAACCACCGCTTTCCACAACGGCAAATTTGTCGAAGTCTCCGACGCAACACTCAAGGGCAAATGGTCAGTCTTGATTTTCATGCCCGCAGCGTTCACCTTCAACTGCCCGACGGAAGTTGAAGACGCTGCCGACAATTACGCCGAATTCCAAAAGGCTGGCGCTGAGGTTTACATCGTCACCACCGACACGCACTTCTCGCACAAGGTGTGGCAC
>JAGNQL010000241.1 GCA_017989135.1 Burkholderiales bacterium
GGCTGGGTGACGGGCCACACCTACGTAACCTACGGTCCACTCGCCGTTGGCGCGACTGAGATCATTTTCGAAGGCGTACCGACCTTCCCGAACGCAGGCCGTTTCTGGGACATGATCCAGAAGCACAAGTGCACCGTGTTCTACACAGCGCCAACCGCGATCCGCTCGTTGATCAAAGCTGCCGACACGACGCCCGACTTCGCGCCGGGCAAATACGATTTGTCGTCGGTTCGCTTGCTCGGTTCCGTCGGCGAGCCGATCAATCCCGAAGCATGGATGTGGTACTACAAAAACATTGGTGGCGAGCGCTGCCCGATTGTGGACACCTTCTGGCAAACCGAAACCGGTGGCCACATGATCACGCCGCTACCGGGCGTGACGCCGCTCGTTCCGGGTTCCTGCACGTTGCCTCTACCGGGCATCACCACCGCCATTGTTGACGAATCTGGCGGCGACGTGCCCAACGGTCAAGGCGGTATCTTGGTGGTGAAGAAGCCATGGCCTTCAATGATCCGCACGATTTGGAACGACCCAGAGCGCTTTAAGTCTTCGTATTTCCCAGCGGAGCTCAAGGGCTATTACCTTGCTGGCGACGGCGCTGTGCGTGACGCCGTCAATGGCAACTTCCGCATCACTGGCCGCATCGACGACGTATTGAACGTTTCCGGTCACCGCCTTGGCACGATGGAAATCGAGTCCGCGCTGGTGTCGAACCCATTGGTCGCAGAAGCGGCCGTCGTGGGTCGTCCCGACGAGACGACGGGTGAAGCCGTGTCGGCATTTGTGGTGCTCAAGGGCGCGCGTCCCGCCGACGCCGCCGCTGCGCAAAAAATCGCCAAGGAATTGCGCGACTGGGTCGGCAAAGAAATCGGTCCGATTGCCAAGCCAAAAGACATTCGCTTTGGCGACAATCTGCCGAAAACTCGCTCCGGCAAGATCATGCGCCGCTTGCTGCGCTCGATTGCCAAGGGTGAAGAAATCACTCAGGACATCTCGACGCTGGAGAACCCGGCGATTCTTGAGCAATTGAAGCAGAGTCTCTAAGACTAGTCTCGCTTCGATCCACCGCCGGGCGGCATCTTTTAGTGCCGCGCCCGAAACGAAGACGCTGCGGCGTCTTCGTTTTTACGAAACCTGAAATCTCGGTTACTCTGCGGTTGCGCGCTCCACTTGTCATGTTGAACGACCTCTGATCCGCCGCAAAAAATGGTGGCAAGAACGGTGACGCGCACAGGAGAAGGCCGATGCAAGCGGATGTACGCAGTGCGCTCGAACAGCGCAAGCGCGAATATTGGAGAAGGAACCAGCAGATGATCGCCGTGCTGATGGTCGTCGGCTTCGTTGTTACTTTCGGGGTCGCCTATCTCGCGCGCGATTTGAGTTTCAAATTTTTCGGCTGGCCGTTTTCATTTTGGATGGCGGCGCAGGGGGCGTTGCTCGTGTATGTTGCGCTCGTATGGTTTTACGCGCGCTTCATGAATCGACTGGATCGCGAATACGGCTTTGAAGAAATCAGCGAGCGAAGCGAAGGAGCGCAATCATCGCGTTGAACGAAACTCAGACCGCGTTCACCGCGAGGTTAAAGCGTGTTTACGCTTGGTACACGGTGGGCGTCGTCGGCTTCGTGCTGCTGCTGGGATGGCTTGAGCAGGTTGGGCTCACGCGCAACTGGATCGGGTACCTTTTTTTGCTCGCGACCGTTGTGCTCTACGCCGCCATTGGTGTGATGAGCCGCACGACGAACGCTGCCGAGTATTACGTTGCTGGTCGCCGCGTTCCAGCGATCTTTAATGGAATGGCGACGGGCGCCGACTGGATGTCTGCCGCGTCATTCATCGGACTCGCAGGTACGCTTTATTTGCAGGGATACACGGGCCTTGCGTTCATCATGGGCTGGACCGGAGGGTACGTGCTCGTCGCGCTCTTTCTAGCGCCGTATTTGCGCAAGTTTGGGCAGTACACAATCCCTGATTTTCTCGGCGCGCGCTATGGTGGCCATGCGGCACGCTCGGTAGGCGTGGTCGTAGCGATCATGTGTTCGTTCGTCTATCTCGTTGCGCAAATTTACGGGGTGGGGTTGATCACCTCGAAGCTCACTGGGCTCTCGTTCGGTGAAGGCGTTTTCGTGGGTCTCGCTGGGATTTTGGTGTGCTCATTCCTGGGCGGGATGCGCGCGGTGACTTGGACACAAGTCGCGCAGTACATCATTTTGATTTTGGCGTACATGATTCCTGTGATTTGGCTTTCCGCGAAGCACACCGGCAACCCGCTTCCGCAGGTGGCGTATGGCGCAGTGCTCGACAAGGTGTCGGCGCGCGAAGAGGCGCTTCTGAATGACCCAAAGGAAATTGAGGTGCGCAAGATTTTTGCGGATCGCGCGGACACCGCTGAGCGGATGCTGGCTGGATTTCCACGCTCGTTCGAGGAGGGCAAAGCGCAAGCGCAACGTGCGCTCGATCAGGCCAAAGGTCGCCGCGCGCCACCGGAGCAAATTGCCGCTGCGCAAAAGGCTGTGGATACATACCCGAAAGACGCGAATGCCGCCAAGCTCGCGTGGAGCAAAGATCTGGCGCTACGAAGCCGAACCGCGCCGCCGCAACGGCACGCCGAGGCGTTTCCAGCAGAGAGTGACGCCGCGAAAAGTGCGTCGCGGCGAAACTTTTTGGCGCTGGTGTTTTGCCTCATGATGGGCACCGCTGCGCTTCCGCACATTCTGACGCGCTACTACACGACCCCTACCGTGAAGGAGGCTCGTGAATCGGTCGTATGGTCGATCTTTTTCATCACGCTGCTCTACATCACCGCACCAGCGCTGGCCGTGTTGGTGAAATTCGACATTTACTCGATGCTCGTTGGCAGCGAGTTCTCCAAACTGCCTGCGTGGGTCAATTCGTGGGCGCGAGTTGATCCCACGTTACTTTCCATCACCGATGTCAATCGTGATGGCATTGTTCAACTGGCGGAAATATTGATTGGCAGCGACATCGTGGTGTTGGCAACACCCGAAATCGCAGGCTTGCCGTACGTGATTTCCGGTCTGGTTGCCGCCGGTGGATTGGCTGCTGCGCTTTCTACGGCGGACGGATTGCTGCTCACCATCGCCAATGCGCTGTCGCACGATGTGTATTACAAGATTTTGAAACCCGATGCCTCGACCATTATGCGGCTCTCGGTGTCAAAGGCGCTTTTGCTCTTTGTGGCAATGCTCGCCGCCTACGTCGCTGCGCGTAAATCAGCGGATATTTTGTTCTTGGTGTCGGCAGCATTTTCACTTGCCGCCGCCGGATTTTTCCCGGCCTTGGTGCTCGGCATTTTTTGGAAGCGCGCCACGTCAATCGCCGCAATTGCAGGAATGTTCTCCGGAGTTGCCATCACGTTTTATTACATGGCCACGACCTATCCGTGGTTGCGCGGATTGTTCGGAATCACGGACAGCGTCGCCAGCTACACGTGGTGGGACATGTCACCGATTTCAGCGGGCGTGTTCGGTGTGCCACTGGGTTTTGCGGTGATTATCGTCGTGAGTCTCTTTACACGACCGCCCACAGCCGAAGCGCAGGCGTTGGTCGATTTTGTGCGCTATCCAAGACTTCCGGCTTCACCGGGAGACTCAGGCCCTAACACTAAGTAGCGCGTGTTAGGTGGCCTGATGCGTTAGCGCGGGATCAGGGCGTTGCCGGATCTGTCGCCTTAAACGAAGGCCGAGCGGTGAGTTTCTTGTACGCGCGTGCGAGGTTGGGATAGGTGACTTCCCAATGAATGTCCGCGAAGCGAAATTTCAAGTACCCGAGCGCGCAGCCGGTGGCGATGTCAGCTAAGGACAGCGCGTTGCCCACGCAGTACTCGCGCTCTCCCAATTCGCGCGACATTTCGGCGAGGCATGCGCTCACCTTGTCACGTTGGCGCGCGATTTGTTTGGCGCTCGATTCGTTTTTGTCGGGACGATTGCCTTCAAGGCGCGCCGTGAGTGCAGCATCGCAAAGACCGTCAGCGATGGCTTCCCAGCGTTTGACGGCGATGCGATCAC
>JAGNQL010000240.1 GCA_017989135.1 Burkholderiales bacterium
TGCTGGCTGCGGTGCCTTCGCATGTGCAGGTGGTGCCGATTGCAATGCGACGGTCGAACCTGTGCTGCCGGTTGGGCAGGGTTGATCTTGGAAACTCGTTGAGCCGTTTGGCTGCTTGCATTTGTACGCCTGAGCGACGGATGCCAGCGGCAGCGCAGCGATCAGCAGCGCGAGCACGGTGCTCAAATGGAGTCGCAACTGGGAGGTTCGCTTGGTCATGCGCTTACTGCCCGATAGCCTTGTTCATCATTTTTTCTTTGAGGCTCTCGCCCTTTTCAGGTGGCGCGAGCCTTTCGAGGATTGTCTTTGGGGCGTCGCCATTGGCAGCGTCGCTAGCGCTCCCGTCCGCGGGTTTCCGCGCGGCTTGACCGGAGACAACCGTGACGATGTTTCGCTTGATTCGTTGCTCATTGGACCCAGGCGGACAGGCCGTGTCGACGTACGAGACTGAGTTGCCCTGCACACACTTTCTCAGGCCCGCAGTGCCTTGCTTCGGGCCCACAGGGTCAGGCAACGCGTTGGTCAGGCCGGCCTTTACGGCGCCTGCCTTGACGCTCGACGTAACGCTTCGCATCGCCGGTGTGTCTTGCAAGTACCACGCGGCACCGCCAGCAACGACGATTGCGGTGACTAACAGGGCCTTCACACCCATTTGATATGGCCGCGCGCGCACGGCTTGGAAACTGGTTTCATCGTTGGATTCTGCCAGTGCAGCGGCGGTGCGTCCATGTCGTCAAAGAGTGAGTCGCTCGTTTGATCAACTTTTTAGCGTAAGCGACCGTCGGCTGGTCATTGTGGGATAGTTTATTATGATGTCGACTTAGAGAACATTTTCGCCTGAACGACCGTGCAGTAGTGCATGCATCGGCGTTTTGCACAAAAGTTGTTGCATGACGAAGCTCGTACGCCGGGTTGCGCTAGCGCGACGCGCTGACGAAGCGGGGAGCCAATCCGTCGCCCCTCCCTGGGGCGCTGACACCGACGAACCGTCGCGGCAGCCTGGCTGGCGGCGCTGGCCAGACGTTACTTCGGCGGAAGTGTCGCGACAAATTGAATGCTGCGATCGATCCAGCGCGCCAGCTGCGCGTCTGCCTGCAGACCGTCGGGGTGAACGTAGACATATCCCTTCAGCGGTTTTCCCGTGAAGTCCATCGGTGTTACTTGCGACTCTTTAAGCAATTGGTCGTATGCGGCGGTCCCCACGCGTGCCATGAGTTTGTCGTCAACGATGCCCACACACATATTTCCGTAGAGCATGAACGCGATCCCACCAAACATCTTCTTTTCGGCGACGCCGTGCCGATCACCGATGTACCCTCGAATGCGCTGTGCCAAGCCTGCGTCAAACGCCACAGCGCTGCCCCGCAGTAGATTGTGATGGAGTTGTTTTCATAGTTCTCGTCAGTTTCGCGTTTACATGCGGCGCAACGTTCTATCGTCGACGCAGCCGAAACCGATATCCGTGCCCTGTTGAGCTGGAGGAATTTTCCTTTTCGATCACCGCTACGGCTGCTTGCGCTTCCTTGTTGCCTTGCGCTGCCGCTGCGCGAAGCCAGTGCAGCGCCTGATTGCGATCTTTTGGCAAGCCGCGCGCGCCTTCGTAGTAGGCGGCACCTAGCAAAAGCTGAGCGTCAGATTCGTTGCTGATTGCCGCTTTTTGTAGCCACTGCATCCCCTCCGCGTGTGCGGCGGAGCGTTGATCCGACGCAAGCAGACGCAGCGCAAGTGTGGTTTGAGCCGTGCCGTAGCCGAAGCCCGCAGCCTTTCGCCACCACTCAAGCGCCAGCGCATCGCTTCGCGCCACGCCGGCCCCCTCTTCGAAAGAAATGGCAACGAGTGACATCGCTTGGGCATCGCCCAAATTGGCCGCCTTTTGCATCCACTGATAGGCCATCGCTTCGTCGCGCGCCACGCCTTTGCCCTGCAAGTACATGTCGCCAATCAGCACTTGCGCCTTGCTGTGGCTCTTACTGATGGGTTCAAGAATTCGCAGCGCGTCGGCGTATCGACCCGCCTTGTAGGCGGCTAGGCCGGATTGATAGGTGTCGACCGACGAGGCGCCGCGTTGTGCGGTGACGGCCGTACGTGTGTCGCTGGGTGATGGGCACTCGCCGCGGTGCAGCGTGCTACGTTGACCGTCCGCAGCGGTACAGCGCACCAGATCGGCCGCAGCGCCATGGCTCGCAGTGGACAGCGCGGCGCAAAGTACGGCGAACCGGAACCACTGCTGGATGAATCGAAAGGGCATTTGAAGCACTTGCATTGGAATGTGCATTAATCTTTTCATTGAACGGATGAATTAAAGCTTCGCTGCCACGCGCCGGGCCAGTTCGCCAGTCGCGATGTACGGATACAACTTAGCGCCTGGGCAACTTGTCTTCGCGTAGTCGCGGTGGCTTTGGATTGTTGTTGGGGCGACGTTGTAACGCTTGGCGAGCATTGCCATCACGTTGACCGTGGCGTCGAGTTGAGCGGCGTTAGGGTCGATCTTGTCGAAGTCGCCGAGAACGACGACTAGCGCGTGGCCGACTGGGTCGTATTCGGTATTGGTGTCGCCGGCCAGTGTTATGTCGCGGCCTTCGTAAATTTTGCCGTCCGGGTCGATCAGGTAGTGGTATGGAATGTCCGGCCACCCGCGCGTGTTACGCGACCACATCTGCAAATTGCGCAGGTAATGCGGCGCATCGCTGCCTTGATGAAAATCTACGCCGCCATGATGCAAGGTGATGTGTTTGATTTCGTGCGTGCGAGTCGCGCCGACGTTCACGCGCGAACCGCCCCAAGCTTCTACCGGGACGATCGCCGGCTGCAGAGCATCAACCGAAACGACAGCGCGCGCGGCGCAACCAGTGAGGGCGGCGAACGCAACGAAAGTGATGAGCAGGGGAAGTGTGCGATGCATGATTCGGTTCGATTATTGCATCGAGAGCGACCTCGCGCTCGGGGAATAAAATATCTCTGACCGATGGCGAGCATCGGCCCCCGCTGAGTTCATTCCCGCCACGCGAGAATGCCACCAAAGCGTAGTAACGCCCTGCACCGTCCGCCAGCCACCACCCGAGGCACTATGACACCGATTGATCCCAGTTCGACTTTCGAAACCGTTGCGCAACCGTCGCGTCGCGATTTGCTCAAACTTGCTGCAGCCGGCGCTACGGCCGCATTGGCTGGCGCCGCCCCGTCTGCGCATGCCGCTGTCGACACCAAGGTGAAGCGCGCGACTGGGTTGGCGGCGTTCGGCAAAACCCTGCCGCATGATCCCTCAGGCAACGTCGCAGCCAGCGCAGCAGATGCGTTCGAGGCCGCAACGCAAAGCGCGCAGGTCGCCGATTGGGAACGCCTCCCAGTGAGCAACGAAATGCGCTTGGTGAACCCACTGGCGGCGTATGCGTGGGACAAAGATCCGTTGGCGCCAAACGTAATCAAGTTGCCTGCGTTTCCGGCACTCGACTCTGAGCGGCTCGCGGAGGAGGCGCTTGAACTCTACTGGATGGCGCTGTTGCGCGATGTGCCGTTGTGGGACTACGAGCGCAACAGCCTCGTACGTGACGCAGTGGCGGAACTCAAAAAAACCAAGCTCAATGCGAACGTAACACCACAAACGCTCTTTCGGCTCGGCACGCCCGGCGAAAACGACGGATACTGGATATCGCAAATGCTGTGGATGCCCGTTCCGTTCGGCGCGCAGAACCAGTGGCAGGCATATCGTGTGCCGTTCAAAGGCACGGACTTCATGACGACGTGGCCCGAGTATTTGAAAGTGGCCAATGGCGAGTGGCCGCCGGGCATTTTGAATCACTTCGCGGACTTGTATTACCTGCGCTCCGGCCGCGACGTGGGCGAATATGTGCATTGGGATTTTTGCAATCAGGCAGGCATCAACGCCGCCGCGATTTTGCTCGCGAACACGCATCGGCCGCGTGAGGCGTGGCCTGCGGGCAATCCATACAAGTCGTCACGTTCAATGAATGGATTTGTCACGCTCGGGCCGGGCTACGCGCAAAACGCGATGGGCATGGTGTGTGAC
>JAGNQL010000242.1 GCA_017989135.1 Burkholderiales bacterium
CGCACGGCTAACCGATGAGCGCATTCTGAAACTCGGTCCGCTCGTCGCCCACACGGGCCGCGAGATCACCGAAAAACTGGGCGGTGTGGTTCCGGTTTCGGTCTAACGCTTCGTCCGACGTTGGCTCCGTGAAACTGATTCTGCTACCCGGCATGGATGGCACGGGGCGGTTGTTTGAACGGCTGCTCGCGGTGCTGCCGTCGGAGATTTCTCCGCGGGTGATTTCGAATGAATCCGCGCCAGCCCAGGACTACGATTCGCTCTGCACTTTCGTTTGGGAACTGCTGCCGAGTTTGCTTCAGGCGCGCGAGCCGTTTGTGTTGCTCGGTGAGTCATTTTCCGGGCCGATCGCGGTGCGCGTGGGCGCGCTAGCGCCAGACTGTGTTGGCGTTGTTCTTGTCGCATCGTTTGTGCGCTGCCCGATGCGGGTTCCGCGTTGGGCGACGCGTATTGCTGGACCGCTTCGATACCTGAGCGCGCCGAGCGCAGCGGCTCGCACCTTTCTGCTCAACGGACACGACGACGTAACGCTCGCCAACGAGCTGTCAGCGACGCTGAAACGCGTGCCGCCCGCCATCATCGCTGCTCGGCTCGCCGCCGTCATTTCGGTCGACGCGCGCGACGCGCTGACGCAAGTCGGTGTTCCGGTGCTGGATATCCGCGCGGAGCGTGATCGCCTCGTCGGCGCGCGAGCCGCTAAAGACATCGAGCTGTACGGCGATGAGGTAACGACGCTGGAGATCGATGCGCCGCACATGGTCTTACAAACCAGTCCGGTCGAATGTGCCCGTGCGATTGTTAGGTTCATCGCATCCCTGAAATCGACCACGTAGTTCGCTAACAGCTTTCATGCGCTAGTGACAAGTGGGTGGGCGTTTCAGGTCATTTATCCTGTATGTCAACATACGGCAAAAAGCGCGCACAACGACCGCCCAGCTGTCGTTCGCACATGAAAGCTGTATCTGCGATTCAAACCCAGTTTTCGCGCGTCACTCAAGGAACGTGGCGACCTGCTCCCAAGGTTTTCGCGCGATGTTGGGCACCGTCGCGCCTTCGGCGGGGTAGCCCACGACGAGAATCAAGTAGGGCGTTTCGTGCTCGGGCCGCTTCAGGATTTGATTCAAGAATTTCATCGGCGCGGGCGTGTGCGTGAGGGCGACGAGCCCCGCGTGATGCACGGCGGTGATGAGCATGCCCATCGCGATGCCCACGCTCTCCGGCGTGTAGTAGTGCTTTATTCGCTCGCCCTGCTCGTCGATGCCGTAGCGCTGACCAAACACTACGATGAGCCACGGCGCGGTTGCGAGAAACGGCTTGTGCTGGTCAGTGCCCAAATGCGAGAGCGCGTCGAGCCACTCCTCGCCTGCGCGACGGTTCACATAAAACTCATGCTCCTCGGCCTCGGCGGCGACGCGAATTTCGCGCTTAATGTCGGGGTTCGACACCGCCACAAAATGCCACGGCTGTTGGTTCGCGCCCGACGGCGCGGTGCACGCGGCGCGAATGAAATTTTCAATGATGTCCCGAGGCACCGGCCGATCCGAAAAGTCCCGCACGGTGCGTCGCAGTTGCATACGCCCCGCAAATTTGATCGCCCGCGCTTGCATCTCTTCGACGGGACGTTCTTGGAAGTTTGGGAGCGGGACTTGAGAGTTTGCGTTCATGTGGGTTGAGTGTGGTTTGCGCCCTATAGGACACGTGCATTTGTAACGCAATTCGAATACCACCGTAGGGTGGGCAACTTGTTGCCCTCGCGGATTTGCAAGGTACTTACATGTGCCCGCTAAATCGAAACGAATGCGACGAAATTGGCTGGGCACGTTCAAGCATGCAGATGACGCGTGGGCAACAAGTTGCCCACCCTAAGGCACTGCCAAATCGCTTCAAACAGTTCAAATCAAATCGCACGCATGGGCAACAATTTGGCCACCCTACGGAGGCTGTAGCATGACAGTCATGAAATATGTTCGTTGGCGCATTCCGCAAAAAGTAAGCTCGCCGCCGCGAGACGGGCTCCTTGCATCGGCATTTTTTCATACGCTCGCTGGCGTTTTTTCCAAAATATTACCGCATGCAAATCCAGACTTTGACAGCCGCCTTGCAGAGGTAAGCGAATGGTGGATTGAAACTGATGATGCGGGTGTGCCCCTAAGAGAAATAGCGTTCGACGCGAACGGGCTTGCTATTTTTGGACTGCCATTTGGTACAAACTACGGTTATCTGACAGATTCAAATATGAACTTTAGCGACCTCGCCAACGAGTCTGCAATAGAAGCCGCATTCGAAGACCAATGGCAAACAGCGAACCGCCAAAGTTCTCAGGCGCAACAGCCGCGGTCATAGCTCGGGCAACTTGTGGGCCACGCGTCATTCCATGTCACCCACAAGCAGCGGCGAATCTAAGGGCGAGGCCCAATCAGACTCGTACGCGCCGCTCGCCACGTAGCGATGAAACGACGTATGCGGCCAATCGGCGACGCGATCGACCAAACCGTGCCTCACCGGGTTGAAATGAACGTAATCCATGTGCGCACGAAAATCCACATCGTCGCGAATTTGATGCTCCCAAAATCGACGCTGCCATAGCGTTGATTCGCGGTGCGCGGATTTAGATTGATTCATCAAATCGGCGCGTTGCAATCGCGCGCCAACGCGCCGCGTGACACCGCGTTTGATCACATTCCATCGCGATGAAAAATCGGCATCGCCCTCGGGCAAAGTCCAAATGCAATGCATGTGATCGGGGAGCAACACCCACGCATCGATCTCGAAAGGATGCGCCTCGCGACAGCGGCGAATTGATTCGCGTAACGCAGTGCGCACGTCTTCGTCGCAAAGGAAACGCTGGCGACGGTAGGTGACAACCATGAAAAAGTAGGTGCCGCCCGCAGTGTAGGAGCGTCGGAAATGGGACATTATCTTGTGTAGGCGCGTTTGGTGGGACGCGTGGGCAACAAGTTGCCCACCCTACCACTGGTTACGCAGTTGGAAACGTCCCAGGCAAAAGTATCCGCTTATCCACGCCGTTGATGTTCGTGTGCCCGCAAAACGCCATCGTGACGTCGAGTTCTTTGTGGATGATTTGTAGGGCTTTGGTTACGCCTGCTTCGCCCATTGCGCCGAGGCCGTAGACCATCGCGCGGCCGATGTAGGTGCCTTTTGCGCCCAGTGACCAAGCTTTGAGTACGTCTTGTCCGGAGCGGATGCCGCCGTCCATGTGTACTTCGATCTTGTCGCCCACTGCCGCGACGATGGCGGGCAGCGCGCGGATGGACGTCTCCGCGCCATCGAGCTGGCGACCACCGTGGTTCGAGACGACGATGGCGTCGGCACCGCTTTTCACAGCGAGTTCGGCGTCTTCAACGTCTTGGATGCCTTTGAGGATGAGCTTGCCGCCCCAACGCTCTTTGACCCATTCGATGTCGGGCCACGAGACGCGCGGGTCGAATTGCTCGTTGGTCCATGAGGCGAGCGATTTCATGTCGCTCACTTCTTTGACGTGACCGACGAGATTGCCAAACGTGTGGCGACGCGTGCCGGCCATGCCGAGGCACCAGCGCGGTTTGGTCATGAGGTTGATGATGTTGGCAATCGTCGGCTTCGGCGGCGCGGTGAGACCGTTTTTCAGATCTTTGTGACGCTGGCCGATGACTTGTAAATCGAGCGTGAGCACGAGTGCGCTGCAACGCGCGGCTTTGGCGCGTTCAATCATGCGCACCATGGCGTCGCGGTCGCGCATCATGTAGAGCTGGAACCAGAACGGTGATTGCGTGTTCTTCGCAATGTCTTCGATGGAGCAAATGCTCATCGTGGAAAGCGTGAACGGGATGCCGAATTTTTCAGCGGCTTTGGCCGCGAGGATTTCACCGTCGGCGTGTTGCATGCCGGTCAACCCGACGGGCGCAATCGCGACGGGCATGGCGACGTCTTGGCCGACCATTTTCGTTTTCGTCGTGCGGTTCTCCATGTTGACGGCGACGCGCTGGCGAAACTTGATCGACTGGAAATCAGCTTCGTTACCGCGGT
>JAGNQL010000243.1 GCA_017989135.1 Burkholderiales bacterium
CGCGAAAGTGGCGTGACCAATCGGGCGGCGGCAACAACGAGAGTTGATCGCTCTCATGGAACTCTGCGCGCTGTTGCGCGAAGGCAGCACTTACGAAAAAGCCGCGACGCTCGCGAGACTCAATCGCTCCCTCGATTTGCAATCGCTCATACGCCAGCGCAACAGTCGCCCGCGCGACGCCAAGCTCAGCCGACAATTCGCGGGTGGAAGGCAGCGGCGAATCCAATGGAATCGCACGCTCCAAAACCGAACGGCGCAACATACCAGCGATCCGCTGTTGCAGCGTTTCGGTAGCGTCGCTCTGGGCAAACCGGGTTTGCCACAACTGGCCTAATCGTTGTCGCATATCTGGCTCTATTGTTGCAGCACTGCACGGCCTACGCTGCCGCATCGTCTAAATGCAGGATTTTCTATGGGCCACGCTGATCACCAACTCTCCAACGCCGCCGCTCAAGCGCAAGATTCACACGCGTTGGACAATTTTTGGATGCCGTTCTCGCCGAATAAGGAGTTCAAAGCGGAACCGCGCATGTTCGTCAAAGGCGAAGGCATGCATTTGTGGACACAAGACGGCCACAAGTTGATCGACGCGTCATCCGGCCTCTTCTGTGTAGCAGCGGGCCATTGCCGACCGGAAATTGCCGAAGCGGTTTACACGCAGTTAAAGACGCTCGACTACACGATGCCGTTCACTCGTGCGCACCCGAAGGGCTTTCAGCTTGCTCGTGAAGTTGCCGAGTTCACGCCTGCTGGCCTTGATCGCATTTTCTTTGTGTGTTCAGGTTCGGAGGCTGTCGACAGCGCCATGAAAATGGCGCTCGCGTACCACCGTGTGCGCGGCCAAGGGCACCGCCAGCTGTTCATTAGCCGCGAACGTGCGTATCACGGCGTGAACATGGGCGGCGTGGCACTGGCGGGTATGGTGAACAATCGCAAGTCGTTCGGCGTGGGACTGCCCGGCGTGTATCACATGCGGCACACGGCGTTACCGCAGAACAAATTTGTGAAGGGGCAACCCGACGCTGGCGCGGATTTGGCCGAAGATTTGCAGCGTTACTGCGCGCTGTACGGCGGTGAAAACATCGCCGCAGTTTTTGTTGAACCCACAGCGGGCTCGTTTGGCTGCTTGCCAGCGCCGAAGGGATACCTTCAGCGTTTGCGTGAAATTTGCGATCAGCATGGCATCTTGCTGGTGTTCGACGAAGTGATTACCGGCTGGGGTCGTATGGGCGCAAACTTTGCGGCGCAAGCCTTTGGTGTCACGCCCGACTTATTGACAATGGCCAAGGCGATCACCAACGGCGCGCAGCCGCTCGGCGCGGTCGCAGCTCGCACCGACATATACGACACGATCACCAACGCAGGCCCCGCCAAGGGCATCGAGTTCTTTCACGGCTACACGTACAGCGCGCACCCGGTTTGCGTTGCCGCAGGACTCGCCATGCTGGAAATTTTCCGCAAGGAGAAACTGATTGACCGTACGGCAACTATGTCGCCTTATTTCATTGACGCGATGTTCTCGTTGGCGGACTTGCCGGTGGTGGTGGATATTCGTGCTGTGGGCATGATGGCCGCGGTGGAAGTCGCGGCCGAGGGCACGCCGGGTGCACGCGGACATGAGTTGCAAAAGCGATTATTCGATGCGGGCGTGAACCTGAAAGCAACGGGCGACAATCTCATCGTTGCGCCACCGTTCGTCAGCGAAAAATCGCATATCGATCACATCGTTAGCGTAATGCGCGACGTTTTGTCGAAGGCGTAGGCGAAAAGGCTTTGCGTTGAATCGGTTGCCCTAGACAGCAATCCCGACGCAGAGCACGACGGCGATGCCGCACCCGATCGATACGGCGTCGCGGGTGGCAAACAGCACGGGGTCGTCATCCATGTTGCCGCTCATCGCCAAGCGCCACACTCGCGCCAGCCACAACAAAATCACAACGACGACGCCCCACAATGCGAGGGGTTCGCGGTAGAGCGACGCCACTTGATCACTAGAAACATAAAGCGCGAGGACGAGACACGCGGCAATCGCGCTGGCCACACCGAAGGTGCTCACAAACGCTTCATCGCGTCCACTGTAACCGCGCCCCGGCAGCAACTCGTCCGGGGCAAGACGAACGAGATCGGCTGAACGTTTGAGCAATGCAAGGCTCAGAAAAGCGAACACAGAAAACGCCACCAGCCACGTTGAGATCGGCACCGATACGGCCGCCCCGCCCGCAGCAATTCGCAACGTGTAGAGCCCCGCCAAGCAAAACACATCAAACACCGGAATGCGCTTAAGCACGGTGGTGTAAAACGCGTTGACGATCACATAAATTGCCACAACTGCCGCGACCAACTGGCCGGCAGCGAACGCCAACGCGAGGCCGCCCAACAACAGAACGATCGCCACGCACAACGCCGCGGACAACGACAATTCGCCTGCGGCCAATGGCCTTCGTCGCTTGCTCGGATGCGCACGATCAGATGCGAGATCGAACAGATCGTTAAACACATAAACGCCTGAACACACGCAGCAAAACGCGGCGAAAGCAAGCACGGTCGCCAACCACGCATCAATGGCAGACCATTGATGCGCCGCAATGGGCGCGATGAAAACCAGAATGTTTTTAACCCAATGTCGCACGCGCAATAGTCGAAACCATCGCGACATCGCTCCGCTTGAACGTCGTGAATTCTCAATCGCAACAACGCCTGCGGGGAGCAGCGAAGACGTTGAAAATTTTCCAGCGGCCTGCGTCCAAACAGGAATGTCCGCGCGCGAATCGCCGATGTAATCAAAACCAAATTGACCAAACCGAGCGACCAGCGCGTCCGCTTTAGCCGTTGCTTTTAGGTTTGTGGTTCGGCTCGAAGCCATAACCTCATCAAACAGACCCAGCTGTGCAGCACATGCTTGCGCGACATGCTCGTTAGCTGCGGTCGCCAGAATGGTTCGGCCTCCGACAGCACGATGCGCCTGAATTTTCGCGAGCACCGCCGCATTCCAGGGCAATACCGTCACGTCGGGTAACGCGCGTTCGGCGAGCCGTGCTTTAAGTTCGCTACGCCCCGACAGCAACCAGAACGGCAACGCAAACGGCAGCCACCATTGGCGCTGCCACGCGGAAAAAAAGCATTCCCACAACGTATCCGTCTTGCATAGCGTGCCGTCCAAATCCACCACCAAAGGCAGCAGAGGGCTCGCGGTGTGCGAGGGCGCTTCAGAGTTCGCGGTGGGCAATGCAGTCCTCATATTCTGGGATTAGACACGAGGCAATGCGAAATCAAAACGTCGCGGAAATTACGCCTAGATTCGCACCGTGACCGCGCGATTTTTCCCTGCGAGTTTGGCGCGGCGCAGCGCTGCGTCGGCGCGCTTTATCAGGTAGGGCAATGTTTCCAGCGCCTTGCTCTGCGCGCAGGCCACGCCCATGCTCACGGTTACCGGGATCGTACGGCTTTCGTAGCGAACCGGCTCCGCGGCGATGCCTTCCAACACGCGCCCCGCTATCGTTGCAGCGATACGTGGTCCTACGCCGGGGCACAGCAGCAAAAATTCGTCGCCACCGAATCGACCGAGCAAGTCGTTGGTACGCAGCGATTGACGCAGCCGCTCCACAATTTCGCCGAGCACCGCGTCGCCCGCCAGATGGCCGAAGTCGTGGTTAATCGACCTGAAATTGTCGATATCGAGCATAAGTAAGGATACCGGCTGCGCGCCACGACTCGCGACACGCTGAACGCCCGTCTCGAACGCCGTGCGGTTGAGCGCGCCGGTCAACGGATCGCGCGCCACCTGTCGCGCAATGCGTTGCGCCTCGGCCTGCGTTTCGATGAGACGCAACGTCAGCTCGTTGACCGCCGCCGACTCGCGCCGACCACGCGCCTCATTGCGCTCGACTTCTTCGACAAACTGGGTAGCAATGCGCTGGCTCTCAAGCTCAACGCGCTTAGCGTCGTCACGAGCCGCTAGGTAATTCGTTAACGCCGCAAACGCCGCGTCTGGT
>JAGNQL010000244.1 GCA_017989135.1 Burkholderiales bacterium
CTTTGAGATCGACCACGAGGTGCTCGTTGATCACGGTGAACTCGCCCGAGAGGTTTGACTTGACGAACAAGTTTTCGTAGTTCGGTTCGATGCAAGCCGACACGCCGATGATGTTGGAAATCGTCGCGGTAGGCGCGATGGCGACGCAGTTTGAATTGCGCATGCCGTACGCTTTGATGCGATCTTTCAACAATGACCAATCCATGCTGACCGATTGGTCGACTTCAAGGTAACCGCCGCGCTCTTCGGCGAGCAGTCGCACAGATTCATGCGGCATGATGCCGCGATCCCACAGTGACCCTTTGTACGAGCTGTAACGACCGCGCTCTTCTGCGAGCTCCGTCGAGGCCCAATAGGCGTAGTAACAAACCGCTTCCATCGAGCGATCCGCGAACTCCATTGCCGCTTCTGAGGCGTAGGGCGTACGCATCATGTGCAAGGCGTCTTGGAAGCCCATGATGCCAAGGCCCACGGGGCGATGCTTCAAGTTCGACGTACGCGCTTTTTTCACGGCGTAGTAGTTAATGTCGATCACGTTGTCGAGCATGCGCATCGCGGTGCGGATGGTTTTTTGCAGCTTGACTTGGTCGAGCGTGAAGCCGCCTTTGCCGTCATCGATCATGTGATTGACGAGGTTGACCGAGCCTAGATTGCAGACCGCGATTTCGGTGTCGCTAGTGTTGAGCGTGATCTCGGTGCAGAGATTCGATGAGTGAACCACGCCAACGTGCTGCTGCGGTGAGCGAATGTTGCACGGGTCTTTGAACGTGATCCACGGATGGCCCGTCTCAAAGAGCATCGTGAGCATTTTGCGCCACAGCGTAGTGGCTTGCAGCGTTTTGAAGACTTTGATTTCGCCGCGCGCTGCCTTGGCTTCGTATTCGGTATAGCGCGCCTCGAATGCGCGACCAAACAGGTCGTGCAGATCAGGTGTGTCAGACGGCGAGAACAACGTCCAAGGGCCGTTTTCCATGACTCGTTTCATGAACAAGTCCGGCAGCCAATTGGCTGTGTTCATGTCGTGCGTACGGCGGCGATCATCACCCGTGTTCTTACGCAGTTCGAGGAACTCTTCAACGTCAAGGTGCCACGACTCAAGATACGTGCAGACCGCGCCTTTGCGCTTGCCACCCTGGTTCACGGCAACGGCCGTGTCGTTCACTACTTTGAGGAACGGTACAACGCCTTGCGACTCGCCATTGGTGCCTTTGATGTGCGAGCCCATCGCACGCACAGGCGTCCAGTCGTTGCCCAAACCACCTGCAAATTTCGAGAGCAGGGCGTTTTCTTTGATGGCTTCGTAGATGCCATCCAAATCGTCGGCCACCGTCGTGAGGTAGCAGGACGAGAGTTGTGAGCGGTGCGTGGCCGAGTTAAACAGCGTAGGCGTGCTCGACATGAAGTCAAAGCTCGACAAGAGTTGGTAGAACTCAATGGCTCGCGCTTCGCGGTCGGCTTCGTTGAGCGCAAGACCCATTGCCACGCGCATGAAGAACGCTTGTGGCAATTCGAAGCGACGGTCGGCCCCGTTGGCTCCCGTACGGTCAATCAAGAAATAACGGTCGTACAGCGTTTGCAGGCCGAGGAAGCCAAAGTTGAAGTCGCGCGTATGGTCGAGTGCTGCACCGAGCTTCACGAGGTCGTAGCTGGCGAGCTCGGGGTTCAACAGACCAATGGAGATGCCATGCTTGATGAATTTTGGAAAGTACTCGCCATACTTTGTGGCCATGTCGGCCTGCGAGGCTTCTTCGCCGAGGATTTCGAAGCGAATCGAATCAAGCAGCAGGCGCGCCGTCACAAAACTGTAGGCGGGGTCTTTCTCGATGTACTGGCGTGCCGCGAGAATCGCGCATTTGCGCACTTCTTTGGCCGAAACGCCGTCGTACAAATCTTTAAGCGTGGACTTAAGAATCAGGTCAGCGTCGGCGGCGCCGTGCAAGCCTTCGCAGGAAAACTTGATCAACTCACGCAGGCGCAACAGATCGAGCGGACGGCGAACGCCGTCTTCGACGACGTGAAGAATGGGCTCTTGATCGGCTTCTTTTGATTTCGCTTGCAGCGCACGCTCTTGCATGCGACGCTCACGATAGAGCACGTAGGCGCGGGCTACTTCATGCTCGCCGGAGCGCATCAACGCGAGCTCAACCTGATCCTGAATTTCTTCGATGTGAATCGCGCCGCCCTCTGGCTTGACGCGCATCAGCGCACGCATCACGGCTTCAGTCATCTGCTGCGTGATTTCACGCGCGCGGGCTGAGGCGGCGCTCTGGCTGCCATGAGCGGCAAGGTAGGCCTTTGTCATGGCTACCGTGATTTTGGACGGCTCAAACGCAACAACAGATCCGTTGCGGCGAATGACTTTGTAAAGCGAAGCTCGACCCGAGTCAGGCGTGGCAGATGAGTTGCCTGAAACCAGTCCCATCACGGCGGGGTTAACGTTCATAGTGGGGCCACCGGTCTGGGCGGGCGTGGGTTCGAGCATGTGTGCGTCTCCAAAAATCTCAGTGTCATATTGGCGTGGGCTGCCTGCCGGCGGTTCGCTCAGTCAACACCTTCGGTGTGCTGACGCTGCTCTCCGGTCAATAGCGTGGGCCTCCGTGCCCGCCCCGTTTTATTTTCAATCTCTCGTGCCCGCCGCCGTTAGGCTTGCGGGCAACTCACCCTCATCGAGGCGTTGCATGTCGACTGGAATCGCGCCCAATCTCGGGTCCGAGATGCGAGGGCAGCAACCCCAAATACGAGAATGCAGCGCGTGTAAAGCATGTAAAGCGATGGAACAGGCGAAGGATACGACCAACAATATCTAGTGGTCAAGTAACTTATTGACCCCTACATCTTGTGGTTGTTGCCGTCGGGAACGGCTTGATTTTTGTGAAACGCAGCGCGAGGGCGCGCCGCTCGGGGCTTCTCGCCAAAACGGCGTAAATTGCCCACAGCTTCTCACAGCTTTTACGGCAGTTTTCCACAGAGTTATCCGCGACAAATTCTTGGCGCTCGGGCCGGAAGAACCGCGCGAAGCTGTCGCCTCGTTACAACACCGCGCTCGTTTGGACTTTCACGGCTTCGCGAAGACGTTTAGCAAAAGTGGTTGGAAACGTCCGATTGACCGTGACTTTGGGCGTGTTGTGCCAAGCAGCGCAGCGCACGAGCGCCTCTGCGATGTCGGCCGCAAGCGCCTCGTCCGCTCTGACGTTCGGTTCGAGGTGCAATGCGCGCACCTCAAGAACACCGTCGGCGCGATGCGCTTTGGCGTCCAATCGCCCAACCAGTGTGCCTCGAATCAAAATGGGCAGCGTGAAGTAGCCGTATTTGCGTTTCGCTTCCGGCGTGTAGCACTCGATGCGATAGTCGAAATTCCATAAGCGCAACGCCCGCTCACGGTCCCAAACCAACGGGTCGAACGGCGAGAGCAGCGTGCTGTAAGTCGCCCTCAGCTTGTTTTGTTGCGCGCGCCCTAGCGTGGTCGCGTGATCGGGGTGCACGTAGACGGGCCAAGGTAGACCTTCCACACGTGCGCGCCGCAGCAAGCCGCGCTCCACAAGGGTCTCAGGGTGCGGATGTGGTGCCTTGCCTGCGTGCCGGAAGTAATCGCCAATCCATCGCGCGGGAGCCAGTCCCATAGCCTTTACGGCGGCGAGCGTCCACGCCTCGGCGGTTGCGTCCCGGCTCGGAATCGCTTCGTCATCCAGTAAATGAGGCGGTAACACGCGTTCGCGAACGTCGTACACTCGATGAAATTTTTCGCGCCGCTTCACCATGATTTCACCTGCGGTGAACAGCGATTCGAGGCGCAACTTATCGGGCTTCCAATCCCACCAGCCGTTGCCCTTACGCCCGTCCTCATGCTCGAAATCGGCGGCGCGCACGGGACCGTGTTCGCGCACATGCTCGATGAGTTCGATGTGAGCGTGAGGGTCCGCTGCGAGACGCGTTGCCGTGCGTTCGGAGCCAGCCGCCTCAAGG
>JAGNQL010000060.1 GCA_017989135.1 Burkholderiales bacterium
GGGTCATGCAGAACATGCGCGCCGCCACCACAACGCTGCAAGTCGTGCCCAACGCAGGACACTACGCGTTCATGAACACACCAACGATGGATCTGCCGTCCCCCGACGGCAGCGTAGCCCGCGACCCGCAAGGCTTCGACCGTGCCGCGTTCCTAGATCGTCTTGCGCAGGAGTCGGTGGCGTTCTTTGATAAGAGTTTGCGGTAAGTGTGAGCACGTAGGCGGAACGCTCGTGGTTCCGCCGTACGAGCTATCAGCGCTGACTAAACGGTCAGCGCTTCTTTGGTCAATCCCCACGCTTCGGACAACTTGGCACCGCGTTGGTGGTACGCCGCTTTCATCGCCTCCATACGCTGTTCGATCTTCGCCTTCGCGTCACCAGTTGCCTCACTAAGCTGTGCTTTGAGCGCCGCCGCTTTTTTACTCGCTTCGTGCTCAAGTACGTCGACGCGTTTTGTCGCACTTGCAACGGCGACATCCAGACGTTTTTGTGTTGCGGTCAACTGCTCCTGAAGTTTCGCTTTTGCGGCACCCGTGGCGCGTCCCGCTTCGGCTTCAAGCGCCTTGATTTCTGATTTGAAAGCACTGACGTCGCGGTCATACTGCGCATCAACGATATCGCTGCGGTTGCGCCGGAAGATGACGCCACCAGCGCTCTCAAGCGCGGAATCCACCGGCGTTACCCATTCCTCGTCGATCTCTGCGAGCAACGCCACTTTGCCCGGCTGCAGGCGCTTTTCGGCCTCTTCGACAAAGTCCAGACCAACGCCAGCGACCCAGAAGTCGCGAATCGCACCGATTGTCGTCCCGGCCGCTGCGCCGACCACCACGCCGACTGGTCCAGCCAGCAGCCCAATTAGCGCGCCGACAGCCAGACCGACGCTCGCGCCGAGTGCGCCGCGATCTGCGGACTCTTTGATGCTAACGATTCCATGACTGTCTTTGGTGATCACACCTGTCGCCTACAGCGAAATATCGCCCTCAGCGTGCAGCTTGCGCAGCGCGTGAAGACCGGCGTCTGCCGCTTTTTCTGTATCAAACATCGCTACCAGCATCTTGTTCATATTGTGTCCTTGGTCAATTTATGGACGCGTCGAAGGTATCGCCGCGTTAAAGCTATGGAACTCAGCCGGTCGCAGCATCAAGCGACTTGCGGACACGGGCGGTTGCTGCGCTAACACCAGCTTCGAAATCCCGCCAGTGGGTAACAGTGGCCTTCTTGAGTTCGGTCAGCTTGCCTTCCGCAGACGTCACATCGCTCTTTAGCGCGGCAACCTGCGAGTCGATTCGCACCTTGACGTCGGCCGCGGCGGCACTCGTTGCCTTTTCGAGATCTGCCACTCGTTTTTTTCCATTTGCGATGTCCTTCTCGGCCGTGGCGACAAACTGATCGCGACGAGTCGTGTCGGTGGCGTACTCAAAGCGGGGTAGCGCCTTGATAGCGTCTTTCGTTGCGCCGGCCATGATCAGTTTTCCTGCACGATCCTGAATCTGCACGACTGGAATGGCTACGTCATGCCGACCAATACCTACAAAGCCACCAGCACCAACGATCACGTACGAAACGTTGCGGTCGGGAGAAATGATCAGGTCTTGGACGGTGCCAACTTTCTGTCCAGCATCGTTGTAGACGGACTTGCCCATCAACGTCTTCTTGACACTCCAGCCCATAGCAAGCTGGGTTGACTCGGTGATGCTTACGCCCACCGTCGTAGTGGCGCCAGCGACCTGCGCCGACACCCAGTTTGCGCTAGTCAGCACGGCGCAGGCGGTCATCGCCGCCAGAATGAAGCGTTTCTTCATGATTTGATTCCTGTGTTTGTTGTGCAGTTTTGTGTGGTCTGGTCGAGATGCGCAAGACCGGCCGTTGCGTTGTATGGCACGAAGCTGCAATCAATGCCGACACGTGGCGATGACGAAGTTGCCACCGTACGCGTGGACGTTACTTGCGCGAGCGGTACGCGTCTGTACGATCGCGCACACAAATCAGGGGCAACACAGAAACCCCATGGAATGCGTGTCTGAACTCAACATCGATTTCGACTGGGCTATCGCGTGTAGTACACGAAACGTGGAAATCGTCTTCTGCTGCTCATCGGCAGCGACAAAACATCCCAAGACGACGACATTGCCTTGGCACTGCAACTAACGCGAAATCTTCAACGATTAAAGGGGTCAGGTTGATTTACCAGTTTTCATCCGCCCAGTATCGCTATACGTCTCTGCCGTCGAATTGATTTTCGTAGCCCATAAGCTACAATTCAAGTATGCGCATCGAAGAAACCGAGCACTACCGCGACTGGATCAACGCGTTGCGCGATCGCGCGGGTAGAGCGCGGATTCAGGTGCGCGTGGATCGGCTGGTGCACGGCAATCCGGGCCAGCATCGAAATCTCACGGAAGGCGTGTCCGAACTAAAGATCGACTACGGGCCGGGCTATCGCGTGTATTACACGAAACGTGGAGATCGTCTTTTGCTGCTGCTGATTGGCGGCGACAAATCTTCGCAAGATGACGACATTGCCATGGCGCTTCAATTGGCGCGACATTTTCAGGAGTAACCGTATGAAAAAAATCGCTGCAGACCGTACAGTTCAGTCGACGAAAACGATGCCGTACGACGTGGCCAGTCAGTTGCGCACTCCAGAAGAAATGGCTGCGTACCTCGATGCGTGGCTCGACGAAGCGCCCGAAGACGCCGCGGGTATCGCGCGCGCCCTTGGCGACATTGCGCGAGCCAAGGGCATGACGCAAGTTGCAAAGGACGCCGGGCTGAGCCGCGAGAGTCTCTATCGCGCTCTTAGCGCAGACGGCAACCCAAGCTTCGCGACGGTACTCAAAGTGGCTCGCGCGCTAGGGATGAAATTGCACGCCGAAGCGGCGTAGCAGCTTTCGGCGCGGCACGCCGCGCGCGTCTCCGAGCCAAGGGCGAAACACTACTTCGCCGTGTCCGCGTGCGTGCGTTTGAGCCACTCCTCCCTTCGCTTCCATGTGTCGAGAACATAGTCGCGCCGATAGTTGCGGCCTGTGAGGTCGTAGCCGTGGTCGGCGTTCTCGTAGACGACCATTTCGAACGATTTGCCGCGCGCCTTGGCTGCCTTTTCAATCTCTCGCGCTTTTTCGATCATGCAGCAATTGTTGTAAGTGTCCGCCCCCGCTGCCAGCACCGTGAGCGGCACCTGAATGCGACCGGCCAGCCCGTCGACATTCTGTATCCACGCGGTAAACGGGTACATGGCGAGCGCACCGGCGACGACGTCTGGCTGCCCGATGGCATGTGAAAGCAGTGCCCCGCCGCCTAGCGAGAACCCAATCACAGCTACCTTCTTTGATGTGGTGTTCGGCGACGCCAACAGACTCTGAATCGCGTCCTTGAAGTTGTGCGCGGCCGGCTTGGTCCGCGAGAGCATGTCGTTGCCGTCGACCAACAACACGTTGTAGCCCAGCGCTGCAACGTCGCGTGCATAGGCGCGGCGCGGGTCGGGTCCGGTCTGCCCGGAAATGATGAGCACCGCTGGCCCCTTACCCTCCTTCGCCGCCATCTCTTCGCGGAAATAGGACGACTGCGCGTGCGCCGACGCAGCAAGCACATTCACCGCGGCCCACACAACGACCAAGCAAGACTTTGTAACTCGTGACCACATGATTGAATCCTTCTCACCGATTGACGTCGCTTGTACGGCGACCACAGCGCGATCCTAGGCCGCGCGCGCACGCCACGCAAGGAACTCGGCGTTACGTCAGCGTTACAGCTCGGTAGTTGCATCGCGGTAGCGTTGGGCCTTTGGCGAGCGTTGCGTCCCTACTACACTGGATTCCCCGTACCTTCAGTCCTTCCCGCCCGGATCCATGAACACCGCAGCTGAAATGAAACTCGTGCACGTACTGCTCCGCTCGGGAAACGTGTCGAATGCGCAAATCGCGTGCCGTGCGGTGTTGGCGCGGCATCCGGATCAGCCCGATGCGTTGCGATTGCTGGGGCAACTGCTGGCGCGAGCGGGCAACTTTGGTGAAGCGGTGCCGCTTCTGCGTCGCGCGATTGGGCATCACCCGACCGAGATTGAAGCCCATCACAACTTGGTGCAGGCGTTGATCGGCCTCGGGCGCGACGACGAGGCTGTCGCCGTGCTCACGACGGCGCTCCGAGCTCGGGCGGTGCATGTGCCGATGACAAAGCTTTTGGCGAGCGCGCTGCATCATCTCGGCCGCGTCTACGACATGCGCACAACGCTGGGCGATGCGATTTTTCGTTTGGGTGCGACACCCGCGGGGACGGAGCTGATCGAGCATTGGCTGAGCCTTATCCCGGACGACCCTGCTCCCGCGCACCGACTGGCGGCGCTGCGCGGAGATGCGCCGCCTGCGCGCGCGGCTGATGAATACGTGACGTATTTGTTTGACCGATATGCGGAAACATTTGACGACTCGTTGTCCAAGCTTGGTTACCACGGACCTGCGTTGATAGCGCAACTGTTGCGCGCATCCGAAATGACGCCGAACGGGCAATGCCGCGTGCTGGATGCGGGCTGTGGAACGGGATTGTGCGCGCAGATTGTTCGTCCGTTTGCGGAGCATCTGACGGGCGTTGACCTGTCGTCTGCCATGATCGAGAAAGCCCGCGAGCGCGGTGGTTACGACGAGTTAGTCGTTGCCGAGTTGACGGAATATCTCGGGCGCAGCGCCGCGCAGTTTGATCTGATTATTTCGGCCGATACGTTGATCTATTTTGGCGATCTAAGTGCGCTTCTCTTGCGCGCTGCCCACGCGCTGCGCCCCGCAGGATGGTTCGCGTTCACGGTCGAGAAATCCGACGACGACGCAGACGTGCGGGGCTATCGCTTGAACACGAACACGCGTTACAGCCATTCAAAGGCTTACGTGACGCAAGCGCTTGACGCTGCGGGTTTCGTTTTGCGAGCGATGAACCAAGCCACAATTCGCGAGGGCGATGGCGAACCGCAGTTGGGGTGGGCTGTGTTGGCGCAACGAGACAGCGCGCTGAGTTCCGGAGCGCCGGCCGCTTGATGCCGGCGTGAGGGAGCGGTCGCGCCCGCGCGAAGAAACGCCATAACGCGCGGATCCTTCAAGGGCACGTGTCCGCGCTATGCATGTCACAAACGGGTTACCACTTCTGACATATTTCAATCCGCGTTGCGGCTACATAGACTGCGCTACGTTCGATCTTATGAATGCAAGCCATGAAAATCGCCATTGCCGCCATCCTCGCCGTTTCGATGCTCTCTCCTATGACAACTTCTGCACAGGTCACCGACGCGCTCATTGGTGCTGCCGCCAAGTCTTCGTCCAAGAGGCCTGAGCTCTTGCAGGCGTTGATTAAAGGACACGTCGTCATCATCGCGACCTGGGAGTCGGGTAAGTCGAACAAGATGAACGTGCAAGACTTTATCCGCAAAGGAAAGTCGTTCATTCCGATTTTTTCGGACAAGCAACACTTCAAAGACGAAACGCGTGGATCGGGCTTCGAGGGGAAAGGCGTTTCGGTGGACGCCAACATGCTCATGTCGATGCTCAAAGGAGACGAAACACTCGTGCTCAACCCTGGCAGCAAAACGCCGGTGGATATTCAAGCCAAGGAGCTGAAAGCCTTAGTCGACGCCGCACGCTTACCGAAGTAATCCCGCGCTCGCTCGCGGCGCGCCGGCGCTTTTCCACGTCGCCACCGCACCAGATTGACAGCGATACGCGTGGCGACACGCATACACTCGACGCATCCTTTTTTGTAGCGGGTGAGTCGTATGTCTATTGCCACACGGTCGGTTCTAAATTGGTTGTTGTCGGGTGCGCTGTTGGGGTTGTGCGTGCCCGCGCTGGCTGCTGCGCCAGAGGCGAGCGTTAAGGCGCCCCAAGTCGAGAACCCGTCGCGGGTGCTCTTCGTCGGAAACAGTTACATGTATTACAACGACAGCCTGCACAACCACGTGCAGCGCCTAGTCACCTCCGCCGACGCGGCGATGGTGGGAAAGATGCAGTACAAATCCGCGACGATTGGCGGTGCGGCGTTGTCGCATCACGCCATTGAGCACCTCACCAAACCGGGGCAAATAGGCATCAAAGAGCCGTTTCAGTTAGTGGTGTTACAGGGCGGAAGCAACGAGCCACTCAGCGACGCGCGACGCGCGAAGCTTCGCGAGACCGTCATCGAGTTTGACAAGGTTATTCGCGCGCGCGGCGGCAAAACAGCGCTCTACATGAACCACGCGTACGTCAAGCCGCACAAAGAGGCCAACCCGGAAAACATTCGCTTGACCGAGGACGCGTACGTTCGCGTCGGCAACGAAATCAATGCGCTGGTGATTCCGGTCGGGCTCGCGTTTGAAGAGGCATACCGCCGCAAGCCGGGCATTGTGTTGCACAAACATTTCGACGGATCACACCCGGAGTTGATCGGAACCTACCTCGCCGCATGTACCGTCTATGCAAGCGTGTACGGCAAATCTCCAGTTGGTAATAGTTATGACTATTACGGCCGAATCGACAAAGACATGGCCGCGTTTTTGCAACAAGTCGCGTTCGATACCGTCAAGAAATTTAACGGCAAGTAACCGCGATTACTGAACCATCATTCTCGAAGAATTCCAATGCCGAGATTCGTAGCCCTGCTTCGTGGCGTTAACGTCGGCGGCAACAAACGCGTGCCGATGGCTGAGCTGCGCGTCGCATTGGAGGCACTGGGCTACACCAACGTGCGCACTTTGCTCAATAGCGGCAACGCGGTGTTCGACAGCACGATCCGAGTGAGCGCCACGCATGAATCGCGCATCAAGGCTGCGATCTTGGATGCGATGCAAATTGATGTGCCGGTGATCGTGAAATCGGCAAAAGAGTATGCAGCGATTGAGTCCGAGAATTCGCTGGCGGCAGCTGCTACAGCAACAGACCCATCTCGCTTGTTCGTTGCGTTCGCGCGCGAAGCGTGGGCGCTCAATGGTCTCGCGCCGATTCTGGGCTTGATTCAAGCGCCGGAGCAATTTCGCATTGGTAAGGAAGCGGCGTATCTGTGGTGTCCGGAGGGGATTTCGCAGAGCAAAGCGGGTGAGGCGTTACTCGGCAAATTAGGCAAAGCGGTCACCACTCGCAATTGGGCCACAGCGCTCAAGATTTCGGCGATGTTGCGCGAAGACGCGGCGTGACCGAGTGGCGCACGTCGTGCGCTCATGCGCCGGATTCGTCGCCTACCACACGATTGCGCCCGCTTGATTTCGCGCGATAGAGCCTACGGTCTGCGCGTGCCAGCGTGCCATCCGACTCTTCGCCGGACGCGTAGCTCGTAACGCCAATGCTTACCGTCACTACGTTCTGAACGCCAGCGAGCACAAACCGAAATGCAGCCACCGCGTCGCGAAGCCCTTCGCACAACGCGGCTGCCGTCGCAGTTCGAGCGTTCGGCAGTAAGACGCCAAATTCCTCGCCGCCCAGACGCGCCACGATGTCACCCGGACGAAGCGCCGAGCGCAGTCTGCCAGCGACCTCAACCAACACTTTGTCGCCGGCCGCATGACCGTAGGTGTCATTGATGCGCTTGAAATGGTCTACGTCGACGATCGCCACGCACAACGGCTGACCAAAGCGCTCGGCGCGGCGACACTCTTCGCCGATGCGATCAAAAAAATCGCGACGATTTGGCAAACCCGTTAGAGCGTCTTCTCGCGACTGTCGATAAAGCTCTTCGCTGCGCGCGCGGCGATCGGCGGCTTCGATCGCGAGCGCGGCGTGTGATTTCGCCAGTTGATCGCGCAGGCGATGCTCCTCACGAGCGGCTTCTTTCGCGGCTTCAAGCTCGGCCATCAGCGCCGAAGCACGCATGCGCGTGTTGGCGCGCTGGTCAAGCCACAGACGCTCACGCTCACGCAGTTGTTTATACGCGTCTAGCGCGGCGGCCGCATCACCCACCGTCTCGGCGCATTCAGCCAACAAGCTCCAAGCTTTCACTTCCTCGTCAAGCGCGCGGTTTTCTGCGAGCTCAGGAATCAACGCGCGCAGCACGATAATCGCCGTCGCATGGTCGCCACGTGCGCGCGCCAGTTCGGCGGTGGAGAGTTTTACGTCTTGCGCGCTTTGCTTCCAATTCACACCGGCCGCGCCGCGCGAATGCAGATCAAAGCATTCTGCGGCATCGTCCAGACGCCCCATTTCCATCAAAGTACGGCCACGACCGCCAGTCAGCGTCGGCACCAGTGAATGGAAGCCGTGCCGAGTGGCTACGTCGATAGCGCGATCAAACATGGCGAGCGATTCGTCGTGACGGCCGAGATTGCGATAGTTCAAACCCGTGTTGTTGAGCACGCGCACTTGGCCCAAATGATCCCCGAGCGTTTCGAACGAAGTGAGCGCTACGGCGTAGTGCCCGAGTCCTATCTGGTGATCGCGGCAACGCGAATGCACGACCCCCATCGAAAGCCGTGTGGCAGCGATACCGCGCAAATCGTCGGCGCGAGAAAAGGCGGCGAACGCTTCTTGCAACGCGTCAAGCGCCTCCGCGAACCGCCCCAATGACTCGTACGCAACGCCCAGCGCCGCGCTCAGCGCAGCACGATCAAGCGGCTCAAATGTGCCCTCTGGGCGGGCAAGAAGTTCGTATGCGTATCGCGCGCCGATTTCGCCAGAACCACGCATTGCGTGCGCGCGAGCAAACAACGTGGCGGCGTCGGCAAGCATGTGCAGATCGCCTTCGCGCTCGGCGCGCAGCATGGCGTCGGCGGTCGCCTCGATGATTTCATCGCAACGTTGCGGAAATAGCTGAGACAAGCGCGCACGCTCTCCAGCCCACCAGTCTGCGGAACTTTCGCTCACCTCAACATCCGACAACCCGAACCCTCTCGACGCGATTCAGAGACCGCTTTTATGGGCTAATCGTAGCGCAGACGGGGCGAAATCAGACGACACAGTTCGGTTAAGCGACGGCCAGCTCACCGCCCAACGCGTCAATCAACTCAGGAATCAGGCGGCTGAGTTCGCCCGTAATCACTGCGACGTCAGCGTCGAAGCGATCCTCTTCTTCAACCTTCGGGCCCTCGTCCACCACGCCGTCGAGAAACTTGAGTTTCTTGATTTGGCATGTGTCGTTCAACGTAAACGACACCCGGCCGTTCCACAGCAGCGCCAGGCGCGTTGGCGTTTTGCTGTTCTGCAGATGTTTGCGCACCTCGTCGTTGTCGAGCGTGTGCTTCGAGTAGCGCACCACCGCTTGCGAATCGTCGGTCGCTTTAAGCTCGCATTCGCGGTCGACGTCGAAATTGCCCGGCGCTTCGTGCGTCATGAGCCACGCTGTCATTTGCGATGCGGGCGACGATTCGGTTTGCAATGGCGTGATCACAATGCCGTCGAGGCATCGCAGCATGACGGCGACCACTTCGTCGGCTTTTACTGGGCTTGACGCGTCGATTACCAACAATCGCGCGGTGGGATCGATCCACACGGTGGTGTTGGAGATTCGCGTGAACGCTTTGGGAAGCAGCTCAAGCAGCGTTTCCTCGCGAATGTCTTTGCGCTCCATACGGCCCGGTTTGCGGCCCGTGGTTTCTTCGATCTGCTCGATGCGCTCTTCAGCGCGGCGCTTGACCACCGACGCAGGCAACACTTTCGTTTCCATCGTCAGCCGCATCATCCATTGGCCGGCCACGGACTCAACCAACATGCCATGTTTATCTCCGCGCGGCGACGACCAGCCGATAGATTTTTCTTGCGTGGCGCCGCAAGGCACGAAGCGCACGAGAGAGAGGCCGGCCTCAATTTGTGCCGTAGTTTTTGACCACGACGGGTCGATGCGAAAAGCGATGATGTTCTTAAACAACGGAGGCAGGCCTATAAAAAGTGCGGCGCGTTGAACGGTTCAACGCGCCGCTTGAGCAGAAAAAATTTCGCGCGAGAGAATGCGCCTGCTTGTATTTTCCACGAAGCTGCGCAATTAGCCTTACGGCCGCATGGAGCGGGGATTTTGCGCGAAGTTCGCACGCGAGAAACGGCGAACTTCTACGTAGCGTCAATGAAACGCAACGAAATCGAACCTACCGGCGCTCGCCGCTACTTTCGAATTCGATTGAACAACGTCACCGCCGCCAACACAATCGCACCGGCAATCACCCCCACGACGCCATCAAGCAGCGTAGGCACGATCACGGCCATCCAACCCCCAGCGCTCGCCGCTATGCCCTCGATGGCGTGGTGCAGCGCGGGCACACCGTGGGTCAGGATGCCACCGCCCACCAAGAACATCGCAATCGTTCCGGCAATCGACAACCCTTTCATCAAGTACGGGGCAGCGCGCAGAATGCCTCGCCCGATGGTGCGGCGAATGCCGATGCCGCTGGTCTTTGTCAGATAAAGCCCCAAGTCGTCGAGCTTCACGATGCCCGCGACGAGTCCGTAAACGCCGACGGTCATCAGGATCGCGATCGAGCTGAGCACGGAGAGCTGCGTCGTCATCGGCTGCGTCGCGACCGTGCCGAGCGTGATTGCGATGATCTCCGCAGAAAGCACAAAGTCCGTGCGAATCGCGCCTTTGACTTTGTCTTTCTCGAAGGCGACCAAATCCACCTTCGGGTCGGCGATCGCAGCAACGTGCTGCGCGTGATATGCGTCGGCATCGGTTTTGCTGTGCAAGTACTTGTGAGCGAGTTTTTCTACGCCCTCAAAACACAGGAACGCGCCGCCCACCATCAAGAGCGGCGTCACCGCCCACGGCGCAAACGCGCTGATCGCGAGCGCGAGCGGCACGAGGATCAGCTTGTTCAAGAACGAACCTTTACACACCGCCCACACGACGGGCAGTTCACGGTCAGCCGTCACGCCAGCAACCTGCTGCGCGTTCAGCGCAAGATCGTCTCCAAGCACGCCTGCGGTCTTCTTGGCCGCGACGCCCGTGAGCACGGAAATGTCGTCGAGTACGGTTGCGATGTCATCAATGAGTACAAAAAGGCTGGAAGCCATCGAGCAAAGGTCCTTCAGTAAAAAATTCAGTCAGTGAAATCTTGCGGTTATCAGCTTTTCAGAGCGAGCGACTAGCGGGCGGTCGTTCTGGCGCGTTTTTCCTTAAAGTCGATATCCGTTAAAAATTAGCCGTAAGCGCCGCCCGTCAGTCGTTCGCCGCAAAAAGCTGTAAAGCACAGCTTCAGTTCAAGATACGCGCTCACGCCCGAACCGTCTGCGTCGCTAAAAACTTCCGCACGCCGCCACGAATCGCCCTCGCGAGCTTCAGCTGATGGGCGTGGCTCGCGAGCTTAATCTCTTCTTCCGGATTGGAAATAAACGCCGTCTCGACGAGGATGGACGGCACGTCGGGCGAACGCAACACGGCGAAGCCCGCGTGTTCGACCTTCCCTTTATGCATCGGGCCGACCGGTTTCAGTTCGCCAACCATGCCCTTCGCGAGCTTGAGCGAGTCGGCGTTGGTCATCGACTGACTCATCTCCAGGAGCATTTTTGCGAGCATCGGATCGCGGCCTTGCAAGCGCACGCCGCCGATCAAATCGGATTGGTTTTCTTTGTCGGCGATCCACTTCGCCGCCGCACTGCTCGCGCCGCGTTCGGACAGCGCGAACACTGAGCTGCCACGTACATCGGGTCGCGTGAACGCGTCGGCGTGAATCGAGATGAACACATCGGCGTTCACGCTGCGCGCTTTCGCCACACGGTCGTAGAGCGGCACGAACACGTCCTCTTCTCGCGTCATAAACACGACGATGCGCGGGTCCTGCTCCAAGAGCGCTTTGGCTTTCAACGCGATGGCAAGCACGACGTTCTTCTCGTAGGTTCCGGCCGGGCCAATCGCGCCGGGGTCCTCGCCTCCGTGCCCCGGATCAAGCACAACGACGAAGGGTTTGATGTGACGCGGCGTCGCGGGACGTGTCGCAGTGGGCGGCGTGGGCTTCGGCAAAACCGGCGGTAGCGCGGGCTTAGGAAGTGTGGCGGCAGCGGTAGCTTTCGCGTCGCGCTCGGCCTGCGCATCGGCCGCTTTTTCGAGCTGTGTTTCGCGCTCGATGAGCTTGGCGAGGAACACGGCGATCGGGTCATCGGCATCCAGCGGTGTGAGATCAATCACCAGCCGATGTTTGTAAATCCCGACCGGCGCGAGCGCAAATGCCGCCGTTTCCGCACGCGATTTCAGGTCGAGCACCAAGCGCGCCGTGTCCGGCCGGTACTGCCCAATGCGCGCCTTCGCGAGCACGCCGGTGTCGTTCTTCAATGTTTCGAGCGCCTTGTGAAACGCGGCGTCGGCCTGGACGTCGCTGATATCGACAATCGTGCGATCCGGGTTGGTCAGTGTCGAAACGAAAAAGCGCAGTTCGCTGTCGGATTCGATCGTGATTCGCGTGGAGGCCTTGCCCGGCCACGCACGCACGGCGAGCACCCGCGGGCCTGCGAATGCGAGGGAAGCAGCACCCGAGCCGATAAGCGCAGCCAGCAAGCGAAGCGCGTCGCGACGGTTCATGTGGCCAATCCTTTGCTCACCGTGACCCGCCGCCCCTCGCCTTCAAAATCAAACTGAAGCGTCAGATCAAATTCCACCGCACCGTCCAAACGCTGCGGCCATTCGACAAACCGAATCGACGGTGCGTCGAAATATTCAAACCCTCCACGCGCCTCAAAGTCGTCGCTACTTTCGATGCGGTAGGCGTCGAGGTGATGCACCTCACCCTTCGTCGTTTCGTAGCTTTCGACCAGCGCATAGGTCGGACTCTTGATCGCGCCGGTCACGCCAAGCGCACGCAGCACGCCGCGCACAAACGTCGTTTTGCCCGCGCCGAGATCTCCGATCAACGCAACGGAACACGGCGCCGATATTTTCTGCGCGAAGTCAGCTGCAAACGCGAGCGTTGCAGCTTCGTCGGCGAGATAGGTCGAGGTTTCTACAATGGGCTCCATGTCAAAACGCCCCGCCAATGCTCAAAACACCGCCGCTGTAGGCGCGGACTTGGCCGCGCTCACCAGCCGCGATAGCGCGGCCAAGTCCGCGCCTACATTGGCGAGCGACGCCGCGCGAATTGTGGCGCTGGGTGAGCGCATGGGCTTTTCCGCCGTCGGCATTGCCGACACTGCGCTGGAGCGCGAAGCGGAAGGTTTTAAGGCGTGGATTGAGGCCGATCATCATGGCGACATGGAGTATATGGCCCGCCACGGCTCCAAACGATGGCAGCCAGATGAATTGCAGCCCGGCACGCAAAGCGTGATCTGCGTCGCGCTCGATTATTGGCCGGAAAGCACGGGCGAAATGGCCGACGCGGAAGCATTACTCGATGAGCCAAATCAAGCCTACGTCTCGCGCTACGCCTTGGGCCGCGACTACCACAAGGTGCTACGTAACAAGCTGCAAGCCTTCGCCGAAGCCATCGGCAACGAAATCGCGCCACACGAATATCGTGTGTTCACCGACTCCGCGCCGGTCATGGAGATTCCGCTCGCGGTAAAAGCCGGCCTCGGCTGGCGCGGTAAACACACGTTGCTACTTTCACGAGAACGCGGCTCCCTCTTCTTTTTAGGCGAGATTTACACCTCGCTGAAATTGCCAAGTGCCGACGCGCAAACCGACCACTGCGGCTCCTGCCGCGCCTGCATCGACGTGTGCCCCACGCAAGCCATCACCGCGCCACACCGCCTCGACGCGCGCCGCTGTATCAGCTACCTAACAATCGAATCAAAAGCCAGCATCCCAATTGAGTTCAGAAAGGCCATCGGCAACCGAATCTACGGCTGCGACGACTGCCAACTCGTCTGCCCCTGGAACAAATTTGCCCGCAAAGCCACAGTGCCGGATTTCGAGCCACGCAACGGGTTAGACAGCGCCACGCTTGTGGAGCTTTTCGCGTGGACGGAAGCGCAGTTCAACGACCGGTTGCAGGGCAGTCCGATTCGCAGAATTGGGCACGCGGCGTGGCTGCGGAATATTGCTGTGGCGTTGGGGAATGCTCGTACGTCGCGGGAGGTTTTGACTGCGCTGCAATCGCGCCTTGATGATGCGAATGAGATGGTGCGGGAGCATGTGGCGTGGGGGTTGGGGGAGCACGGGGCTTAGCTGCGGCTTGGCAGAGGTTTCGTTCGTGGTGAGGCTGCCTCCGTTCGTGGTGAGCCTGCCTCCGTTCATGGTGAGCCTGTCGAACCATGAACTCGTAAAACGTAGGGTGCAATCTTATTGCACCGCAAATTGATGCCAACCAACGTGTTTTGTATCGACACCTGCGCGCTCTGTGGCCGCGCGGGGCCAGTGGCCAACCAGTCGGGGATTGCCCGACAGCAAGTCACTTTCTTTGCTTCGCCAAAGAAAGTAACCAAAGAAAGGCGCCCCCAATATTCGCCCTGATCCTGCGGTGCTCGCAACGCGCGGGACCCGCACAAATCGCCCGATGGCGCGCTGCCGCGCGCGGTGGGCTCATGGTGCGGGTCGACGACCGCGCGTTGCTCCGCTCCTCGGGGTCAAATACACGGGGACCCCGCTCGGACGGATTCTTGATCGCTTCGCGATGGGGTTTACGGGAACCCGGATGCGTGCATCCGGGCTACGCTACTACAGCACTGTCTACGGCGATAAGGTTCAAACTAACGGGCGCCGCTAGGCGTCCCGTGGAATGAGTAGCTGGGCGCCTTGTTCAGAGAGGATTCCATAGATCGGATTCAGGTGCTCTGGCGAAGGTGGCTCTGAAATGAACAAGAGTGTCTTTGGCTCGCTCATCGTAGTAATTTGGATCTTGAATGCGGAACGAGCCCTGTAACTCGATTGACATCGGCTCAGCCGAAAGAACTTCTAGCGTCGTGTTCCACGGAGTGTAGTGTTCGCCGCAATAGCAATGTACGCTTGTGGAGCCAACAC
>JAGNQL010000061.1 GCA_017989135.1 Burkholderiales bacterium
GAGTAGTAGGGTGGGCAACTTGTTGCCCACGCGTCGGGCGGGCCGCCAGCGCTACTGCTTATCAAGTAACGATTGCCGCAGCCGCATGAGCATGCGCATGAGCTGGAGAATTTCTGGTGTGAGCGATTGTGATGCTTCCAGCAGACCGAGCTTGGTGGCGAGTTCTAGCTGCGTTTCGACCTGCGCCAGCGCTCCGAGCGATGTGCTCACTTGATCAGCGAAGTCAAGGTTATTGCCTTGCGCGGCGCCGGACGCGATACCCGATGGAATCGCGGTCGCGGCAGCGCGCAATTGCATGGAGAAGCCGAACTGCTCGTTGGCCGGAAACTTGGCCGTGAGTCGATAAATCGTTTCAGCGAAATCGAGGCTCTTTTGCCAGACGACGAGGTCTCGGTGCGATCGAAGTTCACTGCTCACGATGTGATCCTTTCAAACTAACGCAGCGCGGCAACCGCGGCAGCGAAGTCGAGTGTGCCTTCGTATAACGCACGGCCGCAAACAACGCCAGCGATGCCTTCCGCCTCAAACGGCTTCAGTGCTTTGATGTGTTCGACGTTATGAATTCCGCCGGACGCGTATACCGGCACGCGCAAAGGCTGTGCGAGGCGCACCGTGGCTTCGATGTTGATGCCGGTGCCCATGCCGTCGCGGCCAATGTCGGTGTAGATGATGCCTTCGATGCCGTAGTCTTCGAAGCGCTTGCCGAGATCGAGCGCATCGTGGCCCGAAAGCTTGCTCCAGCCGTCGGTGGCGACCTTGCCGTCTTTGGCGTCGAGGCCGACGATGACGGTGCCCGGAAACGCGTTGCAGGCGTCATGCAGAAAGCCGGGGTTTTTTACCGCAGCCGTGCCGATGATGACGTAGTTGATGCCGTCGTCGAGATAGCGCTCGATGATGTCGAGGTCGCGAATGCCGCCGCCGAGTTGCACTTCGATATCGTCGCCCACTTCGGCGAGGATCGATTTAATCGCACCCTCGTTGATCGGCTTGCCCGCGAACGCACCGTTGAGATCAACAAGATGTAAGCGTGTCGCGCCTTGGTCTACCCAATGTCGCGCCATCGCGGCCGGGTCTTCGGAGAACACCGTGACGTTGTCCATATCGCCTTGACGAAGGCGCACGCAATGACCGTCTTTAAGATCAATGGCAGGAATGACTAGCATGATTGTTACAAGTGAGCGGTGAGTAGTGAGCGGTGAGCAGTGGTGAGATTCGGGCGCAGCGGTTGGTGGTGAAGGCACCACGATTCACTGTTCACCGCTCACTGTTCACCTGTCCAGAGTGAGAAGTTCTTGAGCACCCGCAAACCCGCGTCGGCGCTCTTTTCAGGATGGAACTGTACCGCAAAAATGTTCGCGCGTGCGACGGCGACGCAGATTGGGTTTGGGTAGTCGGCCACGCCCGCGACGACCGCACTGTCTTCGGGCACGGCGTAGAAGCCATGCGCGAAATAAAACGCGGTCCCATCGGCGGTATTGTTGAGCCCAGCCCAACATGGATGCGCACTCATTGCACCGGGAAAGCGCACGGCGTTCCAGCCCATGTGCGGCACTTTGAGTGTGCTGCCATCTGTGTCCAGATGTGGCTTCGGAAAACGCACGACTTTGCCGGGAATCCAGCCGAGCGCTGGCGTGCCCGCACTGGTCGGGCCTTCTTCGCTCGTATCGAAAAACATTTGCAAGCCGAGGCACACACCGAGAAACGGTTTCTCGCGAGAGACTTTGTCGAGCACTCCACGCAAGCCCGAGGCATTCAACGCCGCCATGCTCTCAGGCATCGCAGCTTGGCCGGGCAGTACCACGCGATCGGCGGATTCAATTTCGTTCACATCGCTCGTGATGAGCACGCGCTGATCCGGCGCAACGTGCATGAACGCCTTCGCCACCGAGCGAAGATTGCCCATGCCGTAATCAACGATCGCGATAGTTTTCATAGCGCCAATGCCATCAAAACGATCAAAGCACGCCCTTGGTCGACACCACAATTCCAGCCGCGCGCGCATCGCGCTCGCAGGCCATGCGCAGCGCGCGGGCGAACGCCTTGAACACGGTTTCGCATTGGTGGTGGGCGTTGTCGCCGCGCAGGTTGTCGATGTGCAAACTCACCAACGCGTGATTCACGAAGCCTTGAAAAAATTCGTGCGTAAGATCCACGTCGAACGTGCCGATCATCGCGCGCGTGAACGGCACATGAAACTCAAGTCCGGGACGCCCCGACAGATCAATCACCACGCGCGAAAGCGCTTCGTCGAGCGGCACGTACGAATGTCCGTAACGATTGATGCCGGCTTTGTCACCCACGGCTTGTTTGAAAGCCTGACCGAGCGTGATGCCGATGTCTTCGACGGTGTGGTGCGCATCGATGTGCAAATCGCCCTTGGCGTGCACCGTCACGTCCATCATGCCGTGGCGCGCGAGTTGATCGAGCATGTGATCGAGAAACGGCACGCCGGTTTGCAGATCAGCAACGCCGGAACCGTCGAGATTGATGGCGACGGTGATTTGCGTTTCTTTGGTGTTGCGCTCGATGCGCGCAGAGCGGGAAGTGGGGGCGTTCATAGGCTCTATTGTAGGAGCGGCGGGATACACGGGCTGCGTGGAGCGAATACGCGCACCAAGTATTCGGCGACGAACGCAGGTTGTCTACAGCTTTTAGCGTCCGGCGACCGCCTGGCGGCGCTTGGGGCGCATTTTCTTCGAATATCGACTTACGCGCAAATATCGCTGAAACGACCGCTCAGCAGTCGTTTCGCGCGTAAAGTTGCTACTACTTCAAGCGATCAGACGTGTAACCACGTTCCAATGCACCTAGTGTCCCGCGTTACGCAGCCAGCATCGTCGCCAATTCACCGTTTGAGTGCAGCTCGCGCATGATGTCCGCGCCGCCGACGAATTCTTTGTCGATGTAGAGCTGCGGAATCGTGGGCCATGACGAATAGGCTTTGATGCCTTCGCGAATTTCGTTGTCTTCGAGCACGTTCACGTAGGCGAAATCGCCAGCGCCCGCATCGGCGAGCATCTTCACGGCAGACGCGCTGAAGCCACACATCGGTGCTTGCGGCGATCCCTTCATGAAGAGCACAACGCGGTTGGAGCCAACGATTTCGTCGATCGCTTGTTTGAGGTCATCTGGAAGTGCGCTCATGGGGCTGTGCCTTTGCTTTGAAAATGCGATTGGAATGATGCAATTTTAAGGGGTTGCGGAATGACCTTATCGCGAGCACGGGCGATGCGCCACGCGCTGGTCACTCGCAACCGCTCACAGAATTTCCCGCAACGCCGCGAGCAACGCTTCCATCTCGGGGCCGGTGCCAACGGAAATGCGTAGCGTGCCCGCCATCAGCGGATGCATCGCCGAAAGGTTGCGCACAAGAATGCCGCGCGCTTTGAGCGCCTCAAACACCGCCGCCGCGTCTGCAAACCGCGCGAGCACAAAGTTCGCCGCCGACGGAAACGGCGTCACGCCCGGCATCGCGGAGAGCGCCGCAAGCAAGCGCTCGCGCTCAGCGACCATGAGCTTTGCGTGGCGCTGCAATTCGCCGTAATGATCAAGCAACACTTCCGCGGCGACTTGCTGCAACACGCCGACGTTAAACGGCCCGCGCACTTTGTCGATTTCGTTGATCCATTCGGGTGCGCCGAAAATGTAACCAAGCCGCACGCCCGCGAGGCCAATCTTCGAGAGCGTTCGCATGACGAGCACGTTCGGAAACTCGTCGAGACGATCCTTCCATGAACGGCCCGCAAACGGCTCGTACGCTTCGTCAATGATCACGAGACCTGGTGCGGCTTTGATAATCGCTTCGATGGCGGCGTCGGTGTAGACGTTTCCGGTTGGATTGTTGGGATACACAACCCACACAAGCTTTGGTTGTTCGCGTTTGATCGCGTCGAGCGTCGCATCTAAATTCAACGAAAAATCCGCGTTGAGCGACACGCCGACGAAGCGCCCCGCAACCGCCAACGCTGCGTTTTTGAACACCGCAAACGAAGGCTCCAACGAGAGCGCAGTGCCACCGCCCGCGATGATCGCTTGCGAAACGAGCGAGATGATTTCGTCGGAACCCGCGCCAAGCAAAATGCCGTGGTGCGCGGCAATGCCAAGCTTCTCGCGTAGCTTTGCCTTGAGCTTCGGCGCGGCCGGATCGGGATAGCGATTAAACGCCGCCTCCGACACCGTCTTCGCCAACGCGGCGCGCATCTCCGGCGCGGCATCGGGTGAGTCAAGGTGGTTGTCTTCCATGAGCTCGATCTTGATGCCCTTCCACGGCGGCGTAACGGGATACGCGCGCATGGCTTGCACTTCTGGGCGAATGGTTTTTGCGATTACTTCAGAGCGATTCATTGCACTACCTTCTTATCGTTCCTACTGTGGCAGAAACGGTTCACGTTACTCGTAGGGCGGGCACGGCCCGCCTACAAAAAATATTGCGCAATACGCTGTAGGACTTTTGCCACAGATTTACACAGATGAACACGGATTTTCAAATCCGCTCAAGAAAAATAATCTGTGTTTATCTGTGTAAATCTGTGGCTAAAAAAACTACTCGTTACGCATTTCCGCCGCCCGTGCATGGGCCTGCAACCCTTCCGCGTACGCGAGCGTTGCAGCTGCTTTGCCGAGAGTTGCTGCACCGGCTTTCGATGCGTAGATCAAGCTCGTGCGTTTCTGAAAATCGTACACGCCGAGCGGCGACGAAAAACGCGCCGACCGCGACGTCGGCAAAACGTGGTTCGTACCCGCAACGTAGTCGCCCAGCGACTCGCTGCTGCCGTACCCCATGAACACTGCGCCCGCGTGACGAATCAGCGGCAGTAGTTTTTCCGGATCGGCGACGGAAAGTTCGAGATGCTCCGGCGCGACGCGGTTGCTGATCTCACTCGCCTCTTCGAGCGAACGCGTCTTCACGATTGCGCCACGCCCAGCGAGCGACGCCGCGATGATGTCTTTGCGCGGCATGGTCGGCAAAAGTTTTGTAATGCTCGCTTGCACGGCGGCAATCAAAGCGTCCGACGGCGTTAGCAAAATCGATTGCGCCACTTCGTCGTGCTCGGCTTGCGAGAACAAATCCATCGCGACCCAATCCGGGTTCGCGTTTTCGTCGGCGATCACCAAAATCTCCGACGGGCCGGCGATCATGTCGATGCCGACGATGCCGAAGACGCGCCGCTTCGCCGCCGCAACATACGCGTTGCCCGGCCCCACAATTTTGTCCACGGCAGGCACGGTGGCCGTCCCGAATGCAAGCGCACCTACAGCCTGAGCGCCGCCGATGGTGAACACGCGATCCACGCCCGCCAAATGCGCTGCCGCCAGCACCGTCGAATTCTTCAAACCATCTGGCGTCGGAACCACCATGATGACCTCGCGCACACCCGCGACCTTCGCGGGCACCGCGTTCATTAAGAGCGACGACGGATACGCCGCCTTGCCGCCAGGCACGTAAAGCCCCACACGATCCAGCGGCGTGATCTGCACGCCAAGCTGCGTGCCGTCGGCCTCGGTGTAGCGCCAACCCTCGGCGAGTTGACGCCGGTGATAAGCCTCGATGCGATCGCGCGCAAGCGTGAGCGCGTCGCGCAGCTCGGGCGTGAGCGCGTCGAACGCCGCTTTCATTTCTGTCTTCGTCAACTCCAACGCCGCCATGTTCGGCGCGTCGAGTCGATCAAACTTGCGCGTGTAATCCAGCACCGCCGCGTCACCACGCGCACGCACGTCCGAAAGAATCGCCGCAACCGTCGCGTCCACACCATCGTCCAACGCGCCCGCGTGATGCGTCAGCGCATCAAGCGAGGCGAGAAAGTCGGGGGCAGCGGTGTTTAGAAGTTTCATTAGACGGACTACGGTTAACAACTCGATTCGGAGACAAACAAATGCCTTGACGCGCTGCGCTTCCCAAGGCTACCCACGGGCATCAATCGAACGCGCGAAGCTTTCGATGATCGGCATGATGGCGTCGCGTTTGGTTTTCAGTGCTGCTTGGTTGACGATCAATCGCGCGGATATGTCGGCGATTTTTTCTACGGCTTTGAGGTGGTTCGCCTTGAGCGTCGCGCCACTGCTGACCACGTCGACGATGGCGTCGGCGATACCTACGAGCGGCGCGAGTTCCATCGAGCCGTAGAGCTTGATCAGGTCGACGTGCACACCTTTTTGCGCGAAGTGCGCACGCGCGGTGTCGATGTATTTCGTGGCGACGCGCAGGCGGCGACCGCGTTGCACGAGCTGCTCATAGTCCGTGGTTTCCGGCACCGCGACCATCAAGCGGCACTTCGCAATGTTCAGGTCTAGTGGCTCGTACAACCCCGAAGTGTCGGACTCCATGAGCACGTCTTTGCCGGAGATACCAATGTCCGCACCGCCTTGCTGCACGTAAGTCGGCACGTCGCTGGCGCGCACGATAACAACGCGAACGTCGTCGCGTTGCGTCGCGAGAATGAGCTTCCGAGAGGCTTCCGGGTCTTCGAGTACGTCGATACCCGCCGTGCGCAACAGCGGGCGCGTGTCGTCAAGGATGCGTCCCTTGGAAAGAGCAAACGTAATCACGTCGAAATCCGCTCGATGCTCGCGCCAAGGCCGATGAGCTTGTCTTCGATGTGCTCGTAGCCACGGTCGAGGTGATAGATCCGATCAATCATCGTGGTGCCTGACGCGCACATGCCTGCGATGACAAGGCTCGCTGACGCGCGAAGGTCGGTGGCCATCACGTTAGCGCCCTTGAGCGCTTTCACGCCTTGCACCACCGCCGTGTTGCCCGTGACCTCAACGTTTGCGCCGAGGCGCGACAGTTCGGACACGTGCATCATGCGATTCTCGAAAATGTTCTCGGTCATCACGGCTGTGCCTTCGGCCACCGCGTTCATCGCCATGAGCTGCGCTTGCATGTCGGTCGGAAACGCTGGATACGGCGCGGTCTTCACGCTCACGGCCTTGAGCGCGCCTTTGCGGGCGACGGTGATTGAGGTGCCGTTGATCGTGATGTCGCAGCCGGCGTCGCGCAGCTTGTCGAGAATCGCGTCCATCGACGACACCGGCGCATCTAGGAGCGTGATCTCGCCACCCGCCGCCGCGACGGCGCATGCGAAGGTGCCCGCTTCGATACGATCGGGCATCACGCGCCAAGTCGCGCCGTGTAAGTCCGTCACACCCGTGATCGTGATGCGGTCGGTGCCCGCACCTTTGATGTTCGCGCCCATCGCAATCAAACAGTTCGCAAGGTCGACGACTTCGGGTTCGCGCGCGGCGTTTTCGATGACGGTGACACCGTCCGCGAGCGTCGCGGCCATCATGATGTTCTCAGTGCCGGTGACGGTCACCATGTCCATCACGATGCGCGCGCCTTTGAGGCGCCCGCCGGGAGCAGTAGCGTTGATGTAGCCGCCGTCGAGCGTGACTTCTGCGCCCATCGCCTCAAGGCCCTTTAAGTGCTGATCGACGGGCCTTTGCCCAATCGCGCAACCACCGGGCAGCGACACGCGTGCCTCGCCCCACCGCGCAACCAGCGGCCCGAGCACGAGCACCGAGGCACGCATCGTCTTCACGAGATCGTATTCGGCAACGGGCTTGGTGAGTGTGCTCGCATCGATCTCAACGCGATGCGTTTCTGTGCGCGCTGCAGTGACACCCATTTGGTTCAACAGTCGAACCGTCGTGCGCGTATCGTTAAGCTGCGGCACGTTAGTGAACGTCACCGGGCCTTTGACCAAAAGCGATGAACACAAGATCGGTAGCGCCGCGTTTTTCGCACCGGAGACGCGCACTGCGCCACGGAGTGGGCCGTTGCCCGTGACTTTAAGCTTGTCCATTTTTCGCGGCCCACTGTTCGGGTGAATAGGTTTTCATTGAAAGAGCGTGCACTTCGGCTTTCATGCGGTCACCTAGCGCGGCGTAGACGCGTTGATGCTGCTTGATCATCGAGAGGCCGCGAAACTCTTCGCTCACGATCACGGCAAAGAAATGTTGGCCGTCGCCTTCCATTTCGATATGCGTGCAGGGTAGCGCCGACGCGATGTAGTTTTTGACGGTGTCCGGAGTGAGCATTACGGCCTCAGTTTGTAGCCCGTGGCGAGCATGCGCATTGCCACGATGGAGAGAAAAACAACGAAGAACGCGACGACGGCGAGGCTACGCGCGGGGCTGACATCCGAGAGCCCAAAGAAGCCATAGCGGAAGCCGTCGATCATGTAGAAAAACGGATTGAAATGCGACATGCCCTGCCAGAACGCGGGCAGCGAATGAATCGAATAAAACACGCCCGACAGAAACGTCAGCGGCATGATGATGAAGTTCTGAAAGACCGCGAGGTGATCGAATTTTTCCGACCAAATGCCGGCGATCAAACCGAGCGTTCCCATGATCGCGCTGCCGCCAGCGGCGAACGCGATGACCCACAGCGGATGTTGCGGCACGGCTGCGGCGGCGCCAACGAACGGGAAGGTGATCAGCCACACACCAAGGCCTACGCAGAGGCCGCGCACCATGGCACCACCCACGTACGCGCAGAAAATTTCGAAAGATGTAATCGGTGGCAGCAGAATAAAAATAACGCTGCGCATCATCTTCGATTGAATAAGCGACGACGAGCTATTGGCAAATGCGTTTTGCAACACGGCCATCATCACGAGGCCAGGAATCAGAAACGCGGTGTAGCCGACGCGGCCGTCATAGACCTTCACGTTCGATTCGAGCACGTGCGAAAAGATCAACAGGTACAGAAGCGTCGTGACTACGGGCGCGACGACGGTCTGAAAGGCGACCTTCCAGAAGCGCAAACACTCTTTGTAGAAAAGTGCACGAAAACCGGGGCCGAGTGCGAGGGGCGAAGGATTAAATTCGGCGGCGGATACGGGCGAGCTTTTACTCATGCTGCCTCCTTCGAGGTTAGGCGCAAAAACGCTTGTTCAAGATCCGCTTCGCCGAGCTTCATTTCTTTGATCGTGATGTTTGCTTCGCGAAACGCAGCGAGTAGCGTTTCGAGTTCGCTAAAGCCCGAAAGCGTGAACCCGAACGCGCCGGACGCTTGCACGCTGCCGCGCGCCTGCCACGCGGCGGGCAATGCGTCGGCAGATACCTGCACAGTGATGCCCGTTGCGCCACGCAGTAAGTTCGTTGTCGTGTCCAGCGCCACAACTTCGCCGCCCTTAAGCATCGCCACGCGATTGCATAGCGCTTCGGCTTCTTCGAGGTAGTGCGTGGTCAAGATAATGGTGTGGCCTTCGCTGTTGAGTCGTTTGATGAACGTCCACAGGTTTTGCCGCAGTTCCACGTCTACGCCCGCGGTAGGCTCGTCAAGCACAATGACCGGCGGTTTGTGCACGAGTGCTTGGCCGACGAGCACACGTCGCTTCATGCCGCCAGAGAGCGCGCGCATATTGGCGTTCGCTTTTCCGGTCAAATCGAGGTGATGCAGGATCTCGTCAATCCACGCGTCGGCTTTGGAAACACCGTAGTACTTGGCCTGCAGGGCCATCGTTTCGCGCACCGTGAAGAACGGATCAAACACCAGTTCTTGTGGCACCACGCCGAGATTGCGCCGCGCGTCGCGGTAGTCGGTGACCGTGTCGAAGCCCATGATTTTCGCGGTGCCGCTGTCAGCGCGCGTGAGGCCCGCGAGGATGCTGATGAGAGTGGTTTTGCCCGCACCATTCGGACCCAACAATGCAAAAAACTCGCCCTGCTCCACACGCAGTGAAACGTGGTTGAGCGCGCGAACGTTGGGGTAGGACTTGCTGACGTCGGTGACTTCGACAGCGGCAACAGAAGACGACACAGACTTCACAAAGGCAACCTCAATGGCAACCCTTGATTTTATGCGTTTTTGATCATGGGTTAGGTTGGTTCGTGCTGGGCGGGCATCGCCCACCGTCAACCCGTGCGGAAGGCTAGCTAATCAGGCGCGTCGCACTCATGCTCGTTAGGCAGGCAGGGCCTGCCCTACGAGTGCTGAGGTCTAAAAAAGCGCTTCAATCCCGTAAGCATCCGCCAGCGCCGCAAGCTTAGACGTCAGTCCAACCACGCGACACTGCGGGCCTGCCTTACGCTTCAGCGCAGTAATGAGCGCAAGCCCTGCGGAATCCACCTGCGTGACGCCCGACACCTCAATGGTTGCGTTTCCCGCCGCCGTGGGCGCGAAGGCATCCCACACGCTGTGCGCGTTAGCGAAGGTGATCGGGCCGGAGAGCTGCATCGGTGGGTTACTTGTTTTTCGCCTGCAATTGCTTGACTAGCGCGTCAACGCCCTGATCGCGGATCACGGTGTTGAACTCTTCGCGGTAGTTGGTAACAAGACTCACGCCGGCAACCACGATGTCGTAAGCCTTCCAGGTGCCGTCCGCGCCCTTTTCCATCGAGTAATCGATAGGAATACCTTGGCCGTTGGCTTGGTTAACGACTGTCTTCACGATCACATCCGTGTCGGCGGGCTGCATGCGCAGCGGACGGAAATCAATCGTGTTGTTGCGGAAGTTCGCGAGCGCTCCTGAGTAGGTACGCACCAACAGCGTTTGGAATTCTTTGGTCAGCGCGGTTTGCTGCTCTGGCGAAGCTTTGGCCCAATTGCGCCCCATGGCCAGTTGCGTCATGCGCGAAAAGCTAAAGTTCGGAAGGAGCTTCGTTTCGATGAGGCTCTTGAGCTTCGCTTGATTACCCAAAATCGCTGGGTCGGCTTTGAGCACGGCGGTGACTTCCGTCGAGACGGATTTCACAAGCGCATCAGGTGCCGTTTGGGCGTGAACACCCGCAGCGCCAGCCAATGCCGCAACGCCAGTCAGCGCGATCAACCATTTCGAAAACTTCATTGAATCCAACTTTCTCAAATGTCTCTATTCGTCTTTCGGACGCTTGCCGTCGAGGACCAAGCTCTGCCGGCGCTGCAGGTAAGCCGACCGCATGAACGTGTATCGATCCAGCGCCGCCTGCTTCATCAACGCCTCCGCCGGGAACAACCCGACGCGGGTATCAACGACTCGCGCGCCCATTAACGAATTGCGTACCGGAACGGATGACACATTCGAGATCGGATCAACCTTGCCATCGGCGTAGCGACCCGCGGCGTCGCGCAGTGTCGACGGCCCGATGAATGGGATCATCAAATACGGCCCTTGACCTAGACCCCAGTAGCCGAGCGTTTGCCCGATGTCTTCGTTGCCACGCTCAATGCCCATGGGCGTTGCGAGGTCAAACAAACCGCCAAGGCCGAAAGTTGTGTTGATCATCACGCGACCGAGGTCGTCGCCGAGTTTTGCGCCTTTGAGCTGCAAGGCGTCGCTTACGATGGACTGCGCGTCCGAGGCGTTTTGGAACACGTTGCTGACGCCCGTCTTCACCGGCGCCGGAACCGCCGCGTCGTAGCCCTTAGCGATGGGCTTGAACAAATAGTGATCGAACGTGTTGTTAAACGAGAACACGCCACGATTGATTGGCTCCAGCGGATCGCCGGGAGCCGCGGCCTTGAACGACGCACAACCGGAGAGCGCCAGTGCGCTCGACGCGAGCGTGAAAAGAATCGCAGACTTCAATACAGACTTCATGGTTTGACTCCAGGAGCGGGTGCAGCGGCGGGTGTTGATGTGGCAGCGGGTGATGCAGGTGATACCGCGGGCGCGGAGGGCGCGGCAGACGCAGGGGCGGCGGGCGAATCCTGCGCTTTACTAAACATGAACTGAGAGATCAGTTTTTCAATCTGCACGGCCGATTGTGTTTTCTTGATGCGGTCTTCGTCTTTGAGCATTACGCTGTCACCGCCGGCCTCAAGCCCGACAAATTGTTCGCCTAGCAACCCAGACGTGAACACCGCCGCGATGGTGTCGCGGCTAAATTTGTACTGCGAAAAAATTTGCAGACGCGCGACCGCTTCAAAGGTCTGTCCGTCCAATCGAATCGACTCCACGCGCCCCACGACGACACCCGCGCTTTTCACGGCCGCACGGGGTTTTAGATTGCCGATGTTGTCAAAACGCGCTTCCACCTGATAGCCGCTGCGCTCTTCGTTGGTGGTCAACAGATTGCCAACTTTGAGCGCAAGAAATAGCAGCGCGCCGAGCCCGATGGCTACAAAAATTCCGACCCAAAGGTCAATGGCTTTACGGTTCATAAGGCTTCAAGCCCTTCCTAAAAACTGCTGTTCACTACGCACTGTCACCACTCACTCTCAGTTAAGGCCGCCGCGGAACATGAACACGGTGAGTACAAAGTCGAGCGCCAAAATCGCCAACGCAGAGGTTACGACCGTTCGTGTCGTCGCGGCGGACACGCCCTCGGCGGTGGGCTGCGCATCATAGCCTTCAAACACGGCAATCAAACTCACTGCGAACGCAAAAACCACGCTCTTCACCACGCCGTTCATCACGTCGTGCTGCCAATCGACCGCCGCCTGCATTTGGCCCCAAAACGCGCCACCGTCAATGCCGATGAGGCGCACGCCCACGAGATAACCACCGTAAATCCCCATCGTCGAAAACAACGCAGAGAGCAGAGGCAACGAAATCACACCGCCCCAGAAACGCGGCGACACCACGCGTGCGATTGGGTCTACAGCCATCACTTCCATCGCGGAGAGTTGCTCCGTGGTTTTCATCAAACCAATCTCGGCCGTAATCGCCGAACCTGCGCGGCTGGCGAACAACAGCGCCGCTACGACCGGCCCCAGTTCTCGCACGAGCGACAGCGCCACCAGCACGCCCATCGACTCCGTTGCACCGAAGCGCACCAGCGTTTCGTAGCCTTGCAGCGCGAGCACCATGCCGATGAAGAGGCCGCTCATCAATACGATGATCAGCGAGAGCACGCCGGCCTGATAAATCTCTTTCAGAATCAACTGCGGCCGCATGAACGACGCGGGGCTCTGGCGAATGAGCGCCATAAAGAATCGCGCGCCGAATCCCGCGCGCGCCGTCGCGTTGATCACCGTTGCGCCAAGACTCGACAGCACGCGTGTCGCCGCGTTCAGTGCCGGCTTCACGCGAAGTCCTGTTCGAGCGTTCTGTTGCTCGGGTAATGAAAGCGCACGGGGCCGTCGGGCTCGCCGTCAACGAATTGGCGCACGAAGGGATCGGTGCTCGCCTTGATCGAGGCCACATCACCTTGCGCCACGACGCGGCCTTCGGAGATGAAATAAATGTAGTCAACGATCTTGAGCGACTCCGCGATGTCGTGCGTGACCAAAATCGAGGTCATGCCGAGCGCGTCGTTCAGGCGGCGAATGAGCTGGCCGACCACAGACAGCGAAATCGGATCAAGACCCGCGAACGGTTCGTCGTAGAGCGCAATCTGCGGATCAAGCGCGATGGTGCGCGCGAGCGCCACGCGCCGCGCCATGCCGCCGGAAAGCTCGCTCGGTTTGAGTTGCGCCGTGCCGCGCAGGCCGACAGCGTTTAACTTCATCATCACCAAATCGTGAATGATGTCGTCAGGCAAATCCGTGTGCTCGTGCATCGGGAAGGCGATGTTGTCGAACACCGTCATGTCGGTAAACAACGCGCCGAATTGAAACAGCATGCCCAGTTGACGGCGATGCGCGAACATCTGCTCGGTGTCCATCGTCGCCACCGATTGGCCGCCGACTAGCACCTCGCCGCGGCTGGCGCGAATCTGACCGCACAAGAGCCGCAAAATCGTGGTCTTCCCGCAGCCCGAACCGCCCATCACCGCCACGAGTTTGCCCTTAGGCACCGTGAGCGTCACGCCCGACAGGATTTGCCGGTCGCGCGTGTACCCGAAGCTCACATCTTTAAGCTCGACAAGGGGTTCGCAAGGTTCGCTCAATTCCCGGTTCGGGGGCGAAGCGGCGGGTGAAGAAAAAGCATTGGCCGCAGTCATGAATCGCATTGTATCGGTGAGCTGAAATCGGGCAACAGCTTTTTGCCTCCTGCGACTTCCTGGCGGTCGTTTGATGCGAATTTTCTTATTTGTCGACTACGTGCTAAATGTGGCTTTGTGCGCCGCTGGGCGGTCGTTGGGTCTATTTAGTTGTAATCTTGATTCTGGCGTAGGGTGGGCAACTTGTTGCCCACGCGGAAGGCCGCGGTAAGTGGAACGGCGCGTGGGAGCAGCCCAAACGTCGCGGATTTGAGGCCTCCCAGCGTAGCAGTCTTAGTGAACACAGCATGATGGATATCCGAAGCTATTTTGGCTAAAAACGAGTAAGTACCATCGACGATGAACATGAATCCTCCCGCGCTTAAGATAGAAGTCGTCTGGTTTGACGCCGACCTGATGGAGCTCTGCTTGAGCGCATGGAATGCCAACTTCGCTGGGCGAGCAAACTTCTACGCGAGCTTTGATGAACCCGCAAGTTTCGCGAAGCACATAGAAGGTTTCCCCACGCATCGGGACGACGTTAGGGAGTATCAGTTCGGCAGCGCCAACGTGCCTGGATGGGGTGGCGCGACCGTCAAGCTCTCCTGCAGAGACGGCTCTGGACATTTGCTTCTTCGGGTTACGGTTCATACGAACCCTGACGAGGCTGGCGAGGTTGCCGAGTCTGCGACGGTTCACCTGCACATTGTGCCCGCGGCGATCGACGAGTTCGTTCACGGGCTGCGACGCATGCGGGCGCAAGTCGGTGAAACTGTTGAGCTAGAAAACGCTTCGTCTCCAGTCACTGCTTCGTCTCCGTTCCCAGAATAGGATCTTACGCGGTACGTAGGGTGCGGTTCACCGCACCATCCACCGTGGCTCGTATCAATTTGTGGTGGGTTGAAACCCACCCTTGTATCTTAAGAACTGTAGTGGATAGCGTCTGCTACAAGAAGCGAAGAGAGCTTGAACCCACCCTTAGGATCTAATCCTGTGCCGTAGATAAAGCCCTT
>JAGNQL010000062.1 GCA_017989135.1 Burkholderiales bacterium
CTCGATGGCTGGATCCGCTGCTTGAAGATACTGGGTGACTAACGCGTGACGGCGATCATGCTCGGTGATCGCATCCTGCCGCACATCCCAGGCCGCGAAGGTCGAACCTGTTGCTTCGCGGATCAGTCGGACCGCTGATCGATGCGCCGCAGCTGCACCTTCCCAAAGGTTGCACAGGAATGGTTTGGAGTGCGAAAGCACAATGAGCTGGGCGACCTTCGGAAGTAGCCTTCGCATTTCCTGCACCGTTGTCAATGAGCGGTGCTCATCTAGACTCGTCATGGGGTCATCGATGACAACGATCTTTTCCGCGAGTTGCGGATCCTGCTCCAGCGACGCGAAGAAAAATGCCAATGCGAGGGCGTTGCGGTCACCGGCACTGAGAGTGTTTCGGAACGACGGGCCCGATGCGGCCGTTTGGGGAACAGGGTTGTTGTTGATCAGTACGTTGTACGAGCACGACGAGCCACCGCGCGTATTCGCCGAGGCGACTTGGTCGAGCCGAAAGCCGGCGTTGAAGCGACTCAAGTAGTCGTTGATGAGGCCTTGGTACGCGGGAAAAATATTCTGACGATAGTTGTCCAGTGCTGTCCGCGCTCGGACTCTTGCGGCTTCTGTTTGAACTTTTGCGGACCTTTCGGCCTCGTACGCCGCGCAACTCGACGCTACGGCTCCCGCGTGACGAGCCTTCGTTTTCTGTAGCCGCGTCAAGTCAGCGGTGAGGATCGAGACGTTGGCTGATGCCGTCCGCTCCTTGACCAACTGGATGGTGGCATTGCAGGACATCAAGGCATCAGACCGCACAGCGATTGCCGCCTTTGCAGTCTCGTAGGCTCCTATGGCGGTTAGCGCACTCTCAGGAAGGGACATCGGCTCCAAGGGTGCAGCCTGTTTCGCGGCAAGGACTTGTGCGACGGCTTGCTGTGCCGCAACCCACAGGCCCACTGTCACCACCGTATCAACGCCAACGTGCGGGACAGGCAAGAACGCATTCCAGAAGGTACGACGCCGTTCGGCCTCGCTCACACCTCGTTCGAACACGAGTGCGGCTGCGCCACCGTGCGTGATAGGTAGCTCTCGGACCTGATGCTCGATGTCGCGTTTCAGCTCCTCGTATGTCGCGCTGAAGTAGGCGCGATAGTGCGCTAATAACGGGGAGCCCGCTAAATCCTGTGCGCAAAACGGGCAGATCTCGTGATCCTTTGCAGCGGAAACACCGGCGATGGCGTGCATGCCGTCGCCGACCCACGCAGCCCCGTTTCGACCCAGCGTGTTGAGATGCGCTTGGACATGTGCTGCTGCGGCTGCATCGAGGTCCTGAAGCGTTCGGCCAAGAAGTGCGTTCACGGCCACAGTATCGAAGTCAGGCAGAGTCAGTGGGTCAAATGGTGCCGCTAGGCGCACAGAGTCGGCAGCGTTGGCTGCCGCCAGGTTGCGCTCCGCTTGTTGGATATCGGCATCGATGTCGGCTCGCGCGGCAAGCGAACAAAATTCGTCCGCCGACATTGTTCCGCGCGCTTCGGGGGGAATCCCTTCGCTAAGCGTGCGAAGCGTCCGATTGTGCACTTCTATTTGGGCCACCTTACTTTGGAGCGCAGCGTTCAGTGCTACGCCTTGCGCGCCAAGAATCAGCTCGTGGAGGTTCTGGCGGTGCGACGCATCGATGTCAATGCCCGCGCAGACATTCTGTGCGACGAACTGATCGTCAAAAACCGCAGTACCCGGTAGCTTATTGGACCAAGCGCCGTTCCGAAATACAAGGGGGGCACCGGACTGTGGCGACAGTACAACGTGAGGTGCGTGTGGGGCACCGAGGCGATGGCGCTCGGTGATCGTATCAGGATTGCCGTTGGCTGCCGATCGCATGATGGACGAAAGGGTGGTCTTTCCACGACCGTTCTCGGCGTAGATCAACGCCAAGCGGCTAAGCGTGAACTGCGCACCTGAGTTCACCGAGTCGAATTGCCCGACGTTCCTGATCAGTTGAAAGCTTTCAAGACGCATTCATCACCTCCGTTGTTGCTTCTATTTTGACCTCCGCTGGGAGTTTCCTGGGTGCTAGGCGTGCCGTCAAGAACCTGTCACGTCCAAGCGCATTAATTAAGCAATTCTGACTAGTTACAAAAGGTCCACAGCATCCGGGAACCGCCGATTCACGGAAATTTGCGTGAGCACTTTCTGCGCAATTCAGAGGTTAGTGCAATTGGCGGTGTTGACGCCGGTGCGGTTTTGACCATGCGCCGACGTTTGAAGGACCAGGACCGATCGTGCACGAAGGTCGGTAATACGGCCATCTCCGCCCACGAACGTGGCCACCCATTTCTCGGCACGCTGGTCAAAATCGGGCTGGCGCGAACAACCTTGCCTTCCTTCAAGCGGACTCGCCTAAGTGGGTTCGCGTCAATCAAACGCGTCTTGTACTGCCGCGTAAGTGTTACTGATTTCGAACTATCTGCGAAATTTGGTTGTTAACGTTATTTGCGACGAACTGCCGGCACTTTAGCGTTACCGCGTTGTGTGCTGAAGGTTACTTTATCAGCTAAGTCTTTGTTTTATAAAGACTCTGCGTTTTAGCGTTAACGTTACGTGACGAGGGCAACGGAGACGAACGAAGGGGCATCAAGCCCCTTCGTTGTTTCTGGTCGCCTGCTAGACGCGTATTCGGATCTCAATCGATTCGCGGCGACACTTCTTGAGCAATGTCATATTGATCGCCAAAACCAAGCTCAACTTTATGGTTCCGCGCTTGCAGCAAGCATGCTTGACCACAGCGAATCGATTTACCATTTACTCACGGGCGACAAAGGGAATGCAGTAATTGGCGGTATCGTCCGATCACAGTTTGAACTGCTAGGCGTGCTGATCTATTACTTCAAAGATCCTGTTGAGGCATACAAGAACGAGTTTCATCGAACCAGATCGCAAGTGCGCCTAGTTCTGGAACACGCAACAGCCAATCCAGATCGCGCCTTTTCGGTAAGGCCTGATGCGCAACTAAAGGAGATCGACGACAAGTTTCCAGAACTCTCGAAGACAAAGGCAAATCCCAAGAAAGCGCCCGAACTACTCAAAAAACTTGATCCGAACGCTTACGCTGTGTACCAAACGTTCTGCTTGGAAGCTCACCACAATTTGCACGCGATAAACCGACGCCACTACTTTCACATGCCGCCAGGTTCCATCTGTTTTGATCGACCCAGTGACAAGTTGTTTGCGAACTTTGTAGTTGGGATGTCGTCATACTGCGTGCACTTGCTTTGTACCTCCTATCTGTCGTCAATTCGCCCGCCAGACAGTGCTCGCGTTCAAGAACTCACGCGTGTATATGATCGAATAATTCACGAAGCAGGCAGATACATAAAGTAGCAAGGAAGCAAGGTAGGGCGGATACGCGAAGCGTCATCCGCCACTCGTTGCACCCGTACCAAGGCAATCATCGCCGAGCCAAGCCGTCGGCCGCGAGCGGTACATGACGCTTCACGTATGCACCCTACTGTTTCGTTTAATGTTCGACGGCGTAGGGCGGATACACAATGCGTCATCCGCCACTCATTGCGCCCGTACCAAGGCAATCATCGCCGCGCCATGCCGCCGCCCGTGACCGGTGCATGACGCTTTGCGTATGCACCCTACCGTTTCGTTTGATCTTCGACGGCGTAGGGCGGATACGCAAAGCGTCATCCGCCATTCATTGCACCCGGACCAGCGCCACCGTCACCAAGCCAATCCAACACCCGCGACCGGTGCATGACGCTTCGCGTATGCACCCTACATAATTACGCATGCCCAACTATGTGCGCAATTGGGTGCCGGGTGGTACCTACTTCTTCACTGTGACGCTGCGAGATCGGCGTTCATGCCTGTTGACGCAACACGTGGATTTGTTGCGCGACGCCGTACGCGCAACGCGTGAAAAATATCCGTTCACGATTGTCGCTATGGTTGTGCTGCCGGACCATCTGCACTGCATTTGGACGTTGCCGCCCGGCGATCACGATTTTGCGACTCGTTGGAAATCAATCAAGTCTCGGTTCTCGCATGCGATTCCGCGCGACGCATTCGTGCGACCTGATGCTTTGCGCACCGGCGAGCGCGGCATCTGGCAACGTCGATATTGGGAACACACGATCCGCGACGAGCGTAATTTGGCGAACCACATTGATTACATCCACATCAATCCGGTGAAGCATGGCGTCGCTGCGCGCGCTTGCGATTGGCCGCATTCGTCGATTCATCGTTTCATCGCCAGCGGCGTCGTGCCGAGCGATTGGGCGGCGAATGTGGATGACTTGAGCGTTGATGCGGCCGCGGATTAGTCTCGCGGTCACCGCCTGAGTGTCGAACATCACCGCGTTAACAGCTTTGTCGCGCTAACGACCATCGGACGGCGATTTACGTCATTTTTATCTATTTGTCGATAAGAACATTTTTACGCTGCAAACGACCGCCTGCTGGTCGTTCTATAGATAAAGCTGAAACTTAGTCGATGACCAGAGCAACCCAGCCGATTCGCTCCAAGCTCACAGCGCGTAGTTTGTGCCGCACTTCGCGTTGAGGTAGGCGCGGATGAGCGGCCAGGTGTTGCGTGGCGGGCTGCCGGTGATGGCGCCGTTGGTGACTTGTGCGCCGGTGAAGCCTAGCGCGGCGCGCGCGTGAATGACCATGTCGCTCGCAGCTTCAATGTCGCCGTCGCCGTCGGCGTCGAGGCAACCCAAGCCCGCGAACGCGGTGAGCGCGGTAGGGCCACCGGATACGCTGCCCCCTGCTCCGAGCGTACACGTGAGCGTGGCCGTTTTGGCGCCCATGCTGGTGGCGGTCACGCGAACCGGTAGGTTCAGCGCTTGCGACGCTGCGAGCGCGACCGGGAAGGGCATGGCGGGGCTGAACGCGAACTGCGCCGCGTGGGTGCCGGAGAACGTGCAGTTGGTGACGGTGCCGGCGTCGACGGAGGTGTTGGTGAGCACGACGTTCAAGGTGTCGGACGGTGTGTTGATCGTTACGCCGCCAAACGGCAACGCCGGCGTCTGCGTCACGAGGTACGGCGGCACACAGCCCGCGCTCCACGGCGTCGAGCCTGTGGCCGCGTCCCAGGCGGTGTTAACGGATGGGCTCAGGCGGTTGAAACACAGTCCCGATCCGCCGGGCAGCAGCGCGTTGACCGGCGACGGCACCGAAGGCACCGGGCCGGTGAGCTGATTCTGTTCGACGCGAAAGTATTGCAATTGGGAGAGCCCGGCAAGCGACGGCAGCACGCCGATCAGTTGGTTGTTGAAGACAGAAAACTCTTGCAACGTCGTCAAGCCGCTGAGCGATGGAATCGAGCCCGTCAACTGGTTGTTGTACGCGACGAAACTGCGCAGTTGCGTGAACGACGCGAGCGCCGGGATACCGCCCGTGAGTTGGTTGTTCGATAAGAACACGTCGCGCAGACCGGTCAGTCCGCTAAACGTCGGAATCGAGCCGGTCAGCGCGTTGCTGTCCGCGCCGAAGCGCTGCAACGCCGGGTAGCCGCTCATCGAGGGGATCGTTCCCGTGAGATTGTTGCTGCCGACGAGATACGCCTGCAGCGCGTTAAGTCCGCTGTAGGTGGCGATTGAGCCGCTGAGCTGGTTGCTATTGACGTTAAACGACTGTAGGGCGACCAGACCGTTGAGGGAAGGCAGCGCGCCGCTGAGTTGGTTGCCGTAAAGATGAAACGTTTGCAACGCAGTCATTCCGGTCAGCAACGGAATCGAGCCGCCGATTTTGTTGTCGTTAATGATGAGCGTTTGCAGTGCGGTCAGATTCTTGAGCGTCGACGGCAGCGTGCCGACGAGATTATTTCCGGGCAAAGAGATGCCGATGACGTTGGCGTTGCCGCCGTTGCAGGTGATGCCAGCCCATGTGCATTCGGTGCCAGCGCCGCCGTTCCAGTTCGTTTTATTGAACCAGTTTGCGCCCGCCGTGCTCGTGTACAGCGCGGTTAGAACGTTGCGCTCGGTGGCGCTGATGGCGTGGCTTGGCGTGGCCAACGATGCGGCGCCGAGAACGACCACCAGCGCGAGCGACGTTGCGAACCGAGAAGACGCCGATTGCAGCATCGCGAGGGTGTTCATGAATGCTCCGGATGAGGCGAGTTGGATGCGGTTTTTCATCGTCTACGGCGCGTAGTTGGTGTTGCAACGCGAATTCAGATACGCACGGATGAGCGCCCATGTGTTTCGCGGCGGCGCGCCAAAAATCGCACCGTTGGTCACGGCTGTTCCGGTGAGTCCGCGCGCGGCGCGTTCGAGCATCAAAACATCCGTGTGCGCGAGAATTTTTCCGTCGCCGTCTGCGTCCAGACAGCCGCGATCAGTGGACGCGGTGAGCTCCGTGGGGCCGCTCATCTGCACACCGACTGCGGGCGTGCAAACGACACTAGCCGACTTTTCGCCTGGACTCGCAGCGGTGATGCGCACTGGCAGGTTCACCGAAGCGCCGTTGGGCGGAACGACCAGCGGAAACGTAGGCGTGGGGTTGAACGCAAAATCAGTCGCGTCGACGCCGGTGATACTGCAACCCAGAACCGAGGCCGCCGCGGCCGTGGGGTTCATCAATACAACGTTGAGATTCGGCGACGGTACGCTCACGGCGACCGTGCCAAACGCGAGGCTTGCGGTTTGGTTGATGCTCGCCGCGTTCGCCGTCAGCGCTGTCGGACCACCGGACAAGCTACCGGGCGCAACGGGCGTGCAGGTGATCGTCGCCGCCTTCGAGCCGATGGTCGTTGCCAGTACGCTCACCGAGAAATTAATCGTCTGGCCCGCGGTCATCTGCACCGGGAAACTTGGCGGCGGCGAGAACGCGAAATCGGCCGCGTTCGCACCACCGAACACGCAGTTCTGAATCGCGCCGGCCGCGGCCGGGCTGTTGGTGAAATTGAGGTTCAACGCGACGGAGGGCACGCCGATGAATACCGTGCCGAACGCAAGCGCGCTGCTCTGCGTAATGCTTGAGACCGGCGGCGGATCAGCCGTTGCGGTCATGGCGGTTGGCCCGCCGGTGATTACGCTTTGGGCAGCAGGCACGCAGGTCACCGTGGCCGATTTCGTGCCGGTGCTGGTGGCCAAAATATTCACTGCGATGTTGCGCGTTGCGCCAGTGCCGATGAACATCGGAAAATTTGGCGCAGGATTGAATGCAAATTCGCTCGCGTTCGCGCCGCCGATTGTGCAGCTCGCAACTTGCGCGGTGACGGCCGACGAATTAGTGAGCGCCACGTTGAGGTTGGGCGACGTGATGCCGACGTTGACCGTGTTGAACGCAAGCGCTGCGGTTTGCGTCAGTGTCGGCACCGGCGCGTTGGCGATGAGGGCCGTGGGGCCGCCGGTGATGGTTCCAAACGGAGAGAGCGTGCACGTAACCGCAGCCGATTTAGCGCCGATACCGGTCGCAAGCGGGTACACAGAAATGTTCACCGACTGACCGCCGGCCAGCGCAATCGGAAACGTCGGTGCGGGTGCCTCGAACAGAAATTCGGAGGCGTTGGTTCCGCTAAATCCGCAGCTAACAATTGAACCGGCGTTAGCGGAAGTGTTGGTCAACACGACGTCTTGCGAAGCGCCCGGCGTGGCCACGCTAACGACGCCAAAATCCAAGCTCGAGGTTTGCGAGACGGTGAACGGCGCCCCGCACCCGACGCTCCACGGCGTCGAGCCAGTGGCCGCATCCCAAGCCGCGCTGACCGACGGTGTGAGCGCGTTTGGGCATAGCCGCGAGCCACCGGCACTTAGCAAGTTAACTGGGCTGGGCACGGCAGGCGCAGCACCGGTGAGCGCGTTGTCGTGCACACGAAAGCCGCGCAAGGCGCTCACGCCTGCAAGCGACGGAATCGCGCCCGTGAGCTGGTTCGCGCTGACGTCAAATTGGCGCAGCGCGGGCACGTTAACGAACGCGGGAATCGATCCGGAAAGCTGGTTGCCGTAGACGTAGAAAGATTCCAGCGCGGTCAAGTTGTCGAGTGCTGGTAGCGTGCCGGTGAGCATATTGCCGTACGCGTAGAACACGACGAGTTGGGTGAGCCCGGCGAGCGACGGCAATGCGCCAGAAAATTGGTTGCGATCCGCGTAGAAGTATTGAAGCTGCGTTAAACCCGTGAGCGACGGCATGGAGCCGGTGAGCAGATTGTTGTAGAGCGTGACGTAGCTCAGTCCCGGGGCTCCCGAAAGCGCGGGCACGGAACCGCTGAACTGATTGTTGTGCATCACGAGATTCGCCAGTTGCGTCATACCGCTGAACGACGGAATAGTGCCCGTCAGCTGGTTGTTGCTCACGGAGAGCGTGCGCAATTGCGTCAAATCGTTCAGCGTCGCGGGCAGCGAGCCCGTCAGGTTGTTGGCCGACAGGTTTAGCGCCGTCACGTTGGCGTCGCCCACGGAGCACGTCACGCCAGCCCACGTACATTCGCTCCCCGCGATGCCGTTCCAACCGGCGCTGTTACCCCACGCAGCGCCGTTAGCACTCACGTAAAGCGCGGTTAGGACGGCACGTTCACTGCTGGGGATTGCGGCGTGGACAGTCGTCAGCCACGCACTGAAAACGACCATTAGCCCGATCACCAGTCGGGACGCGACGCCACGACTTCCCGAGGACGCGTGACGCTGCACGGCAATTAGCGTCGATGCGATGTTGAAGGTGCTCATGGTTTTCCCCGGACGTATCGTGAATGACTGCGCATCGTGCGGCACTTGACGGCTGAGAGACTATGGCCGCAACCACGACCACGACGGAACGATCGCGTGGCCAGCCCGATAGTACCCAATCGAACATATTGCGGCAAACTTTGCCGAGGCACTCGACCGGACCGGAGCCCGCCTCTGCGCGAGCCGCAGCGCTATGCTCGACACAACCCAGCTTTAGCCTGTTTAATGATGTCCCGACCCTTCAGCCAAGCCTGCGAAAACAACAAGCGCCCAATCCTCGCGCACCTGCAAAACGTGTTCAGGGCGGGGAGCGCCGTCCTCGAAATCGGGTCGCGCACAGCACAGCACGTCACGTTTTTCGCGGAGATGATGCCGAGCGTTCGCTGGCAACCGACTGACATCGCGGAGAACATGCCGATCCTCGTCGAAGCGCTCGCCGAGTGCAAACTCGCGAACGTCGCGCCGCCTGTGATGCTCGATGTCACGATGAATCCGTGGCCGCTTGACGCAATGGTCACGAACGCGTTCGACGGCGTGTTCAGCGCCAACACGCTGCACATCATGCCGGCGTCAGCGGTGGAACATTTCTTCAAGGGCGTGGGGAAAGCATTAGGGACGAAGGGCCAACTCTGCGTGTACGGCCCGTTCAAATACGACGGTGCGTTCACCACCCAAAGCAATGCCGATTTCGACGCGTCGCTCAAGACGCAATACCCACTCAGCGGCCTGCGTGATTTTGAATGGGTCGATGCACTGGCGCAGGCGCAAGGCCTTTCGCTCGTGAGCGACTTTGCGATGCCCGCGAACAATCAGATGCTGGTGTGGCAGCGGGGTTGCTAACGCGACACGGCTGGGGTTTCACTCTTATCCGACTTAGGCACGCCGCGACGCCAAGTCGTCGCCTACAACGTGATGCAACACGCGGGAAATGCGGCCACGATTAGTGGCCGTTCGCCCTACGCGGTGCAGACGCGCACTACCCAGGCGCGGGGCAGTTCTTGGCGAAAGGTAATGCGGCGGCAGCAACGCATGACGCCGGCGCGGCGTCCACCTTGTCGATTGCGGCGGCTTGTTCGCTCGCAGGTTTTTTCGGGACCTGCTTGAGGGCGTTGATCGACATCTGCACCTGAGCCGAGCAGGCGTTAAGCGCTGCCCCAAACTGATCGACGGAAGCGGATAAAGCCTGTCGTGCGGAGTTTTGATACTTGACGTCGATGTCGAGTTTGTCACGCGTGGCAGGGTCGGCGACAGTGGCGAGTTGCGCGCCGAGCGCGATGGCCGCTTTCGCGGCGTCGAGCATCGGAGCATTGCAGGCTTCTATTTTTGGCTTGACGGAAGTAACCGCGTCGCTCAGCGTCGTTCTGAGTGCAATGGTTTTTAGTTTCGCCGGACTGTTAGCCACAGCGAAGTTTGGCACGTCCTTCTCCAACGCGACGACGCTGGCGTCAAGTCGAGGTATCAACGCGGCCGCGTCAGCGGTGCGCCGCTGCACTAAGAGCGGCCCCGCGCTCGCGTCGGATATAACCGGCCTTGTCGATGCGGCAAGCGGTACGCCCGCCAGCCAGCGATCCGGCGGCATGACGTCCTTCCATTCTTCGATGACGGCGCGCACATTGTTCGGCTCTGCCGCGGTCAGCGCCTGCAAGTGCTTGTTTTTGACGACTGCACGGCGCAGCGCTTCGAGGCCAGGGTTGTCGACTAGGCGAATGGCGTCCTGCGCTTCGATGAGCCCGGTCATGATGGAGCATGTCCCGTGATAACGAAAGGCGTCCTTGATTGCGGCTTGCAACGTGTATTCAGCGATGGTTTTGCTGCTCGCTGCCGTGGCGATCTGTTCGTAGAGTTTGCTGCGCGCTTGATCAATGCCGCCGACGACGATGTGCGCGGCGAGATTGGCGAAATACGCCTGATTAAATTCCGCTCCACTCGCGTTTGCTAGCCCCGAAAGCCCAGCAAGCGTCCGTGCGCCTTCGATGCTCTTAGTAATTGCGCCGGCGGCGGCAAAGCCCGAGGTGAACAGGCCGCTGTAGAAGTTGGCAGTGGACTGACTGCGTTGAAGGTGCGACTTGAAGTCGGCGCAGCGCTGTTCCGACGCGCCGAGCATTCGCTCTTGAATTTGGTTGCGTAGATCGCGTGCGCGATCAGGGTTTAGCGCCGCAGCATCCGCGAAGCACCCGAGGGCTTGATCGAGTCGCTTGCCGCCCGCCTCGGCCTCGTCGTTTTCGAGTAGCGCGAGACTACGTAGCGCAAGTTGGCACTTTGGTGCAGCGCCACGACCATCAAGCGCGGCGTGTTCGACGATGACGACAGCGAGATCTAGTTTCTCCACTTCGTTGCGGTGGGTCAGCGGAAATGCGCTGATCTTGTCAACGTCGCCCTTTCGCGTCTGCTCTAACGTCGAGCATCCACTGAGCGCCATTGCCCCGGCCAGCACGACCACTCCGTTGATGAGCTTCATGGCGTTCTCCTTGCGTGAAATTGAGGGTTGAAACATGGGCGCATCGTATTCACGTCGTAGCGTGGTGACCACTACTCGCTTGGGTAGTAGTTCGCACACACCTCGTCCGTCGAACCACTCGTAACAAGGTTCACTTCCGGCGCTTTGAGCCACGTCACGAAACTCGGCGGGGGATAAACTGATCTTCGTTTTCTACTGAATGGAACGCTCTATGCGCACTTCTACCCACGCCTCTGCGCGCCGCCAGGTGCTTGCCCGCGTCGCGGCGATCCTGCTCGCCGCTGCTTCTTTCGCGCTGCCCTCGCTCACCCATGCGCAAGCCTGGCCTGCGCGGCCGATTACGATGATTGCGCCCTACCCCACTGGCGGCGGTGTGGACGTGGTGGCGCGGATGATTGCAGAGCGCTTGGGGCCGCGTATTGGGCAGACGATTACCGTGGACAACAAGCCCGGCGCTGGCGCGACCTTGGGCGGAGCGGCGCTGGCGCGCAGTGCGAACGACGGCTACACGATCATGCTCGGAAGCATCGTCGACTACGCCATTGCGCCGCATGTACACAAGAGCTTGGCGTTCGAAATGGCGCGCGATTTTTCGCCGATTGTGGAGGTCGGATTTGGCACCGTTATCTTGGTCGTCAACGCCGACGTGCCTGCACGTAACGTGGCGGAGCTGATCGCATTGGCGAAGGCGAAGCCAGGCTCGCTAAGTTACGCGTCGTCGGGTTTAGGTGGGCTGCAGCACTTGAATGCGGAGATGTTCAAGCAAATGGCGGGCGTTGATCTGGTGCATGTTCCGTACAAAGGCACGGCGCAGTTGCTGCCCGATTTGTTGGCAGGTCGCGTGCCGATGGCCATCGACAGTCTTCCGGCGCATTTGCCGCACATTCGCGCTGGAAAAACACGTGCACTGGCCGTGGCGAGCCGTACGCGTTCAGCCACATTGCCCGACGTGCCGACGATGGCGGAGGCGGGGCTCACGGGTTATGAGTCCGCGACGAACTACACGCTGTTCGCGCCAGCGCGTACGCCTGCGGAGATCGTAGACAAACTCAATCGCGAGACGAACGCTGTGTTGAAGATGCCGGAGGTGATCGAGAAGCTCGCGTCGCTCGGCATCGTGATCGTCGGCGGTACGACGCAGCAAGCCCAAGCGCGCGTGCCCACAGAAGTGAACAAATGGGCCGACGTGATTCGCAAAGGAAATCTGCAGCTGAATTAACTCGCGCAGAGTGGCAGCGCTCATGGCAGCCACTACTGGAAAGGATGCGTGAATAGCGGCTTATTAGCCCAAACGACCGCTGGGCGGTCGTTTGGAGCGTATTTTTCGTTAAGTCAACATAGTGCTTTTTTTGCCTGTAATGACCGCCAGACGGTCGTTAGCTAAGTAAAGCCGTATGACTGCACTTCGTACACTGTTGCGCGACGATCGCCTAGTGGTCCATACCGACGCGCTTGCACGCAGCGGCGCAGTCTTTCTTTTGCTTGGGCGACGGGTCCGCTGCTGCGGCACAGGTCGCGCACTTAGTCATGTCGCCCCAATCTTTGACGATTCGCGGTGCGGGTGGCTCTTTGACCTGTTTATCGGCGGTGGATTTTGCGAAGACCCCGGCGCTTGGGAGCGCTAGCGCAAGTCCAGTGCAGAACGCAAACAGGAAGGTGATGTGCTTGTTGCGGCGTGGTGAGCGGATAGTCATGATGCGTCCTCTTAGAGATTACGGGTGACGATTTGTCTTTTGGTAACGCCCGCGACGGTTGGAATCTGTGTTTGTGCGGTCGTTAGAGATTGAAACGAGCGAAAGTTACAAACGGGGTTAATCTTTTTCCGTCCGTCCATCCGTCAGATCGCGCGACACGTTTGCGCTGCGTCACGAGACGCAGACCGCCGCACCGCTATGCTCGCGGCTTTGTTGCCTCACGCTTGTTCGAGTTACCTGATGTCTAACGTACCGCCCGCGCTTTCCGACGCGCCCATTCAAATCGCGCCGCACACAGCGCTCGAAGATGTCCAAGGCATTCTCACCGGCACACTCTTCGTCGCGCTCTCGTTGGTTTTTTTTCGCAGCAGCGGCCTGCTGCCGGGCGGTATCGCGGGCCTTTCGTTTTTGTTCCATTACGCGAGCGGCTGGTCCTTAGGCGCGGCGGTGTTCGCACTCAACCTTCCGTTTTATGTTTTCGCGTATCGCGCAATGGGTCGCGTGTTTACCGTGAAGACATTTTGCGCAGTCGCAATGGTCGCGGTCTACACGGAGGTGTTGCCGCTGTTAATTTCGTTTGCGATATTGAACGCGGCGTTCTCCGCCATCATCGGTGGATTGCTCGCTGGCACCGGAATTTTGATTTTGATTCGCCACGGCGCGAGCTTGGGCGGTCTCGGCGTGCTGGCGATTTACTTGCAGCAGCGCAAAGGCTGGCGCGCGGGCACGGTGCAAATGCTCTGCGACTTGGCGATATTGGGCCTCGCGCTCTTGGTCGTGGCCCCAGAGAAAGTGTTGCTGTCCATCCTCGCGGCGGTAGCGCTCAACTTCGTCATCGCGATCAACCACCGACCTGATCGCTACTTCGGGATTTAGGCGTCGCGAAGAACGCGACCCGGCGCGCGAAATACTCCGTATGTCGAAACGTTCTCGAAGCTAACGCCGTTTCTGATCGCCGATGCGGAACAGATAACGTGGAGCCGAGTACCATTCCCCCATGCAATTCACGCTCCATCGAATCAACCTGTTTATGAATCCGTACGCTCGCCCCGACGAGTGCGCCACTCGCATCTCGGCCACGATTGCGATAGCCATGGTCATTGGAACGGTGACGGGTTGCGGGAACGACAGCGCTGGCGGTCGCTACCCGCCCGATTGGCCAAAGCTGGAACGCGTCGCGACAAACGGCAAAAACTGCCCAGACATCACTGGGAACTACACCTTTGAAAACGACGTGGACGACTCCGCGTTCGGGAGCGACTCGACGTTCATCGGTCGCAATGTGACGCGCGATGCAAAGTGGCCTTGGCAAAGCGTGGCGCTCTCGGGCGACGCATCCGTTTCGCTTACGCTCACGTACAGCCGCCCGCGCCCGGCACTGTCTGGCGTGCCGATGTCGCCAGACACTACAGAGACAACGTTGGTGCACGGCACGCACTACACGTGTGACAGCGGTTGGCTCATCACGCCGAAAGCAGATTTGTCGATTCGTACGGTAAGCCAAAACGCCGTCCACCGTGACGTGCAGTACCGAGGCGCGCGGCGTGTGGCCGATTCCGCCGTGCACTTTCGCCGCGACACGAACGGTGGTCTAGTGGCGCGCGTTGAAGTACGTGAGTATCGTGTGTTGTCGGTGTGGGCCGAGACGGGCGCTGGAATTCCGTATTGGAGTGACGCGCGAACGTACTGGGCGCATTGGCCGTCGGCGCGCATGCTCAGCGCAACGGTTTTGGCGGGCAAAGCCACGCGCGCGGAGATCGCGCAAATGAGTCGCCTTGATCGCGAAGTGTACGAACGTGAAAACGATGCCGGGACAAGTATGAGCGATGCCGAGTTTCGCGCGCTCGTTCGCCGAATGGTTGACGCTGGCGCGAAATTCGAAAGCATGCGTTCCGAAGTGCGCGGCTACTCAATCACCATTCGCGTCAGCGCACGCGGGCAGGTGACACGAACCTTAGAAAATTTCCGC
>JAGNQL010000245.1 GCA_017989135.1 Burkholderiales bacterium
CGTGAATACAGTTTGTTTGATTTGCTGCGACGTCCGGGCGTCACGCATTCGGCGGTTTCGCGCCTGCGCGATGACTTGGGGTTGAAGGCGAAAAGCGACGTCGCGTCCGAAGTGCTGGAGAGCGCTGAGTTTTCAACCCAGCCAACAGATCTCGACGAATCAGTGTCCGAGCAAGTCGAAATCGCCGCTAAATACGCAGGCTACATTGAGCGGCAACACGTTGAAATCGACCGCCAACTCGCCAACGAAAACTTGCGTTTGCCTGCTGGTTTGGACTATGCGCAAGTGCACGGTTTGTCGAAAGAGGTGCAGATTAAGCTCGCCGCACAGCGCCCAGAGACGCTCGGCCAGGCAGGCCGCATTTCGGGCATTACGCCCGCCGCGATTTCGCTCTTACTCGTGCATCTTAAGAAGGGTCGGCTGGCGGAGATGGTTTCGTGATGCACTTTTGTAGCCTTGAGAAGCGAAGCGCGTCAAGGCAATTTGAGGCGAATCCGCTCGCAATGAAGAGCCCCGGACGCGCTGCGCTTCTCCGGGCTACGCAATGAAAAATATTAAGACAGGCACACGCCCGGCGGTTCAGCCCGGCATCAATCCACAAGGCCAAGGTATGACCACTTCCGCAGGGCTTCGTCCCGTTATTGACCGTCCGCTCAAGCGCGAACAAATCGAATTCACGCCGGAACTGCGCGCGGAATTGCGAGCCAAGCTCGACGCGGCGCTCGCCGAAATGCACCTTAAGGCGAGCGATAAACAGAAAAATCAGCTCATCGAATCGCTTGCGTTTTTGTCGGAATGGAACGCAGTCATCAATCTCACGGCCATACGCGAGCCGCATGCAATGCTGGTTCAACACATTCTCGACTCGTTGTCGGTGCTGCATTTCATCCCGAAAGAGGCGACGACCTTGCTCGACGTGGGCTCCGGCGGCGGATTTCCGGCGCTGCCGATCGCAGTGATGCGACCCGATCTTGAAGTCGTCAGCGTCGATTCCGTGCGCAAGAAAACCGACTACGTGAACAAAGCCGCCGAGGCGCTAGCCATCGACAATCTATCCGCCGTGCACTCGCGCGTCGAAGAGCATCCGGTCACCTACGACGTTGTGATCAGCCGCGCGTATGCGTCGCTCAAGGATTTCGTGCTGTCGGCGCAGGGTTGTGTTTCGCCGGAAGAGGATGCGCTAGTGCTCGCCATGAAGGGCAAGTTCCCGGACGACGAAGTTGCCGAACTGGCCGGAACGGGCTGGGTTGTGGATCGAAAGCGGGCGCTTACTGTGCCTCAGCTTGAGGCGGAGCGATGCTTGATTTGGTTGGAACGGGCTTGATCCGAGTATGAAAGCGATAAAGAAGCAGGCGTATCGAGGCGCTGAGTTTTTCGGTTCCCTGCTCGAAGGTGCGATCTATTGCGGCCTGATATCCGGTGCCGCCGTGGTCGCGTTTCTCGGGAAGTTTTTTCTTAGCCTGGCGTTGTTGGTTGTGGCCCTATTGGTTTTTATGCGATTCAAGCGCGGACGGGTGAATTCGAAATGACCGGCATCTCAGACCTCTATTCGCTAATCATCGCCACCCTGATCTTCCTCGCCATCCCCGGCCCAGGCACGATCAAGCTGTTCGCTTCGATGGCCGAGAAAAACGGCGGGCCGAAGGCGGGCGTGTGGAGCACTTTGGGGCTGATGGCCGGTGACACGGTGTGGATGGTGCTCGCGCTTTCGGGTGTGGCGGCGTTGGCGGCGGCGTATCCGCGTGCGTTTGATCTGTTGCGTTACGCCGGCGCGGCGTATCTGGCGTGGGTGGGCTTCACCTTGATTCGCGATGCCAAACAAACGATGGGCGAGGGCGCGGTGGAGCAGGGCTCCGGGCGTGGGGCGTGGCAGTGGTTTCGCGAATCAGCGTTGGTGTCGCTGTCGAACCCGAAAGTGATCGGTTTTTACGTCGCGTTCTTCCCGTTGTTTATCGACCAGAAAACGTTCGACGGCGCGGCGACTTACGCGCGCATCATGGGCGTCGTGCTGGTCATCATCTTTGTGTATTGCCTGTGGCTCATCGCGGTGGCGCAGGTGGCCAAGCGCGTGTTCGTGCGCTATCCGTTTGCGAGCGCGTGGCTGAAGCGCGCGGCGGGCGTGGCGTTGATTGGGTTTAGTGTGAAGTTTGCGTTGCAGAAATGATCCATAAGAATGATTAGAACCATAGCCATAGCCAACCAAAAAGGCGGCGTCGGCAAAACCACCACGGCGGTGAATCTTTCGGCGTCGCTCGCCGCGCACGGCCGTCGTGTGTGCCTTATCGACGTTGACCCGCAAGGCAACGCGACGATGGGTGCGGGCGTGAACAAAAATGAAGCCGAGAAAACGGTGTACACCGTGCTGCTCGGCGAGGCCTCGATGCTCGACGCGCGGGTCAAAGCGCAGGGCGGTTTTGATCTGATTCCGGCGAACCGCGAGCTCGCCGGTGCCGAGATCGAAATGGTCAGCATGCCGGATCGCGAGACGAAGCTCAAAGACGCGATTCACACGCTCAAAGCGGCGATTGCAGCCGTGGCCGAAGAGTACGACTACATCATCATCGACTGTCCGCCGACGTTGAACCTCTTGACGCTCAACGCGCTGTGCGCAGCGGACAGTGTGTTGATCCCGATGCAGTGCGAGTACTACGCGCTCGAAGGGCTGTCTGACTTGGTGCAAACGCTTCGGAAGATGCAGCAACACCTGAACCCAACGCTCGAAATCGAGGGCCTGTTGCGCACCATGTACGACCCGCGCATTTCGCTGTCGCAACAAGTCGCGGCGCAGCTGGAGCAACACTTCGGCGACAAACTTTTTAAGACGGTCATCCCGCGCAACGTACGTCTCGCTGAAGCGCCGTCGCACGGCTTGCCGGTCTTGATGCTCGACCGCGCCAGCAAAGGCGCGCAGGCCTACATGCAGCTTGCGGCGGAATTGTTGGCGAAGCATGAAGAACCGCTCCTCCCCCGCTCGCCGGGGGAGGTTGGGAGGGGGTAAGGCGTTTTCGCAGAGGCATCACGCTTTGCGACACGCTTACCCCACCCTAACCCTCCCCGGCAAGCGGGGAGGGAACTCGATTACAGGAATGAATTGACATGGCAGTAAAACTAAAAGGCCTCGGCCGCGGACTCGATGCATTGCTGATGCCGGAGCCGACCAAAGTCGATGCGCCCGCAGCGGGCGTTACTTCGCTCAAAGTCACCAACATGATCGCGGGCAAATATCAGCCGCGCCGTCGTTTTGACGACGCGTCGCTGGCTGAGCTTTCAGCGTCTATCAAGGCACAGGGCATCATGCAGCCGATCGTCGTGCGTGCCACGGCCAACGGCAAGCACGAGATCATCGCCGGTGAGCGTCGCTTCCGCGCGGCGCAATTGGCCGGCTTAGTCGAAGTGCCGGTCATCGTCAAAGACGTTGACGATCGCACGGCGCTCACGCTCGCGTTGATCGAAAACTTGCAGCGGCAAGATCTGAACGCCATCGAAGAAGCGCAGGGCATCGCGCGCCTCATCGCCGAATTTCAATTCACGCACGAGCAAGCTGCCGATGCCGTCGGCAAATCGCGCAGCGCAGTGTCGAACTTGCTACGTTTGCTTGAGCTGGCTGCGCCGGTGCAAGAGCGCGTGATGGCGGGCACGTTGGAGATGGGCCACGCGCGCGCGCTGGCTACGCTGCCCAAAGACAAGCAAATCATGCTCGCAGAAAACATCGCGATCAACGGCCTATCTGTGCGCGCGACCGAAGCGCTGGTGAAAGAAGCTGCGAACGCCGCCGAAGGCAAGCGCCCCGGCGTGCCCGGTCCGCGGAGTAAACAAGAAAAACTCGCGTTGCGCGACCCAGACTTGGACCGCTTGGAAACGGAGTTGGCCGACGCCTTGGGCACCTATGTGTCCATCGCGCATCAGTCGAACGGGCAGGGCGAACTGGTGATTCGCTACGCCAGCCTCG
>JAGNQL010000063.1 GCA_017989135.1 Burkholderiales bacterium
CTCAGCAACGGCGCGTTCGTTGCAAGCAGAGCACATGATTCGATCTCGCTATGTGTAGTCAACGCCCCGATGCGAAGCATCTGCCCGTTGACGGAGATACCGCGCATCAGTTCAATGCCCGAAATATCGATCAACACGCTCGGCTCAGAGAGCCTCATGTTGAGTGTTGCGAGTAGCGTTTGCCCTCCCGCGAGGAGTTTCGCCTCATCGCCGTATCTGGCGAATAAGGCAAACACATCGGAGAGATGCTTGGGTTTCACGTAGTCAAATGCTGGAGCCTTCATATGCGCGCCATCCTGCTAACGTAAGAGATGCGCGAGGATGAACCCAAAGGCCGTCGCGCCTGCGCCAAGCACGAACCACAGCACACGGGCGCGCTCGGAGGTTGCACCTGACTCGGACTCACGTTTGGGTGCGTACGCCACCTGCGGCAGGGTTGCTGCCGGGGTGGACACTGCGCCTGCCAACGCTGCTTTGGCAGTGGTCGAAACCGCCGGCGCGGCGCGCAGTTCGTGTTGCAAATTGCCGAAAAATTCATCAGCCATTTTCTTCGCGAACGCGTCAATCATGCGACCGCCGACTTGGCCCAATTTGCCACCGACAGAGGCAGCCGCGGTGTAGGAGAGTAGGGTGCCGCCGTCCTTCGCCGCGAGGCTGACAGTCGAGCGGCCTTTGGCAAAACCAGCGCCGCCGCCAGAGCCTTCAAAGACCATCGTGCACCCCTCATCCGGACGAATATCACTCATCAAAATCTTGCCGACGAAGAGGGCGCGTACCGGACCGACGCGCATTAGCACGCGCGCGTTGGTTTCGGTGTCTGACACACGCTCGACATATTCGCAAGATGGAATGCACCGTGAAAGGCAGCCGGGGTCGTTAAGCGCACGCCAAACTGCTGCGGGTGTTGCCGAAATAAGTTTTTCGCCACTAAGTTCCATGTTGCCTCGGCAAATTTTGTCTTGCACCAATTATCAATGAGTGCTGCTGCGCGACCCTAGAAAAAATCTCAATAACTTTTTACGACGCTTGGCACACGTCGCCAACGTGCGTGATCGCGCAAATGATATTGCGCAAACAAAATCTACGTTTCAGTCGATAACATCACTTACGGTGCCTCGTACAACAGGTTGCATCGGCGACCACCATGGCGCACAAAGTCACTTTTGTAATTCACTTACTCTACGTACGCGAGGATCGACGTGAAACTTACGCTCAATCATTTTTCCATTCGCACCACTGATCTGGATGCCAGTAGCCGCTTCTACAGTGAAGTCCTTGGCCTTGCCGAGGGTCCGCGTCCAAATTTTCCGTTTCCGGGGCGGTGGATGTATTCGGGCGCACACGACAATGTTGCCAACGCCGTTGTTCACCTCATCGGCATGGACAAAAATGATCCCGAAGGATTAAAGGCGTACTTGGGTGACCGCGACGTCGCGTCCTTGATTGGCAGTGGCGCAGTCGATCACATTGCCTTTTTCTCCGATGGCCTAACGGCAATGATGGCGCATCTTGAGCGACTCGGTGTTGTCGCGCGCCATCGCACCGTGCCGTCGATTGGCCTGCACCAAATGTTCCTAGACGATCCAAGCGGTGTGGTCATTGAGCTCAACTATCCCGCGGCTGAGGCCGTCGGAGTCACGTTCCCAAATTAGCATGGCAAAAATTGTTGTTGTCGGCGGCTCGTTGGGAGGCCTGCTGGTCGCGAATTTATTGCACCGCGCTGGGCATGCCGTGCAGCTACTCGAAAAGGCGTCGCAAGCGCTCGACGGCCGTGGTGCAGGCATAGTGACGCATCCGCCGCTCGTTGATGCGTTGCATCGCGCCGGTGTGCCGCGTGATGCCGAGATGGGAGTCACTGTGCAGGAACGCGTTGCACTTGATGTGCACGGCAATAGCGTATCGACCATCGAAATGCCGCAAATTCTCACGTCGTGGGGACGACTTTACGCACAGCTTCGTGAGGCGCTGCCGGAGGAGTGCTATCGCTCTGGCGTCGAACTGCTGAGCGTAGATCAGTCCGTGGGCGGGGCTGTGGCGCGGACCGGCGCAGGCGAAATTGCGGGCGACGTACTAATTGCTTCGGACGGCCTGCGTTCAACTGTACGCCAGCAATTTGCGCCGCAAAAATCCCCCGTTTACGCGGGTTACGTTGCATGGCGCGGCGTATGCGACGAAAGCGTTTTGTCTACCAGCACGCGCGAAACGCTGTTCGGGAGATTCGGCTTCGGATTGCCAGACGGCGAGCAAATCATCGGCTACCCCGTAGCCGGTGCCAACCATTCGACCAAGCCGGGCGAGCGCCGATACAACTTCGTGTGGTATCGCAGCGCACAGGAAGGGGCGAGCTTGAGCGAGCTACTCACCGATGCAGACGGCAACCATTACCCCACAGGCATTCCCCCGCAGCGAGTGGATTGGCGGCAGGTGCATCACATGCGTCAGTCGGCTTGCTCCATTCTTGCGCCTCAATTTGCCGAAGTTATTGAGAAAACCGCGCAGCCATTCTTACAACCGATATTCGACGTGTCGTCCGACCAAATCGCCTTCGGCCACGTTGCGCTCATGGGCGACGCGAGCTTCGTTGCGCGCCCCCACGTGGGGGCGGGTGTCACCAAGGCCGCCGAAGACGCGCTGGCGTTGGTTGATTGCATCCACCATGAGGGCGCGAACGAAGGCGCGCTTGTTCGCTACCAAGAGCGGCGCCTGCGTATCGGCCAAGAAACAGTGGAGCGAGGCCGAATGCTCGGCCAGTACATGCAGGCGCAAAGTACGGTCAACGGCTTGTCCGAGCCGCGCGAGGTCGAGCGGGTGCTTCGCGAGACGGCCGCGCTCTGGGACAGGTAACGCGCCCAGAGGCAATATCGCTACACTAATCGCTTATGTCGTCGTCATAGTGCTGGCCTCTGGCTAGCGCGTCGAAGGGGCAATGTTTCAATCCCCCATAAATGAGAGCGAACGCCCTGTTTAACAGTTGTTGTGCATAAGATTACTCAAACGCCATTTTTCGTCTAGGAGCCTGAATGTCCGAATCCACTACTTCCCCGCTGCGTCGTCGTCTGCTCACCGGCGGTGCCGCGAGCATCGCTGTTGCTGGTGCGCCGTTTGTGTCGCGTATGGCGCATGCGCAATCGCTGCCGATCAAAATTGGCTTCCCAACCCCGCTGACAGGCGCGTTTTCTGCAGAAGCACAGGATCAGGTGCGTGCGGCTGAGTTGGCGGTGCGAGAGTTCAACGAGTCCGGCGGATACAACGGTCGTAAGTGCGAGTTGTTGGTTCGAGACGACAAATTGAACCCGGGCGAAGCAGCGACGCGTACTCTAGAGTTGATCGAAAAAGACAAAGTGGATCTTATCGTTGGGTCGCTTTCCGCCGCGACGCAGCTCTCGATTAACGCAATTTGTAAGAGCCGCAAGGTGCTCTTCAATTCGATTAGCCAATCCGACGCGATCAACGAAGCAAAAGATTGGAGCTTCTACACGTTTCACGAAGCGCTCACGCCGCATGCAACTGCTGGCGCTGTGGCGCGCTACGCCTTCCCGAAGTTCGGCAAAAAAGTCGTGTACCTGACCGCTGACTATGCTTACGGCCACGAAATGGTGCGTGGCTTCCAGCGCGCAGGTCAGGCTTTCGGCATGCAGACATTGGCCGATATTCGCCATCCACTCGGAGCGGCGGATTACTCGGCATTTTTGCCGCGCATTCAGGCATTGAAGCCAGATGTGCTTGTGCTCTGTAATTTCGGGCGCGACCTTCTCAATTCTGCGAAACAAGTGACAGACTTCGGGCTGAAGAAACAGATGAAAGTCATCACGCCAGTGCTGCTCTACACCGCCCGTCAGGCCGGTGGTGCCGATGCGTTTGATGGAATTCTTGGCGGCACGTCGTATTACTGGGGCATGGAAGATCGCATTCCGAGTGCCAAGGCGTTCAACGACAAATTCCGCAAAGCCTATGCTGGCGCTGTTCCGTCTGACTACGGCGCGTTGGGCTACGCCGGCATCCGTAGCGTGCTGCAAGCCATTCGCGAAGCACGTTCAACCACGTCAACGGGCGTGGCAAACGTCATGCGCAAAATGCGCTACGACTTCTACAAGGGGCAGCAGTTTTATCGCCTCTGCGACCATCAGTCTGTGCAATCAGTCGCTATCGTTGAGTCCAAATCGAAGAACATGAAAGACAAGTACGACGTTTTCAATGTGCTTTCGATTGAAGCGCCGGATGAGAAAAACCTGCGCACTTGTGACGAGCTGGGCCACAAAGTCATTTAGTCATTCCGCGAGTCTTTCGCGCCTTCGTCACGCCGCGTAGTCTTTCCCGAGTTGCCAGCCCCCGGTTGTCAATTCGAAAGACCGATTCACGCGGCGTGTATTTTTTTCGCTCTATGGCAGTACGTCTGAATGGCTGACATTTCTATTGAACTGTTGCTCTTGCAACTCATGACTGGCCTCGCGCTTGGGGCGGTCTATGCGCTCCTCGCCGTCGGGTTGTCGTTGATTTTCGGCATGCTTACCGTCGTAAATTTCGCGCATGGTGCGTTCTTCATGGTGGGGGCATTTTTTGGCGTTTACTTCCTAGGTTTGACCGGAAGTTTCTGGTTCAGTTTGGTGCTCACGCCTCTCTCCGTCGGAGCCATTGGATTGCTCTGCGAACGGTTCTTGGTGCGCCCGCTGTACGGTCGCGGCATCGACTATCCACTGCTCCTCACCTTTGGTTTGAGCTATGTAATGATCGAGGCGATGCGCGTGCTATTCGGCTTGGAAGGACTGCCAACGTCGGTGCCCGATGAGCTACGCGGTGTGGTGAATTTGGGTTTTGGCATGTTCCCGATCTACCGCCTGTTCTTAATTCTTGCGACCGCGTTAATCGTCGGCGGGCTCTGGCTGTTCATTGAGAAAACACGCTATGGGCTCATCATCCGCGCGGGCTCACGCGACCCGGAAATCGTGCGTATTTTGGGTGTAGATATTTCCAAGGTTTGGCTCATGGTGTTCGGGCTCGGAACCGCCATCGCAGGTCTCTCCGGATTGTTGGCAGCGCCAACGCGTGCCGTGAACGCTGAGATGGGCATTCCCGTGCTTGCCGAGTCGTTTGTTGTTACCGTCGTGGGCGGCATGGGCTCGCTACCGGGCGCGGTGGTTGCTGGGTTGCTGGTCGGCGTCGTGTTCGCGATGACCTCGCTTTTCGCGCCGGAGTACGCCGAGCTTTCGATCTTCGTGCTGATGGCGTTAGTGCTGCTGGTTCGTCCGCAGGGGTTGTTTGGTAAAGCCGGATTGATGGGCTAGATGGCGATGACACAACCCAATTTTTTGTCTAAAGCGACAAAACTCATGTCGCAACACCGCGTGGCCTCGGTGCTGGCGTTTCTGATGATCTTTCCGCTCATCATGCCGTATGAAGCACTCGCGTTGAATATCTTGATCTTCGGTCTGTATGCGGTCGGTTTCAACCTGCTATTTGGCTACACCGGGTTGCTCTCCTTTGGGCACGCTGCATTCTTTGGGGTCGGAAGCTACCTCACGGGTATCGCGATTATTCGCTTTGGTTTGTCTTGGTGGATGGCGATTGCCGTGGGCACCGCGTGCGCGGCACTCGTTGGTGTTGTCATCGGCTATCTCGCCATCCGCACGCGCGGAATCTACTTTTCGATGGTCACTTTGGCGCTCGCGCAAATTGTCTATTACGTGTTCTACAAAGCCGAAAATTGGACCGGCGGCGAGAACGGCTTGCGCGGCGTGAACGTTGAAAACTTTAGCGTGTTTGGCGTGCAGCTCGACATCTTGAATCCGCTCACCAAGTATTACGTGTTGTTCGCATTTGTCGCTGCGGCGCTGTGGCTGGTGTCGCGCATTTTGGCGTCGCCGTTCGGTGCAGTGATTGAGTCGATTCGCGAAAACGAAGGTCGCTGCGCCGCGTGCGGTTACGACGTGGCACGCGCCAAACTTTTGATCTTTGTCTTGTCTGCCGCGATTTGTGGTTTGGCCGGTGCACTGCGTGCCATCCACCTTTCGATTGTCCCGATCGATTCGTTGCACTATTTACTTTCAGGGCAAGCCGTGATGATGTGTTTGCTCGGTGGCATGGGCACGTTCTTCGGACCGTTCGTCGGCGCGGGCGTGTTCCTTTACCTGGAGGACGTGGCGACGGTCTTCACCACGCACTGGATGGCCGTCGTGGGCGTCGTGTTTATGGTGTTTGTTTTGTATTTCCCGCGAGGCATTTGGGGTACGCTGGTTCAGCGCTGGGAAGCGCGGCGCGCTCGAAGCGGAGGCCAAGCATGAACGCCCCGATTCTTGTCGCAGAACACATCACCAAGCGTTTCGGAAATTTCGTCGCGTTGAACGACGTCAGTTGCGCATTTCACAAAAATCAGCTCACGGCCATCATCGGCCCCAATGGCGCGGGCAAGAGCACGTTTTTCAATGTGCTCACGGGAGCAACCAAGCCAACCAGCGGAAAGATTTTCCTCGACGGCCGCGACATTACGAACATTCCGCAGCACGAATACGCACGCATTGGCATTGCCAAGAGTTTTCAGATTACCAACGTGTTCAAGCAGTTGAGCGCTCACGAAAATGTGCGAGTCGCGGCGCAAATGCGCAGTGCGCGTTTTGATTTTTTACGCTCGCGCGCGTCGTTCACTTCGATCATTGAGCACGCCGATGCGCTGCTTGAGCGAGTGGGTTTAACGGCGCATCGCAACAAAATCGCATCCGAACTGGCGCACGGACAGCAGCGCTCGTTAGAGATCGCAATGGCGCTCGCGAGCGATCCAGCGCTGTTGCTGATGGACGAGCCCACGGCTGGCATGTCGCCCGAAGAAACCGGCGTGATGATGGCGCTGATCCGAAAGCTTTCGACCGAACGCACCGTCATTCTCGTTGAGCACAAAATGAAGCTCGTGATGGGCTTGTGCGAGCGCTTGATCGTGTTACACCACGGCGAGCTTTTGGCCGATGGAACGCCTGAGCAAATTCGCACGAATGCTGAGGTGCGCCGCGTGTACCTTGGAAAAAATTAGGCTGGAAGTTTCACAATGTCAAAAGCCATATTGACCGTCACCGGCCTCAATGCGTGGTACGACCGCAGTCACGTCGTCCAAGATATTTCATTCGACGTAAAGGCGGGTGAGGTTGTTACCCTCATGGGGCGCAACGGCGCTGGCAAAACCAGCACTTTACGCAGCATCATGGGCATGCTTGAGAAGCGCCAAGGCAGCGTTGTTTTCGACGGACAGGAGCTTCTTAACACGCCGGCTTTTTCCCGTTATCACGCGGGCTTAGCGTTCGTTCCTGAAGATCGCCGGATCGTGCCCGGCCTCACGGTTCGCGAGAACTTGCAGTTGGGTTTGATTGCTAGCAACGCGCGCGACACGACCAACGCGATGATCGACGAAATCGCTCAAACGTTTCCGCGCCTCAAAGAGCGCTTGACGCAGGAGGGCACCTCGCTTTCCGGCGGTGAGCAGCAAATGTTGGCGATCGCGCGAGCCATGATGGCGAAGCCCAAAATGATTCTGATGGATGAGCCGTCGGAGGGCGTCATGCCGGTGTTGGTTGACGAAATGTTTGAGCTCTTCGCCCGCATGAAGGCCAGTGGCACGACGATTTTGCTGGTCGAGCAAAACGTTGAGCGCGCGCTTTCTATTTCGGACCGCGCGTACATCCTCGACCAAGGCAGCATCGTGCACCACGGCACCGCGGCTGAGCTGCTCGCGGACGACGAAATTCAGGCGAAGTACTGCGCGGTGTAGCTGCTCGCGGGCGTGTTTCGCCTGTAATCTTCGCCGCCGAATAAAATTCGGTAGATGAATACAACGAACGCTCCACTCCAAACCGTGCGCACACGGTTTGCGCCTTCGCCTACGGGCACCCTTCACCTCGGCAACATTCGCACCGCGCTATTCGCGTGGGCATTCGCGCGGCACCACAAAGGCCAGTTCATTCTTCGCATTGAAGACACTGATCTTGAGCGCTCGTCCGAATCTAGCGCCGATGGCATCCTTCGCGACATGGCGTGGCTGGGCATGGACATCGACGAAGGCCCGTTCTACCAGATGCAGCGCATACCGCGTTACCGCGAAGTCGTGGCGCAAATGCTTGCCGACGGGCGTGCGTATCATTGCTACATGAGCGTCGAAGAACTCGACGCTCTACGAGACATGCAGAAAGCCAAAGGCGACAAGCCTCGTTATGACGGCCGTTGGCGCCCTGAAAACGTTGCCAAGCACGGCTTGAAAATTCCGACGGGCGTTGATCCTGTGATTCGGTTCCGCAACCCGGACGATGGTGCGGTGATTTGGGACGATGCGGTTAAAGGTCGTATTGAGATCGCGAACAGCGAGCTGGATGATTTGGTCATCGCACGGCCCGCGCCGGTGGGTGAAGTCGGCGTGCCGACCTACAACTTTTGCGTGTGTGTTGACGACGTGGACATGAACATCACGCACGTGATCCGTGGCGACGGACATGTGATGAACACACCGCGCCAGATCAATATTTTCCGCGCGCTCGGCAGCGAGCCGCCAGTGTTTGGTCACACGCCCACCGTGCTTGGTAACGACGGTGAAAAGCTCTCGAAGCGCCACGGTGCAACGGGTTTGAACGAATACGCGGCGCAAGGCTTCTTGCCGGAAGCTGTGATCAACGGGCTCGCGCGCCTCGGATGGTCGCACGGCAATGACGAAATTTTTTCGCCGCAACAACTCGTCGAATGGTTCAACCTCGAATCGCTCACGCCTTCGCCAGCGCGCTTTGATTCGGAGAAGTTTGAGTGGCTCAACGGCGAACACGTGAAGCGCTTGCCCGTCGACGAACTCGCGACGCGCTTGCAGCCGTTTCTAGTGGAGCAGGGCTACGATTTAGCGAAGGGACCAAGTGCGCTCGCAGTCGCGGAACTCTTGCGCGAACGCGCTCCGACGTTAAAGAAGATGGCCGAGATGGCGCGCTACTGCTACGTCGCGCCAATGGTTGATGCTGCTCTTTTGGCGCAACATTTGCCCGACGCTAACAAACCCGCCATCGCGTGGGTTGCCGAGCAGTTGGCCGACGCCGAATGGACCAAGCCCGCACTCGCCGCGATTCTCAAGGAAGCTCAAACGAAGTTCACGCTGAAGACGCCGCAGGTCATGATGCCGCTGCGCGTTCTGCTCACCGGAAGCGCGCAAGCCCCTGGTGTCGACGCGCTGCTCTTGACGCTTGGACGTGAGGTTTCGCTGGCGCGGCTTCGGGGGTAGAGACGTGCTTCGCCGGGTTTCTGGTGTTTGCGTGCTGCTCGTACCACCGCCCGCGTGCTATCGATTGCCGGAGATGGTGAACTGCAGCGCCCGTACCGCGCCGTGAGTGGATTGCGCACGAGCCCGTTATCCGGTTGGTCATGCAGCTTTTGCGCGCAAGCGACAGCCAGATGGCGATTTGAGCGACGTTTTACTTAAAGTCGAGTAGTCGAAAAATGGCGATGCGAGCGCCGTATAGCGGTCATTCGGGCTAAATTGCTGTAGCTCCAGTTGTCTCGATGCAATATCGAAATGTATCGCCGACTTGACAACCGAAATCATTCGTATACATTTGCATTCATTGAATGACGAAGGACTACGGACGATGTATGGTTCCCATTTCTGGCCGACTTCCTGACGACTTATACGCTTGGCTGTCCACCTATCCGGTGGAAGGTGCGGCGACCGTGAGCGACAAAGTTCGCGTCGCGGTTACGCACTTAAAGCGCACCTACGAGGGTGACTCTAATTACCTTGGTGCGCTCAATATGTACCGTGACCTTGGGCGTACGACTCGCCAACAAATCGCTGCGGTAGAGCAGGCGGAATACGCTCATTCGGACGTGCTTGCCGCACTGATGGAACATTTGCCCGCCTTGATAGCAACCTTGAATGCCGCACAGGTGAACTCGATCGAAAGCGCACGTGCGCTTGAGTCACAACTGGTTCGGCGAACGATGCAGCTGACCGAGACGCTGCTGCGTCAGGGCATCACCCAACGCGCCGCGGCATTTGACGGCGACGTGATTCACCATAACGTGGCGCGCGTGTGCGAGCTGGCACGCTTGATTTCGCAACCCACACCACCCGCAACAACCGCAACAACCGCTCAAGGAGCTGATCATGGCTGAGACATTACGAACCCGCGTTGCCCGTGTCATTGCGGGAGGCGCGCACGCATTCTTGGATCGCATCGAAGACGCAGCGCCGGTTGCGATGATGGAGCAGTCGCTCCGCGAGATCGATGTAGTCATTGACGACGTACGCTCTGAGCTTGGCCGCGCCGTGGCCAATCGCCATCTCGCGCAGCAACAACATTTGCATCTCAATCAGGAGCACGATTCCCTTGCGGTGCAGCTTACTGAGGCACTTTCTGGTGGTCGCGATGATCTTGCGCGTCCCGCGATTTCCCGCCAAATCGACATCGAAGCTCAGCTTCCGATTCTTGAGAACAGCCTCATCGCGCTGTCGCAAGACGAAAAAGAACTGTCAGGATTCGTCGATGCGCTCATGGGAAAAAAGCGTGAAATGGAGCGTGCGATCGCCGACTTCGAGCGATCACGACGCGAGGCAGAAAGCGCATTGCCTGGCGGTGGTTCCAATGCCAGTAACGCGGCGGCACGGGCGCAGGCCGCGCAGTCGTCGTTTGACCGCACATATCGCCGCCAGACAGGGCTTGACCGCAATGCAATGGCTGCGACAATGGAGCAGGTCACCAAACTCAAAGAGCTGGGTGACTTGGTCCGAGACAACAAGATTAACGAGCGGCTTGCCGCGCTCAAAGCGCAGCAGTAACTGGAAATGTCCAACTACCTAAGGAACGCATGAGTACTTTGACGATGCCCGAGACTTGGCCGTTCGCTGCTGCGTTGGCGTTGCTCGTGGCTCTCGCGGTCATCGAGGGCATTGGCTTGATGCTGTCGCAAAGCCCGTCAAGCGTGCTCGACAGCTTAATTCCTGAGCTTCCGAGCTCCGCCGATGGCGCGCTGGGGTGGTTGCACTTAGGGAAGGTGCCGGCGCTGGTTTTGCTTATTCTTTTTCTCGCGGGCTTTTCGATAACGGGATACGTTATTGAGGGGCTTGCGTTCAAAGTCTTGGGTTTCGCCGTACCAGCGTGGCTGGCGTCAATTCCCGCGGTGTTCGCTGGTTTCGCTACGGTAAGTGCGCTCGGCGCATTGCTCGAACGAATCATGCCGAAAGATGAAACGAGCGCTGTCAGTGAGCTTTCGCTCATTGGTCGCGCGGGCATCATCGTGCGTGGGACCGCGACGCAAAGCTTGGCCGCTGAGGCGAAAGTACGCGACGCATACGGACGTGCGCACTACGTGCTGGTTGAGCCCGACTTTGCTGACCAAAGTTTTGCGGAGGGCAGTGATGTGTTGCTCGTCAAAAAGGTAGGCGTACGCTACCGGTGTATCCGCAACCCACATCCAGAATTACTGTAACTAATTAACGAAGCGTTTTCTAGGGGAACACTGTGTTCGACATGCTCATCAATATTGCGTTGCCTGCCGGCGTCGTGCTCTTTGCGTTGCTGTTTATCGGTATCGTGTTTGCGCGTCTCTATCATCGCGCGACGAAAGAGACCGCGTTCGTACGAACAGGGCTTGGCGGTCAGAAGGTCATCATGGATGGTGGTGCCATCGTGCTTCCCATTTTTCACGAGATCATCCCCGTGAACATGAATACGCTCAAGCTCGAAGTCTCGCGCCGCGAGGAGCAGAGTCTGATCGCGTTGGACCGGATGCGGGTGGACGTCGCTGCAGCGTTCTTCGTGCGCGTGAAGCAAGTTGCGGAATCGGTAAGCACCGCGGCTCAAACTTTGGGTCGCAAAACAATGGAGCCTTCGGAGCTCAAGAATCTCGTTGAGGACAAGTTTGTCGATGCGTTGCGCGCCACGGCTGCGACCATGACTATGCAGGAATTGCAGGACAAGCGTCGAGAGTTTGTGCAGGCCGTGCAGAACGCGGTCGCTGAAGATCTTGAGAAAAACGGACTCGAACTCGAAGCTGTTTCGCTGACCAGCCTAGACCAAACGGCGAAAACGTTTTTCAATCCGAGTAACGCATTTGATGCCGAGGGTTTGACACGATTGACCGAAGAAACCGAGTCGCGTCGGAAGCGTCGAAATGACATTGAGCAAGACACAGAGGTACAGGTTCGCACGAAGAACCTTGAAGCCGAGCGCCTAAAGCTCGACATCACGAAGCAACAAGAACTGGCGACGCTCACCCAGCTGCAACAAATCGCAAACGCGAAGGCCGATCAAGTGTCCGAAATAGCGAAGATTGAGGCCGAGCGCCAGCGCGAAGCCGAAGAGGTGCGCATCAACGCCGAGCGCTTGGTCAAAGAGCGACGCATCGAGGCAGATCGCACTGTCAACAGCGCTGAGATCGACAAGAACCTCGCGGTTCAGAAGAAACAAATCGAGGCGGACCGTGAGACAAAGGTCAAGCAAGCGGAGCAGCGCCAGTCGGTTGAAATTGCCAACCAAGACGCGGCCATCGCGATCGCCAAGAAGTCTGAAGAGCAATCTCAGGCGGACGCAGCGGCAAATGCTGCGCGTTCTGCAGCGGTGAAAGCGGAAGAATTAGTCAACACTTCACGTCAGGTTGCGATTGCTGAACGCGAAAAATCTATCCAACTTATCGACGCAAGCAAAGAGGCAGAGCAGCACGCGATCTCGATCACGGTCGCCGCTCAGGCTGATCGTGAAGCTGCGGAGAACCGTGCGCTGGCGATCAAGGTTGAAGCCGACGCAAAGCGCTCGGCTTCACTCGCAGAAGCGGAAGGTATTGCGGCGATTAACGATGCCAAGAATAGATTAGGCGCCGCTCAAATCGACCTAACAGTCCGCATGCAGCTCATCGCAGCGCTCCCTCACATCATCGAGCGTGCCTCAAAACCGTTGGAAAAGATCGACTCGATTCGGCTCTTTCAAGTCAATGGCATGCCTATGGGCGGCGCGGGCGACGGCACTGGGCACGGGGGTGGTTCCGGTGCGGGCGGTGGAACATTGCCCGAACAAGTGGTCAATTCGGCCCTGCAATACCAAGTTGCGAAGCCTATCGTTGACGCCATCATGAAAGACGCGGGGCTCAGCAACCCGTCGCTGACGGGCATTGCCGAGACGATTGCGGGGATGGTGGCTGTGCCGAGTGCCGTCGCGCCGGCTGCTGCAGCACCCAAGCCCGCCGCTGCGAGTTTTTCAGATCTGAAGCCGTAAGTGGCTCTGGCTCCTTAGGTCATTTGTTCAGACCGGAGTTACGACTTTTTTGGCGCCACCCACTATTGAACGGCGCGTTGCGGCGCATATTTCGTAAAGTCGACTTTGCAAAAAATGTCTCTGTAACGACCGCCTGGCGGTCGATAGCGCGTAAAAGGCATAGATCAGTGGTTGCGCGGCGTTGTCACCCACCGCCCCGCTGCATGAACAAATCGAAGCGCTGCATAAACTGGAGTCGTTCGGTGGCGTTGGTTTTCTCGAACTGAAAGCTGACCTTGAGCTGGGGCAGGCGCACGAGGGCGATGCGGCGCTCTGGCGCTTCGCGCCATCGGATGCAAAGCGATGCGGGCGACGGTGTCGAAGCCGCCGCAAGTTGAATAATTGCTGTGCCGTCAGTGAGCACAAACGCGTGCTCCCCAATGGCTGGCGGCAACAGTCGCGCCCAATCAGCGACGGAGCATGTCATCATGCGTTCAAACGATTCCGCGTAAGCTGATTGCATGCGCGTTCGACCGGTGCGTCTAACCGCCCGCGATGGGCGGCCAGATCGCGAGCACGTCGTCTGGCACGAGCGCGCGCGTCGCGCGATCCGCCGGGTCGATGTAGCTGCCGTTGACGAGCACTAGATGCACGAGCTTGGCCGGGAGCTGAAAATCGTCGATCACACGTTGCACGCTAGTCGCGTCGGCGACATCGAGCGACACACGATTGGCGCGGCGCGCGTCTGGTGGCAAGTAATCTGTCAGCGACGCGAAGAGCTTTAGCGTGATGTTCATCGAGTTAGCGCCGACGCTCGTCGCCTGCGCCGTTCCATGTGCCTTGCGACTGTGCTGTTGCGATGTACGCGGGCACGAGCTGCGTTGGGTCTTCCAAGAGCACGTCTTTCCACGCGCCCAGATGCACTTTGCCTTCGACGAGGCCACGCATGACACCAACGTGATTCGTCCAGCCCACGCTGTTGCAGCCGATCAGTACGTCGTCTTTGAATTGCAGGCTCAGGTGGCGACCGCTCGCGGTGTCGGTGAGTTCGGCATGTTGTCCGCCGGGCACGCCTTGCCAGTTGCCGAATGAGGTGGAAATCATGCCGAGCGTATCGAGCACGTTGATTTGGGTGACGCGTGGCAGCAGCGCCTTTTGCCCGACCATGTTGAGCGCGGCCACGCGCGCTTGATCGGCGGCGTTGGGCTGAATCGCGCTGACGATGGTCGTCTCGGTGATGCGATCAAACGCTTCTGCGCAGTCGCCCGCAGCGTAAATGCCAGGCACGCTCGTTTGCATATGCTCGTCGGTCAACACGCCGAGCAGGCATTTGACGTTCGAGTTTTCGAGGAAGCCAATCGCGGGCTTCACGCCGGTGGCGCTGATGATCAAATCTGCCGCAACGTGGGTACCGTTGGATAACCG
>JAGNQL010000246.1 GCA_017989135.1 Burkholderiales bacterium
TAATCATCTCCGCCCCCAGCTGCGGCCCCGTCAACTAGCGCTAGATGCTTCGCTAACGCTATGCTGACTGCGTGTTTTCCAGACCTTTCCCCTCCTCTCCTCGTTCACAAGGAATTTCATGACGCAATCCAAATCGCGTGTCGTGTCTATCAATTCGCGCGCAACGAAAACGCGCGCGACGCCCACCAAGCTCTTCGTGCTCGACACCAACGTAATGATGCACGACCCCACCTCGCTATACCGATTTGAAGAGCACGACATATTCCTGCCGATTTGCACGCTAGAAGAACTCGATAACAACAAAAAAGGTACGTACGAAGTCAATCGCAATGCGCGACAGGCCTCCCGTTTTCTGGACGAACTAGTAAAAGGTTTTGACGACGGTATTGCTAATGGTATTCCGCTCAACAAAGCCTCTGGTGGAGCTGCCAGCGGCCGCTTGTTTCTACAAACTGAGCCACTCTCAGTCGCCTTGCCATCGTCGTTCGCCGCGGGGAAGGCGGACAACGAGATCATTGCTGTTTGCCTGCATCTGCGCAAGAAAGAGCCAAAACGTCACATCACTTTGGTGTCAAAAGACATCAATATGCGGATCAAAGCTCGGGCGCTTGACGTCGACGCGGAAGACTATTTCAACGACAAGGTGCTAGAGGATTCGGATCTCCTCTACACCGGCATGACCGAGCTACCTGCGGACTTCTGGGAGAAGCACGGCAAGGGCGTGGAGAGTTGGCAACAAGGCGGCGCGACGTTCTATAAAGTCACTGGGCCGATGGTGCCAAAGCTGCTCGTAAACGAATTTGTTTACACCGAGGTAGATACGCCGTTTTACGCACGTGTGATTTCGATAGAGGGCAAAAGCGCGACGCTACAAACACTGCGCGATTTTGGTCACCACAAGAATGCGATTTGGGGAATCACGGCACGCAATCGCGAGCAAAATTTCGCGCTGAACTTGCTGATGAATCCCGACATAGATTTTGTGTCGCTCTTGGGGCAGGCAGGCACCGGAAAAACGCTTCTCACCCTAGCTGCGGGCTTGCAGCTAACCCTCGATCAAAAAATTTACAACGAAATCATCATGACACGGGTGACGGTCCCAGTGGGCGAAGACATCGGGTTCCTACCGGGCACAGAAGAAGAGAAGATGTCGCCTTGGATGGGCGCGCTTGAAGACAATCTAGAAGTGCTAATGGGCGCCGACAGCGAGGCGGGCGACTGGGGCCGTTCGGCGAGCACCGATCTGATTCGCGCGAAAGTGAAAATTAAGAGCCTCAACTTCATGCGAGGCCGCACGTTTCTGAACAAACTTTTGATCATCGACGAGTCGCAAAATCTGACGCCTAAGCAAATGAAAACGCTCATCACGCGCGCTGGCCCTGGCACGAAGGTCGTCTGTCTTGGTAATATCTCGCAAATTGACACGCCGTACCTTTCGGAAGGCTCTTCTGGAATCACCTACGTCGTTGATCGCTTCAAGGGCTGGGCCCATGGCGGGCACATTACGCTGCAGCGCGGCGAACGGTCTCGTTTGGCGGACTATGCCGCAGAGGTTTTGTAGGACGAACCTTCCCTCTGCCGTCGTTCAGGGAGATTCCCAGCGCACTTACATCTGTACAGCTCCGTCCTAGCAACCGCGTTGGGGTTTCGGCGCAAATGCTCTTGGCGGACCATCCTGAACGGCCCATCAACTGAGTCATTCCGCTCGTCACCGGCGGAGAAAGCGACATCGATGTGCTCCTTCAACGCAAAGTCACTTTCCGATCCTTTGCCGTTCAAAACAGCGCTGGTGAGGGCTGTGCGTTGGCATGCGGGTAGGTCATTAGCGCGCCAAATGGGGCTGACCAAAGGGGAGGCGCTGAAATGATGGCCGAAAAGGACGTTTCGAATCGTCCTTCGTTCAAGGCGCACAAGTAAGGGTCAAGCCACTTGCACCACGCCGTGCTGCGGCACATGTGCTTCCGACAACGCCGCTGCAGCGGCCGCATCGGCCGCATCCGCTCGCGATTTCGCCAGCGCCTCTTTGATCCAATCCACCAACGGCTGCCAAGCATCGAGTTGATTTTCGGTGCGGTTGCGCGGTAAATCGTAGATCGACACGCCATCGCGCGCACACTGTGGGTACACGACGCTATCCGGCACGAACATCACCACGGGTAAGCCACTGCGCTTGAAGAAACTATTGAGCTCCTGCGCCATACGCGTGCGACTGTCCGTGCGGCTACCGACTAAGCCAATCTTCACTTTGCCAGACTGCACATTCGCATCTTGATGCAACTTGATCAAAAACTTCGCAGTCGCTTCAATATCGAACACCGACGGGTTTACAGGCACCAAAACCAGGTTGGCACGCGACAGAAGATAAGTACGATCTGCTCGCCTTAGCCGAGCGTGCGTGTCGATCACCATCCATTGTGGCGCGAACGCACGGAGCTCTTCCATGTCGGTGTCTTCGCTCCACGACATGATGCGAGGCAACATTCCGGGGCGCCGCGACAGCCAGTTGGTCGCGGATTGTTGTTTATCCAAGTCCATGATTACGACTCGCTGCTTGCTTTGAGCAAGCATGCCCGCGATGTTTGTCGTTAGCGTCGACTTGCCGGCGCCGCCTTTTGGATTGGCCACGAGGATTGTGTACATAAAGCAGAGTGTAGCGCTGTGTTGTGTTTACCGCTGACTAACGAGAATGTCCGGCATTGACGCGCCCTTGCAGCCACTTGAGCATCGGCGGCCAGTCTGCCCACGCCTCCTCAGCGCGCGACCGCGGCAAGTCAAAGATCGACAAACCGTCGCGCGCGGCGTGCACGTAAAGTTGCGAGTCGCGAACATGCGTGACGACATCAAGCGACAACGGTGCGAGAAATTCGTCAAGGTCAGAGGCCGCAACCGTACGCCCATCAACGCGCGAGCCCACAATGGCGATGGCGCGCTTGCCGTTCTGAAGGGGCTTCATTTCACTCAACTCGGTGAGGAAATCAGTGGTTGCCTCGAAGTCGAACGTCGACGGCGCGACAGGCACGAGCACGGCGTCAGCTGCCTTGACCATTTCGGCCAACGTTTTGCCGTGCACGCCTGCCGGGGCGTCAACAATGAGCCACTGAGGCTTGAAATCCCAAATAATTTTCGGATTAGTCTCAGGCAGTGCGCCTCGAACCTCTGGGAATCCGCGCGGGCGACGCGCGAGCCAACGCGCCGCAGAGCGCTGGCGATCCATATCCAGCATCACAACGCGTTGGTGTTTCCCAGCGAGATATGCCGCCAGATTGGTGGCGATGGTCGTCTTGCCCGCCCCACCTTTAGGATTGGCCACAAGAATCGTAAACATCTCGTACCGCCCTTTCTTCGATCAATTTTCGGGCAGTATAGGATAGAAATTGCAGGGTATGAAACGCCCGTTGTCTCCCGCGCTGACTACGGTTTCGCTAAAGAACGCTTCAGGAAGGCCTCCACACGCGAATAAAACTCAATACGATTATCGAGCTTCACGAAACCATGTCCTTCGTCAGTTTTGACCATCCACTCTGGTGCTTTTCCGAGTTTTTCAAGCGCGTCTCGCATACGCTCCCCATGGATGATGGGCACGCGGCGATCCTCCCCACCGTAGGCCATAAATACTGGTTTGTTGATGCGATCGGCATTTTGCGCGGGCGACGTAGCCTGCAGCTGTGCCTTATCGCGATCTGGATCCCCCACCATAATCGGTGCGCGAAATTTCGCAAAGTCGCTGTCGCTTAAGTCCGACCAGGTCACACTGTGAAAGAGCTGAAGATCAGTCACACCAACGTAGTTCACCGCGCATTGAAACAAATCGGGAGTTTTCACCAACGCCTGCATGGCGGCATAGCCACCATAACTCGCACCGAAAATACACATGCGTTTGGGATCGGCGATGCCCTGCTTCGCGGCCCA
>JAGNQL010000064.1 GCA_017989135.1 Burkholderiales bacterium
CGTGCGTGCATGTTGGCGCACGGCGTCGGCTTCGTTTCGATAGAGACGTGCGCTGCGACTCACGACGTTTGCGATCAGGCGACGCAACGGTGGCAGCGCCGCAAAGAGAAACGGCACAATCTGTGTGTCGCGCAGTCGCTCCCATGGTGTGGTCGGGCCCGTTTTCGATGCGCTCATAGAAACGAGTGCCGTGCCGGCGAGCACCAGCGCCATGCCGGCAATCATGTTGAACGTAATCGGTTCCGAGAGAATCAGCCAGCCCCAAAACGCGGCAAATGCAGGGAACAAAAAAGCCACGGACGATGCGCGTTGCGGTCCGATGGTTTTGATGAGATGAAAGAACATGCCGTAGCCGAGCACGGTACACAAGACTGACAGCGCGAGCACAGCGCCCCACGCGTTTACCGATGGTATCGCGTCGGGCGCAAAGAAAATTCCCGGTGCGATGAGCCACATCGTTGCACCCCACAACATGCCCGCCGCACCTGGCAAGCCCGATTCGCCCGTCAAATAACGCTGGATCAGAAACGACGCTGCGGCGTACATGCTCGCAGCGAGCACCGCCGCGACCATGCCCGCGATCACCAGCGGCGTCAGCGCCACTGGCTGCAAGCCCACGAGCACGAAGACGCCGGCAAACGCGCACAAAATGCCGATCCATTTCGCAGCACCGAGCGGTTGCTTGAACCACAGCCACGTGATGAGCGCGCTCCACACGGGCGTCGTCGAATTCGCAATCGCGCTGTAACCCGCCGGAATGTGCTTCGCCGCGAAACTGTAAGCAATGAACGGCAGCGCGGTGTTGATCGCGCCGATTGCGAGATACGTTTTCCAGCGCGCGCGAAAGTGGATCGACTGACGTAGTGCGGCGACTATGCCCAACATGATGACTGCTGCAATCGCCACACGTGCCAACGCCATCGAAAACGCTCCAAACTCCGGCACCGCGACGCGCATGAACATGAACGCGGCGCCCCAGAGCGCACCAAGAAAGAGGATTTGCAGGAACGAGGACGACATCACCGTTGCGACAGTGGGGTGAAACAAATAAGCTTTTTGGCTGCAACGACCGCCAGGTGGTCATTACAGCGTGAAAATGTCACATGTCGATAAATAGACAATTTCTGGTTTTCTTCAGACCTGACGGTCGTTAGGGCCAAAAGCTGTTGCGCGTCGCAATGTGGGGGGAGCATGCCCTAAGCGTACCGGATGCGTCGCAAGCACGCGCGCGTTCCCAATTGCGAACGCCGCACGCCCGCGCGCCACAGCGAACGACTACATTCGGCAACTCCTATCTCGCGCGCGACCACTCCGATGCCTAATACGCCCAAAGACGACACCAAAAAACTCGAAGCCGACGCCAGCGGCATGAAGAAAGGCCTCACGAGCTACGGCGATAAAGGCTTTTCGCTCTTCCTGCGCAAAGCGTTCATCAAAGGCGCGGGCTACAGCGATAAGGCGCTAGACCGTCCGGTCATTGGCATTGCCAATACGGGGAGTGCCTACAACCCGTGCCACGGCAACGCGCCGCAACTTGTTGAAGCGGTCAAGCGCGGCGTAATGCTCGCTGGTGGGTTGCCGATGGACTTTCCGACGATCTCGGTTCACGAGAGCTTTGCCGCGCCAACGAGCATGTATTTGCGCAACTTGATGTCGATGGACACGGAGGAGATGATTCGTGCGCAGCCGATGGATGCGGTGGTGCTCATTGGCGGCTGCGACAAAACCGTGCCCGCGCAGCTCATGGGCGCGGCCTCGGCGGGCATTCCGGCGATTCAACTGATCACCGGCTCGATGCTCACCGGCTCGCATCGCGGCGAGCGGGTTGGCGCGTGCACCGATTGCCGCCGTTACTGGGCCAAATATCGCGCCGAAGAAATCGATGGCGAAGAAATTGCGGACGTAAACAATCAGCTGGTCGCCAGCGTCGGCACATGTTCGGTGATGGGCACCGCGAGCACGATGGCCTGCATCGCTGAAGCGCTCGGCATGACCGTGCCTGGCGGTGCCTCGCCGCCCGCCGTTACGGCCGATCGCATTCGTGTCGCAGAGGAGACAGGCGCGCGCGCAGTGCAGATGGCGATTGATGGATTGACCGTGGACAAAGTGCTCACGGCGGACGCGTTCGAGAACGCGATGCGCGTGCTCTTAGCCATCGGCGGCTCGACCAATGGCATCGTGCATCTCGCCGCCATCGCGGGCCGCGTCGGGCTCGATATTGATTTAGGCGTGCTCGATCGTATGGGCCGCGAAACGCCGGTGCTGGTGGATCTCAAGCCCTCGGGCCAGCACTACATGGAAGACTTTCATCACGCCGGCGGTATGGCGACGCTGTTGCGCGAACTCAAACCGTTGTTGAAACTCAATGCGATGACCGTGACTGGCCGCACGCTGGGCGAAGAGCTAGAAGCCGCTGGCCCGAGCTTCAAGCAAGACGTAGTGCGTCCCTTCACTAATCCCATTTATCCACAAGGTGGAATTGCCGTGCTGCACGGCAATCTCGCGCCCGGCGGCGCGATCATCAAGCAGTCTGCCGCCGACGCGAAGCTCATGGAACACGAGGGACGCGCAGTCGTTTTTGAGAACGCGCAAGACTTAGCTGCGCGCGTAGATAGCGACGATTTAGACGTGACCGCCGACGACATTCTCGTGCTCAAAAACATTGGCCCCAAAGGTGCGCCGGGCATGCCCGAGGCGGGCTACCTGCCAATTCCAAAAAAGCTCGCCCGCGCCGGGGTGAAAGACATGGTGCGCATTTCTGACGGCCGCATGAGCGGCACCGGGTACGGCACCATCGTGCTGCACGTCACGCCAGAATCCGCCACCGGCGGCCCGCTCGCCCACGTAAAGAGCGGCGACCGCATTCGCCTAAGCGTAAAAAATCGCGAGATCAGTTTGCTCGTGTCCGACGAAGAATTAGCACAGCGTGCGCGCGACAACCCGATCACGGCACCCACCGCGCAACGCGGTTACTTAAAGCTATTTTTGGACACCGTCACGCAGGCGGATCAGGGTGTGGATTTTGATTTCTTGCGGGGCAAATGACCGAGGCTACCGCCCACCCGCCACATCCAGCACCGATCCAGTCGTATAGCTCGAATCGTCGGATAGCAGCCAAAGTATGGCTTGCGCGACTTCTAGCGCCGTGCCGCCGCGTTGCATGGGGACGTGCGGCGCCATTTGCGCGACGCGGTCAGGAATGCCGCCGCTGGCGTGAATATCCGTGTCGATGATGCCGGGGCGTACTGCGTTGACGCGAATGCCCTCGGTGGCGACTTCTTTGGCGAGGCCTACGGTGAAACTATCGATAGCGCCCTTGCTCGCGGCGTAGTCGACGTATTGTCCGGGTGAGCCTAAGCGCGCTGCGGCACTGGTCAGGTTCACGATGCTCCCGCCGTTGCCGCCGTGGCGGGTGCTCATCCTGAGGACGGCTTCGCGCGCACAGACGAAGCTGCCGAGCACGTTGATATCGAACATGCGGCGAATCCGCGCCACACTCATCGCATCAACGCGCATCGGGGCGTCGACGACGCCTGCGTTGTTGACGAGCGCGGTCAACCGGCCAAGCTCCGCGTCAATGCGCGAGTACATCGCGAGCACACTCGCCTCGTCGGCAACGTCTGCCTGCACGCATATCGCCCGACGCCCGCTGGCGCGGACTTGCGCCGCAACTGATTCGGCCGCCTCCGCGTTGCCCGCGTAGTTCACGGCTACGTCGTAGCCTTGCTTGGCGGCGAGAACGCAAACCGCCGCGCCAATGCCACGGCTTCCCCCGGTGACCAGCAGAACCTTGTTCACGCTTGCGCTCGGCTATTTTTTCTTTGCCGCCGCGACTTCCATCGCCAATTCCGCGCCGGATTTGTAGTGCGCGACGCGATTGACCGTGGTGCGCAGTGTGCGCTGCGTGAAGGCGTTGCTGCCGCGCACCTCTTCGGCCCAGTATTTGTCGGCGAGCGCACGGTTTTTCGGAACGTCAAGCAGGAACGCGTCCCGCGAACCCGCACCGCCGAAGATGTAGAGCTTGCCGTCGATCATGCGCCATGCATCTGCATCGCCGCCCCACGGAATGCCATAGACGATGCCGTTGGCGCAGTAGCCTCCGTATTGCGGCAGGTACTTCGTTGGCTCTTTGTCGAACAGCGCTTTGTTTTCCGGCGAAGAAAAATAGAACGTGACGTTCTCATACGTGCTCTTGATCGACGGGTTGCCGCGCACGTCTTTGTTCAGGGTGAAATAGGTGACTACGTCGGTGCCGTTGAGCAACACACGTTCGTTGCCGTCGATGGCGTGGGCGTTGACGGGCGAGAAGGCGCCGCCCGGGCTTTGGGTGACCAGCGGCGCACAACCTGAGAGCGCGAGTGCGATACCTACGGTGGCGAGGGAAAAGAACCTAGTCATGGCTTACTCCTAAAGATGCGTGGATTGTAGGTCGGAGCTGCCGCCTTCGGCCTTACGCTCAAGACGGCTGGGCGCCGCCTAAATCGCTAAGAGTGCCCCAACTTGACAGGAACGGACGCTAAACTGCCCCTCGCATTCAGCAAAGTTTTGCACTAACAGGAGGATTTCTAATGAATATTCGTAGTTTCGTTCGCCATGCGAGCGTTATCGGGGCCGTGGCCCTGTCCGGCATGGCTTTGGCCGTGGACAACCTTAAAGTCATGATTCCCGCGAACCCCGGTGGCGGTTGGGATTCCACCGGCCGCGCCTTGGTGGCGGCAATGCAGTCGGCGGGTACCGTGAAAAACGTTCAGATGGACAACAAGGGTGGTGCCGCGGGCACCATCGGTCTCGCGCAGTTCATCAACACCAGCAAGGGCGACCCGAACGCGATCATGATCGGCGGCATGGTGATGGTCGGCGGCATCATTCAAAACAAGTCGACAGTCGATCTTACGATGGTGACGCCATTGGCGCGCCTCACTGAGGAGTATCTCGTCATCGTGGTGCCCGCAAGCTCGCCGCACAAGTCCATCAAGGATTTGGTCGCCGCGTTCAAAGCCAATCCAGGCAGCGTTTCGTGGGGCGGTGGCAGCGCCGGTGGCACTGATCACATCCTCGCTGGTTTCATTGCGAAGGCCTCGGGCATTGACGCCGCGAAGGTCAACTACGTTCCGTTCAAGGGCGGCGGAGAAGCCGTCGCAGCAATCATCGGCGGTCACGTGACGGCGGGCATTTCGGGCGTGAGCGAATTTGCGCAACATATCCAGTCGGGCAAGATGCGCGCGCTAGCTGTGAGCAGCCCAACGCCACAGGCAGGTATTGCGACCTTGAAAGATCAGGGCATCAACGTGGTGCTCGGCAATTGGCGCGGCGTGTTCGGTGCTCCCGGCATCACGACGGCGCAGCGCAACGAGCTGATCAAGGCGATCGAAGCGGGCGTGAAGAGCAAATCATGGGAAGAGGCACTCAAGAAAAACGAGTGGATGAACACTTGGCAGGCTGGCGACGAATATAAAAATTACGTCGACACAGAGATCAAGCGCATCGGCGAAATCCTCGCCGGACTCGGCCTCGGCAAGAAGTAACGGCCCGCGCGAGCCGGAACGGACGTGGGCGGCAACGCCCCTCTCCACGCGTCTGGCTCGCCGCCCTACCTTGACGCACTCGCACGCCCATGAAGACTATTCATAAAGGCCAATTGGCCGTCGCACTGGGCGTTGCAGCGCTCGGCATCGCAATTTTTGTTGGCGCATCGTTCATTCCTGATGCTGCCGGATATTCCACGGTCGGCCCTGCCGCTATTCCGCGACTGGTGGCGGTCGGGTTGTTGGTCGCCGCTGCCGCGCTTCTTTGGGAGGTGTTGCGCGGTGGTTTTCGTCACCATGACGAAGCCGCCGAGCGGGCGCTTCCCACGCATTGGGCTGCCTTCATCTGGATCAGCGTCGCCATCCTGTCGTACGGAATCCTCATCGAACATGCCGGCTTCATCTTATCGTCGGTACTACTTTATGTGCTCACGGCGGCGGGCTTTGGTAGTCGTCGCTGGGGTCTGAACGCTGCGATTGGCGCGGTCATCGCCGTCATTATTTACGTCGCGTTTCAGCGTGGACTCGGGCTGTCGTTGCCAGCGGGTATCTTCAAGGGGCTGCTCTAATGGAAGTCTGGAACCTACTACTCCAAGGCTTTGGCGTTGCGCTACAGCCGATCAATCTGGGTTGGGCGCTCGTTGGCGTCACGCTGGGCACCATCGTTGGCGTACTGCCCGGTCTCGGCCCGGCGGTCTCGATTGCGTTGCTGCTGCCGCTAACAACCAAAATTGACGCTGCGGGCGCGCTCATCATGTTTGCCGGGATTTACTACGGCGCAATGTACGGTGGGTCAACCACTTCGATTCTGCTCAACACACCGGGCGAGTCAGCGACCATCGTCACCGCGATGGAGGGCAATCAGATGGCCAAGCGCGGTCGAGCAGGGCCGGCGCTGTGTACCGCCGCAGTCGGCTCTTTTGTCGCGGGCACCATTGCGACAGTGTTGCTCACGGTGCTCGCACCGCAAGTGGTTGATCTGGCGATTCGCTTCGGCCCGCCCGAGTATTTCGCGCTGATGATGCTCGCGTTCATCACCGTGTCGGCGGTGCTTGGAAATTCGCCGCTGCGCGGGCTCACTGCATTGTTCGTAGGTTTAGCCATCGGCATCGTAGGCATCGAAAACCAATCCGGTCAGGCACGCTTTGTCTTCGGCGTTCCACAGCTTGCCGACGGTATCGAAGTCGTCACTATCGCGGTTGGTTTGTTCGCCGTCGGGGAGACGCTTTATCTTGCCAGCAAACTCAACAGCGCCGTCGACAAGATCGAGTCCGTGAAGGGTTCGATCATGATGACGCGCGACGACTGGAAGCGCTCGTGGAAGCCTTGGTTGCGCGGTACAGCTATCGGATTCCCAATTGGCGCAATGCCTGCAGGCGGCGCGGAGATCCCCACCTTTTTGTCCTACGGGATGGAAAAGAAACTCGCTAAGAATCCCGAAGAATTCGGCAAAGGCGCTATCGAAGGCGTAGCTGGCCCGGAGGCGGCAAACAATGCATCGTCGACCGGCGTCATGGTGCCGCTTTTGACGTTGGGTTTGCCAACATCCGCGACCGCCGCGATTTTGTTAGCTGCGTTTCAGCAGTACGGCTTGCAACCCGGCCCGCTTTTGTTCGAAACCAACCCCGCGTTGGTCTGGGGCTTGATCGCTAGTTTTTATGTTGGCAACGTCATGCTGCTGGTGCTCAATTTGCCGCTCATTGGCATCTGGATCAAGCTTCTCGAAATACCGCGCCCACAGCTCTACGCAGGCATTCTCGTCTTCGCGGCGATGGGCGTGTACGGCATGCGCCAGTCTGCGTTCGACGTGTTCCTGCTCTACGTTATCGGTTGCATGGGTTTCCTAATGCGACGTTACGACTTCCCCGCCGCGCCAGTGTTGATTGGAATGATTCTCGGCCCATTGGCTGAAGAACAAATGCGGCGCTCACTAGCGATCAGTCAGGGCAGCCCACTGGTGTTTTTTGAGCGTCCGTTGAGCGGCTCAATCCTCGCGCTCACCATCGTCATACTCGTGGGCCCATGGATCTGGAACACTTTGCGCAAGCGCAGTAGATAGTCGTATCCATCTCGCAGGCGCATGCAATGTGCGCCTGCGCCGAGCGGCGGTTAATCGCGAAGCGCGGCCGCGACGCTTTGCATGAACTGTGGCACGCTCGGCGAATCTAGCCAACGTACGACGACCACCCCATCAAACTCCGGCTCGATCCACGTGTAGTGACCGCCCGCGCCGACCATGAAACTCGCTCGCGTAGATGCGCCGGGAAACTGAGTTCCGTTACTGTTGAGCCACATGAGGCGCCCGTAAAACGGCGCGATGGCGCAGGGTTGCGTCATTCGAGAAACCCACACGCGCGGCACAAGCGCTCTGCCGTTGTGCTCGCCACCATTGAGCACGAGCTGGCCCACACGCGCCTGATCGCGCGCACTGATCGACACGCCGCCGCCCCAGTGCGTGCCGCCGGGAACGCTTTGCATTTTGCGTAGCGTGCCCGATGCATCGACGACTTCAGTCCATGCATCGTCGTAGCCCTCCCAACGAAACCCTTCACCGCCGCCCAACGGATTCAGAATCGCTTCGAGGAAAACTTCGGGCAGCGGTTGCTTGAACAAATGCAACAGCGCAAGCGAAAGCTGGTTAATGCGCACGTCGTTGTATTCCCAATACGTCCCCGGCGCGTGCAGCGGCCTCGCGTCGCCCTTCACGCCAAGTACTGGACGCGGATCGTGTGACACCGCGCGATAACGATCTACGGTGTCTGGCAATCCGAAGCACGAGCCTTCCCACTCGCTAGTCTGCTCCAACAAATGTGCCCACGTGATCGTGCGATTGTGTGGTGAATCGAAACCGATACCTTGCACCCGCGCCACCACCGGCTCATCGGCGTCGGGCAACAACCCTCGCAATTGCGCCACTCCCGCGAGCAATGCGAGATACGTTTTCGCGACGCTGAATGTTTGATCGGCACGATCCGGCTCGCCCCACGCCGCGATCTCTTTGCCATGCTGCAGCACTATGCCCGAAACGCCGCCGCGAACGTGCAAAGGTCCGCGCGCGACGTTCCATGGCGCCGGATCGGTGTGGTGCACGCCAAACGGCGCTTGCTCCGGTGCGGGTTTGGCGTGTGGGTCGCGCGGCCACGGTGTTTCGTGAGCGATTGAGAAATTAATAGCGTCGTTGAATGCGTTCATAGCCGCATTGTGCCGCGCCCGTCACGCATTCGCCGGTCAGCGTGTCGGAAGCAACGCTTCCACCGACATCCCAAGCGAGAGCAAGGCGTGGTCGCCACCGTGTCGGCCAACGAGTTGCAAACCGACGGGAGCTTCACCTGGCTTATGGCAAGGCAGCGTGAGCGCGCAGCCGTCCATCAAATTTACCCACGACGTGTTGCGAAGAATGAGTTGGTTTTTCGCGAAGAACAGCGAATCCTCGGCAATCATCGGTGCGATCTCTGGAGGAATGCACGCGACCGTCGGCGTGATGATGGCGTCGAAGCCGTCGGCGCCCGTAAAAACGTCTTGCATGCGATGTTTCCAAAGCCGCAAGTACGCGAGTGCCTGTGACACATCTGCGCGCGTCACGTCAGCGTGCATCTGAATGCGCTTCCACACGCGCGGGTCGTAGCCAACTCCATCAACGTTCACGTTGGCTGCGTGCCAGTCACAGGTTTCCGCCACGCGGCCCATGATGCGCTCTTCGGGCGGCGCTGCAGCATCGCGGAAAAGATTCTCTAGCGGTTCGCACTGCGCGTCGACAACAGTTGCGCCAGCGCTGCGCAGCCGGTCGATGGCGCGCTTAACAGCAAGCTCCACCTCTGGATCAAGGTTGCTCCATAGCGTGCCGAGCGGATTGAGGAGCCGAACGCGTTTCATCGGTTTCGGCGTGGGCTCGTGATAAATCTCGTTGGCGAGCACCGCGTCGATTCGTGCGCAGCATTCAACTGAATTCGCAATCGGCCCTACCGAATCGTGCAAAAACGAAAGAGGAATGGCGCCGTTAACTGGCACGCGATATGCCGTGGGTTTGAACCCTACGACGCCGTTGAACGCCGCGGGCAAGCGCACGCTGCCGCCGGTATCCGAGCCGAGCGCTGCGACGGCCATACCGTCGGCCACCGCCACGCCGCCGCCACTCGACGAGCCGCCGGGCACACGCCCGGCGCCGTCCGCCGTACGGCCCCAGATGCTTCGCGGTGTGCCGAAATGCGGATTGATGCCGATGCCCGAAAACGCGAACTCCACCATGTTGTTGCGCCCGAAAATGATCGCGCCTGCGTCACGCAAACGCGCCACGGCTGGGCAGTCCGACGTGGCCGGGGGACGCGAGCGCAGCACCGTGGAGCCCGCGCCGGTCACTTCGCCCGCAACATCAAACAAATCTTTGATGGCGATGGTGACGCCATCGAGCGGACGCGAATCCGCTTCCCGCATGCGCGTGTCGGATGCAGTGGCTGCGGCGCGCGCGGTACTCTCGTTGAGCGAGAGAAACGCCCGAGCGCCCTCGCCCGCCGGGTCGTTCACGCGTGCGATGTTTCGCTCGACCAACGCGCTGGCGCTGTCGGCGCCGAGAAGATATTGGCCACGTAGTTGTTTGATAGTTTCCATGTAGGTGCGCAGTGCCGGTTACGTTTGTTTGCATTATGCGTGTGTCGGATATCTGCGTTGCCAGTTACATTTCGACGGATGAAAATTCGCTGCATCCTCCTCTCCGCCCTCACTACCTGCGCCGTGTTGTTCGCCACGGCGATGCCCGCTGCCGCAGCAACGCAGGTGATCGACATTGAATGGAAAGACACCAATCGTGAACGCGTACTGCCGCTGAAAGTACGCGTTCCTGATGGGGCAGACAGCGTGCCGTTGGTGATTTTTTCGCATGGGCTAGGCGGCTCGCGCGAAGGCGGCAAAGCGTGGGGCGAGCATTGGTCAGCAAACGGCTACCTTGTCATCCATCTGCAGCATCCGGGTAGCGACGACGCATTGTGGAAAGGTCCCGGTGAAGGCGCGCCGAAGCAGCGCCTTGCGCGCGGCGCTACTGCGGAGCAACTCCTCGGGCGCGTGGATGACGTGCGTTTCGTGCTCGACGAAATTTCGCGCCTGCGAACGAAAACGGACGCTCCTGCATGGGTCCAGCGCGTAGACCTCGCTCGCATCGCCATGACTGGCCACAGTTTCGGTGCGCTCACCGCGATGTCGCTCGCGGGCGTGCGCTACCCCGGCCCGATCAAAACGCTCGCCGAGCCACGCATCAAAGCGTTCATCGCGTTTAGCCCATCAGTACAAGGCTTGAAGCGCAGTTGGCCCGAGCGCTACGGCGAAATGGCACGACCTTTTCTGAGTGTGACGGGAACGATTGACGGCGACGTGATGAGCACCGGCTCCAACGCCAAAAACCGCGCCGCGTTGTTTGACGCGCAGCCCGTGGGCGACAAGTACCGCGTGATTTTTGAAGGCGGCGACCATGCGGTGTTCGGCGGGGGCAATTGGCGCGACGGCGCATGGATGAGTGCGGTCACGGGCGACAGTAAAAACGTCACCGATGCCGCTACAGCCGCCATCATTCGCGAACACACACAACGCATCACGCTGCAATTTCTCGATGCCTATTTGAGAGGTGACGCCAAAGCCAAAGCATGGCTCGGCAACGACGCGGTGAAAAGCTTGGGCAATGCGGGCGAGTGGAGCGCGTAGTAGCACCTCAGCACGTTCACTGTGATTTACAGCTTTTAGGCTTTATCGACAGCTATACGGTCGTTACACGGCATTTTTGAGCTTAGTCGACATACGACGAAATGCACCTGTAATGCCCGCAGGACTGTCGCTGGCGGGTTAAAGCTGTAATGGGTTTGTTAACGCAAAATCTCGATCCAACTCGGGCTAGCCGCGATTCGGCGGATCCGGTCGCAACGCCCTACCCCAGCACCGCGCGAAACTGCGCCAGCGCGTCGCGCGTTTGCGCCGTCGCCAGGCGAATCAAGTTCTCGCGATATTCGCGTGAAGCGCCCGCGTAATACGGCAGCCGCACGCGCAGCATGAAGTCGGCCTCTTTCGCTTCGGCGTCGATGATCACGCGACGTTCTTCATCGCGTTTGCGCCAAGACTCCGGCGCGCGCTCCGGTGTGTCTTCGAGAAATGCCGAGACGTCGACGGCAACGACGCGCGTCGCCCCCAACTGTCGCGCAATCCGAATCGGCACCGGCGACACCAGATCGCCATCCTCATAGGTGACACTGCCAATCGGCGTCGGCAAAAACATCGAGGGCAGCGCGGCGGAGGCGCGCACCGCTGCGCCCGTGTTGCCGCTGGTAAACGCAACGAGTTCAGGCTTCCCCAGCACCGCGGCCACCGCGCAAAAGCGACGTGGCAGCTGCTCAATCACGCGATCATTTACGGCGGTGTTCACAAAGTTTTGCAACGCACGACCAATCAGGCGATTGGGCTGCATCAACGCCGGATCCGCAATGTCGGTCAGGCCCAAATCCAGCGCACGTCGCTCGATCTCCGTAGCCGCGATTTTCGAGGCGTATAGCGCACCCGCAATCGCACCCGCACTCGAACCCACGACCAACGCGGGTTCGATGCCTGCCGCTTCGAGCACTTTGAGTACGCCAATATGCGCGAACCCGCGCGGCCCGCCGCTGCCCAGCACCAACGCCGTTCGCTCGCGGCCCTCGGGCCATTGAACAGGCGCGAAACGCGGCGTTGCGGACGGCGGATAGCCGGGGTCAAATTCGGCGCAACCGCCGAGCACGGCCAACGCGGGCAACGACGACACCGCGCCGATGCGCTTGAGCGCAGCGCGTCGCGTGATCGTTGCCGTGTCGCGCATCAGTCCTTCGCTCCCAGCGCTTTTGCGCGCTGCACTTGCGCCTGCAAATCGGCGGCGCTTGGGGGTGGATTAAGCCAGCCTTGAAGGTTCGCGAGCGAAAGCTCGGTCAACGCGTGGATGAGCGATTCATGGTCGTTGAGCGCGGGAATGTAGTCGTACTGCGCGCCGCCCGCATGCAGGAAAGTCTCTTTGCCTTCCATCGCGATTTCTTCGAGCGTCTCCAAACAATCCGCCGGAAAGCCGGGGCACACCACATGCAAGCGCTTCACGCCCTGCGCGGGCAGCGCCTTCAGCGTTGCCTCGGTGTAGGGCTGCAACCACTCAGCTTTTCCAAATCGCGACTGAAACGTGAGTACCCATTGCGACTCGGTAAGCCCCAATTCACGCGCCAGCAAACGCGCCGTTACGTGACACAAACAGTGATACGGATCGCCCTTGAGCAAACTAAATTTCGGCACGCCGTGAAAGCTCATCAAAAGCTTATCCGGACGGCCGTGCTTGCCCCAAAAATCGGTGATGCGGCCGGCCAGCGCCTTGATGTAATTCGGGTCGTCGTGCCACGACGTGATGGTACGCAGCGCGGGCATGTAGCGCTCTTTCGAGAGCGCGCGAAACACTTCGTCGCAGGCGGTCGCTGTGGTGCTCGCAGCGTACTGCGGATACATCGGCAACACCAAAATACGGTCGCAATTTTCGGCCTTGAGTTTGGCTAATGCACTCGCAATGCTCGGGTTGCCGTAGCGCATGCCGACTTCAATTTTCACTATGTCCGACGGCAATCCCATCGCGCGAATTTTCTCCCCAAGCGCGCCGCGTAGATATTGCGCCTGACGCTGCGTCCACACCAACAACGGCGAACCGTCGCTCGTCCAAACGCTCGCGTATTTCTTCGCGCTTTTCGCCGGGCGCGTACGCAAAATGATGCCGTGCAAAATCACCTTCCACACCAACGGCGGAATTTCAACTACGCGACGGTCGCTCAAAAATTCTGCAAGATAACGGCGGACGGCGGAAGCGGTCGGCGCGTCAGGCGTGCCAAGATTGGTGAGCAAGATGCCAACGCGAGGAGCGCGGCCGTGGGCGGGGGAGGGAGGGGGTGATTCGGTCATACGGGGTTCATTGTAGGAGCGGGCTCACCCGCGATTGGCCGTTGCATCCTGTTCATCGCTGGGTCGTCTTGAGTTCTAAGCCCGACGAAGGGCTGCGCCCACATCGTGGGCACAGCTAAGCGACACCATCCCCCATCTCCCGCTGCAAAGCCGAAGACAGAAGTTTCGCCGTCAAATCGACGATTGGAATCACACGGTCGTAGGCCATGCGCGTTGGGCCGATGACGCCTAGGGTGCCGACGATTTGGCCGTTGACTTGATACGGTGCGGTGACGAGCGAAAATTCGTCGAGCGGCACGACTTGCGATTCGCCGCCGATGAAAATCTGAACGCCATCGGCTTTGTTCGCCATGTCGAACAGGTGCAAAAGTTGCGTACGCTGCTCGAATAAATCGAACAGCTTCCGCAGGCTATCCATGCTGCCCGACAGGTCTTGCGAATGCAGCAATCGACGCTCGCCGGAGACGATCAGTTCGTCGCTTGACTGCGCGACTTCGCCGCCGGCTTCAACCGCAACGGTCATCAAACCGACCATGTCTTCACGCAGTCGCTTCAAGTCGTCGGTGAGCCGCGCGCGCACTTGATCGAGCGGCAAACCTGCGAAATTTTCGTTGAAGAAATTGGCGGCCTCAATAAGCTGTGCATGGGTGTAGTTTCGCTCGGCATGCAGCACGCGGTTTTGCACATCGCCATCGGGCGCCACGAGCACCATCAGAAGCCGCCGCTCGCTCAAGCGCACAAACTCAATGTGTCGAAACGCCGGCGGCTTATGCGGCGCGGCGACCACGCCAGCGAAGGACGATAAATCAGAAAGCATGCGCGCGGCGGAGCTCACCAACTCTTGCGGCAACTGGCCGTGAATGTGCGACTGCGCGTCGGTCAGATTGATTTGACGCGCTTGCGGCGACACCAGCAACGTGTCGACAAAATAACGATAACCGCGCGGCGTGGGGATGCGCCCGGCCGACGTGTGCGGACTGGTAATGAAGCCCAGCTCTTCGAGGTCGGCCATCACATTGCGAATGGTCGCGGGCGAGAGTTCGAGGCCGCTTTGCTTGGAAAGTGTGCGCGAGCCCACCGGTTCGCCATCGGCGATGTAGCGCTCAACGAGCGCATTCAGCAGGATTCGTGATCTGGGGTCCAGCATGAG
>JAGNQL010000247.1 GCA_017989135.1 Burkholderiales bacterium
CTTGCACGTCCGCCCCCTCGTGGGACTGTACCTAGTACCGGCGCCCCGTCTGCGCTGATTAACAACAGACGGCTTTGCACTTTGTAGTTAGGGGAGTAGTTTTAATGTCGAACCCAACCGCCACTTTAAATTTTCCGGTTCCGTCCGCACTGGGCACGATTGACCAGTACGTAACCGCTGTAAACAAATATCCGCTGCTCACGCTTGAGCAGGAACAAGAGCTCGGCCTGCGCTGGAAATACACGCAAGACGTCGAAGCCGCACGTGCATTGGTCATGAGCCATCTGCGCCTCGTGGTCTCCGTGAGCCGCAATTACATGGGCTACGGTTTGCCGCAAGGCGACCTCGTACAAGAAGGCAACGTCGGCTTGATGAAAGCTGTGCGACGCTTCGACCCAGAACGTGGCGTGCGCCTCGTGTCGTTCGCGCTGCATTGGATTCGCGCCGAGATTCACGAGTACATCCTGAAGAACTGGCGCATGGTCAAGGTCGCGACGACCAAGGCTCAACGCAAACTGTTCTTCAACCTGCGCGCCATGCGTTCGGGCGAGCATGCATTGACGCAAGCCGAAGCCAAGCGCATAGCCAAAGAACTCAACGTCAAGCCGGAGGAAGTGTTCGAGATGAACATGCGGCTGTCCGGACGCGACATCGCGATGGACGGAACGCCGGACGACGCTGAGAGCGAAGGCACGTCACCGATTGCGTATCTGCAAGCCGATGAAAACTGCGACCCCGCGCGCATCATCGAAGCCGAACAAACGGGTCGTGTGCAGAGTGAAGGCTTGAAGCTCGCGCTCACGCAGCTCGACGAGCGCTCACGTGACATCATCACGCGCCGCTGGCTCGCCGAAGATGCAGAAGAAACGCTGCAACACCTCGCCGACAAATACGGCGTTTCCGCAGAGCGCATTCGCCAGATCGAAGTCAAAGCGATGAAGCAGATGCGTAAGGTGATTGAGAACTAAACGCGCTCAACCCTCTAAAGAAAGCCCGACCAAGTGTCGGGCTTTTTGTTGCCTGAAATTATTGTTGCGGAATGTGTCGATTCCGACGTTGCTCGCGCATCAGCGTGTAGAGTCTGACAATTCGTCGGGCCGCCAAACCACACCGATAGGAATTTCCATGCAATACATGCTGACCTTCTACACAGAGCCGCAATCGCAAACCGCGCCAGTCGATCCCGCCGCGCGGCAAGCCTACCTCGGCGCATGGGGTGCGTACATGGGCGCAATGAAAGGCGCGGGCGTCATGGTCAACGGCCACGGCCTTCAACCGCCACACACTGCGACGACTTTGCGCATCGTGGGCGGCAAGCGGCAAGTGCAAGACGGACCCTTCGCCGATTCGAAAGAGCAGCTCGGCGGCTATTTTGTGATCGAAGTCGCCACGCTCGACGACGCGCTGGAGTGGGCCGCTCGAAGCCCTGCTGCCGCTGTCGGTGCGGTGGAAGTGCGACCCGTGTTAGTCCCACCGGGCTAAGCGATTGCTACCAATCCTGCAACGAAATCGACGGTGATTTCGCCACCCGCAGCGACCACCTCCGCGCACGCGGCCGCCGTGCGCGCCGCGCGCGATTCTTACGCGCGCCTTCTCTCGTGGCTCGCCTACCAATGGCGCGACGTTGCTGCAGCAGAAGACGCCCTCGCGACCGCGCTCACAAAAGCGCTGGAGCACTGGCCCGCGCAAGGCATTCCGAACGCGCCGGACGCGTGGCTACTGAGCGTCGCCAAACGCGAACTCTTGCAGATCGCAAGACACCAGCGCTTGCACGACAGTCCGGAGGTGCAAGCGCTGCTAGAAGACGAAGGCGTAGCCGAAGACCTGCCCACGATTCCTGATGCTCGACTCAAACTCTTGTTTGTGTGCGCGCACCCCGCAATCGACGCCGCCGTTCGGCCTGCGCTCATGCTGCAAACCGTGCTCGGGCTCGACGCCAACGTTGTTGCGCAAGCGATGCTCGCGTCGCCCGGCGCCATGGCGCAACGCCTCGTGCGCGCGAAGCAAAAAATTCGCGATGCTCGGCTCAAATTTGAAGAACCGAGTGACGCCGAATTGCCAGAGCGTTTGCACGCAGTGCTCGAAGCCATCTACGCCGCGTATGGTTTGGGCTGGGACGCGATGCAAGCGGGTGACGTCGACGAGAGCCACGGCGCGCATCAAGAGGCGCTGCGCGGCGAAGCGCTGTATCTTGGCGAACTCGTTTGCACGCTTTTGCCAAATGAACCCGAAGCGAAGGGTCTGCTCGCGCTGATGCTGTTTTGTGAATCGAGAAGCGATGCGCGCTTTGACAGCGAAGGCGGATTTGTGCCGCTCGCCGCGCAGGACACCGGGCGGTGGAATCGCGAAGCCATAGTGCAGGCCGAAGCACTGTTGCGTGCGGCAGCGGCACATCAATCCGTTGGTCCATTCCAACTCGAAGCCGCGATCCAATCAGCGCACTGTCAACGGCTATTTACCGGCGAAACGCCGTGGCTCGCGGTCGCGAAACTCTACGAGCAGCTGATTGAGTGTGCGCCAAGTCTTGGCGCACAGATCGCCCATGTTGTTGCGCTCGCCCAGGCTGGCGAAGTGTGGGGCGCGCGACAACGCCTAGATGCGCTTGTTCACCCACGACTCGCGAGCTATCAACCGTATTGGGTTGCGCGCGCACATCTCGCGTCGCTCGCGGGCAACGTTGAAGAAGCCACGGAGAGTTTTGATCGCGCGATTGGCCTTACGAGTGCGCCTGCTACGCGCGACTACTTACTGAAACAGCGAGCACTGATTTCTTAGTCCGCCACTCCAGCATCATTCACCCGTTGGGTTCCTCTGTGGGAGCGGGCTTGCCCGCGATTGGCGGTTGCCACCGGGGAATCGCGGGCAAGCCCGCTCCCACAGGTGCTTCCCGCATGCGCTTTTACTAGCCAACTTCGGTCGGTCGTCGCGCGAGCAAGTCCCCGATCACCCCTTCATACGCCGCCACAAAACGCAACAACTCCGCATCACCCTTCGGCCGTCCGATCAGTTGTATGCCCATCGGCCATCGCCCGTTCGCGTTAAACCCCGCCGGCGCGCTGATCGCTGGCAATCCCGCGAACGTCGCGTAGATTGTCGCTTCCATCCAGCGGTGATACGTATCCATCGTGCGACCGCCGACCACCTTCGGCCAATGTTCGGTCGCAGCGAACGGCCAGCATTGCGCGGTGGGCAACGCAAGCACATCGAATCGCTCGAACAAGCCGAGCAAATGCGCGTGAAACGCAGTGCGCGTTTCGCTCGCCTTCATGAAATCCATGAAGCTCAAACCCATGACCCGCTCGTGTTCCCACAGCGCTTCCGGTTTGATCTGCTCGCGCGCATTCGGCAAGCTCAGAAGCGCCGCTACTTTCGGCGCCACCAACGCACGCCGCCATACGAGCCACGCATCCCACACCCGCGCCGCGTCGAACCCAAGCGCAAGCGGCTCCACCGTCGCGCCAGCATCGGCAAAGCGTTTGAGAGATTGTTCGCACACCTCCATCACGCCGGGCTCCATCGCCAAGTAGCCGCCCAAATCGCCGAGCCAACCGATACGCACATCGCGCAAATTCGCCGCGTCGCCGTCGCGCAAAAATTCCTGCGGCCCGTCGTTGATCGACAGCGGCACATGTGCGTCATAGCCCGATTGCACCGACAACAATTTCGCTAGATCCAGCACCGTGCGCGCCATCGGCCCTTCGCTGCCGAGCTGCGCAACCCAAGTGTCCGCCGTTGGCCAAAACGGCACGCGGCCTTGGCTCGGACGCATGCCAAAAATGTTTTGCCACCCGGCAGGATTTCGCAGTGACCCCATGAAATCCGAACCGTCGGCGACCGGTAGTAAGCGCTGCGCTAACGCCACCGCCGCGCCGCCGCTGCTGCCGCCCGCGGTCAC
>JAGNQL010000065.1 GCA_017989135.1 Burkholderiales bacterium
TTGACTCAAAACGGTGCTGCTACGCGCGCAAAATCGCCCGTCGATGGTGCGCGCCGCACGCAAAGTAACTACTTCTTTTTGCTCGACGTACTTTTCGCTTCGGGCTTTGCTTCTGGCTTGTAATCGCCTATGACGCCCTTCACGGGACACACGGAAAATATGGCGCACTTTTTGCAGCCGACGGCGAGCGCGATAGGGCAGAGAGTCATAGAAAAGCTCCGGACATTAAGTAGACCGATGCAGTATGCGCTTGTTGTGGTGCGGCGCAGTGCTTATTTCGCAATGAAGCCGTGAAGCAACGCATACACCGTGCGGTCGTTGAGCAAATCCATGTGGCTGCGATCGTTGACCACCGCACGATTTTGTTCTGCGAACTTCAACGAACGCGCGTCAGTTTCGTCCTCCGCGAGCGCACTGGAGAGCGGCACCAAACCATCGCCCATCCAATCTGCCTTCTCGTGTCCGGATGGCTTCATCGTCGCCGCAATCGCATAGCAGCGCACGCCAGGCGGTAGCTTCACAATGCGATGCTCGTTCGCAGGAAGCGGCGCACCGCTGTCTGCGTGTCGATCGTCATCGAGCACGCTGCCGTGCCGCAAATCGTTGATGCCGTTGCTCCGGACTTTGCCGAGTTTCGCCAGCGGCGACGCGTACGGTGTCGCACCAAGCAAAAGATCAATCCAGTGGCCGCCGCGCTCCAACGGCGCCCCCAGATGCGGCGTGCCGAGAAACACCATCGCATCAATCGATTTGCACCACGCATGGCGCGCCTTGCGGCCGTAATGCATGGCGCTGCGCGATACAAGTCCGCCCATACTGTGCGCCACGATTACCACGGATTCAATCGGCACCGGCCACGCGGCGACCAAGGCTTTCATTTGCGCTGCGAACTCGCGCCCATTCTCGGACACGTGACGCCCCGTGTTGTAACGAAGGTAAACAGGTGTGAAGCCCGCCTCAGCGGCGAGTCGCTGGCCGAAATCGCAGGTGTCGTCGATCACGCTTTGCGAGTCGCTAGCATCGCTAATCCACCCTTGCTCGTTCATGCAAAGCCCGTGCACGAACACCACGATTTTTGGCGTAGCGAGTGGCAAGTGCTCGGAGAGTGCTTCCCGCGAAAGCGACAGCGCTTGAGCGGCGCTGCGAAGCTGCATCTTCGTGGCGAGCGGGTTGTTGGTCTCCTCTAAATGGTCGCCCAACACGCCATTGAGCGCTGCAACAATCGCGCCGCGCGCGCGCGGTGACGGCACGTCGGAGAGCGCCGGCGACACCAACGCCAACGCCGCGTCAACCCCACCACCGACCACCCGAGTCACGCCGCGCACGGTGCGGTACACAAACCCAGTAACGCCGCTCGTACGGCCGTTTTCCTGCGACGGCGTGACGCCAGGCACTCGCGCAATGTTGCGATGCATTGCCTCAACTAAATCGGTGATTCCAGTCGTCGCGTCAATCACTAAACGGCCAACGCCTCGCAGATCGGAGGCGATGGAACGAGGGCTCTGTGTCAAGTTGCACTTCCCGCGCAAAAAAAGCGCATAAGCCCTAACCGTAGCGCCAGCGGCTAGAGTGAGTCCGCTAATCTTGTTTTCGCCCGGGGTTGGCTCCACTCAATCCGATCCAACGCTTTCTAACGCAACCGCGCTTTGCAATATGTAATCGATTGCATTTGAAAGATTGCTCGGCGTTCTTGTTGCAATGAGGCCTGCGCTACACCACAATGCTGCGGCAAAGTCGAAACAACGCTTCTTTTATCCACGCGCTTGCACGTGGGTGTACTTAGGGCGGGCGGCCCGAAGGCGTGTGAGGTACCGACATTAACAGGAGGAATGTGTATGGAAATCAGCCGAAGGGAATTCCTTCGGGTCAGTGGAGCAGGGCTGGTCAGTTCCAGTCTTGTCGCGTTGGGGTTTTCACCCACGGCCGCTTTGGCCGAAACGCGAAACTTCAAATTGGCCCGAACGACCGAGACAAGAAGTACGTGTCCGTACTGCTCAGTGAGCTGCGGTATGGTGATTTACACCTTGGGCGATAAGGCCAAAAACGTGAAATCAACCATCGTTCACGTTGAAGGCGACCCTGACCACCCGGTTAATCGCGGCACGCTCTGCCCTAAGGGCGCTGGCGTAATGGACATGATCCAGTCGCCTAATCGCGTCACGTTTCCACAAGTGCGGGAAGCCGGCAGCACAGAGTGGAAACGAATCTCGTGGGATGACGCGCTGACACGCGTTGCCAAACACATGAAGGCTGACCGCGACGCAAATCTAGTCAAGACTAATGACAAAGGCGTGACGGTAAATCGTTGGAACACCACCGGGTTTCTCATCTCGTCGGCGTCGTCCAATGAGGGTGGGTACTTGAGCGTCAAAATCGCTCGTGGTCTAGGAATTGTTGGTTTAGATACACAAGCGCGTATTTGACACGCACCGACGGTGTCCAGTCTGGGCCCGACTTTCGGTCGCGGAGCGATGACAAATTCTTGGACTGATATCAAGAATGCTGATCTCGTTCTCGTCATGGGTGGCAATGCCGCCGAAGCGCATCCGTGTGGATTCAAATGGGTCGTTGAAGCGCAACAACAGCGCAAGGCCAAACTAATCGTCGTTGATCCGCGTTTCACGCGCTCCGCTGCGGTTGCTGATTACTACGCGCCGATTCGCGTAGGAACCGACATCGCTTTCTTGGGCGGCGTCATCAATTATTTGCTTTCAACAGGCAAGATTCATCTCGACTACGTAAAGTTGAATACCGACGCCACGTTCCTGACGAAGGAAGGGTTCGGCTTCGACAACGGCTTCTTCAGTGGTTACAACGTCGAGAAGCGCAGCTACGACAAATCAAGCTGGGGTTACCAACTGGGCGAAGACGGTTTTGTCAAAGTTGACGACTCGTTGGAAAACCCATTATGTGTCTTCCAACGGATGAAGAAGCACTACTCGCGCTACACACCAGAATTGGTTAGCCGCATTACCGGTACGCCGAAAGATCGATTTATCACTATTTGCGAGATGTTGGCGGCTACGTCAGCGACGAACAAAGTGATGACGATTTGCTACGCGCTCGGTTGGACGCAGCACTCGGTCGGCTCGCAAAACATCCGCACCATGGCGATGATCCAGTTGCTGCTTGGCAACATGGGGCGACCGGGGGGCGGCATCAACGCATTGCGTGGCCACGCCAACGTTCAAGGCATCACCGATATGTGCGCGTACTCCGAGGTACTGTCGGGCTACTTGTCGTCACCCACCGAGGCGGATGTTGATCGTACTACGTACTTGGCTTCGCGTACGGGGAAACCGTTGCGTCCGAACCAAATGACGTTTACACAGAACTTCCCGAAATGGTTCACAAGCTTGTCCAAGGCGTACTACGGCAATGCAGCCACGGTTGACAACGGGTTCGCCTACGACTGGTTCCCGAAACGTGACGGAGCGTACGACGTCCTCGCAATGTTCGAGCGGATGCACCAAGGCAAGATGAACGGCTTCATTTGCCAAGGCTTCAATCCGCTTGCGGCCGTGCCGAACAAGAAGAAGCTGTCAGCGGCGCTCGCCAAGTTGAAGTATCTCGTGGTCATGGATCCGCTAGAGACGGAAACCAGTGAGTTCTGGAAAAACTACGGAGTGCTCAACGACGTCGATTCGTCGAAGATGCAAACCGAAGTCTTCCGGTTCCCTACGAGTTGTTTTGCGGAAGAAGCGGGCAGCTTTACGAACTCAAGCCGCGTCATCACATGGAAAGAGAAAGCGGTTGATCCGCCGGGTGAGGCCAAAACCGACACCGAGATCATGGCGCGGCTCTTCCAGAAGCTGCGTGCGATGTATTCGAAGGACGGCGGTTCGCTGCCGGAGCCCGTCGCAGCGCTGACTTGGCCGTACTTGAATGCCAACTTCCCGACGGCGGTTGAGTTGCTGCGAGAAATTAACGGCAAGGCACTAGCTGACGTCGTCGCACCGCCAGACCCCAAAAATCCGACGGCTCCGCCGACGGTGTTGGTGAAGGCTGGGGAGCAGTTGCCGGGCTTTGCAATGTTGCGTGACGATGGCTCGACGAGTTGCGGCAACTGGATCTACTCTGGTTGTTTCAGTCAAGCTGGCAATCTCACGGCGCGTCGTGACAACTCCGACCCTACCGGGTTGGGTGTGTTCGCAAACTGGGGCTTCGCATGGCCGGCCAATCGTCGCATCATTTACAACCGCGCAAGCGCGGACAAAGACGGCAAACCGTGGGATCCATCGCGCAAATACTTGGCGTGGAACGGCACCAGTTGGGCGGGCGGCGCGGACGTGCCGGATATGCGGCCAGACGCGGCACCAGAGCAGGGTGTCGGTGCCTTCATCATGAACCCGGAAGGCGTGGCACGCTTGCACGCTGTCGGCATGAACGAAGGTCCGTTCCCTGAACACTACGAGCCGTTTGAGACGCCGGTCGGCGTGAACTTGATGTGCCCGACCAACGCCAAGGCGGTCAGCAATCCGGCCGCGCGTGTGTACAAAGGCGATCTGGAAGCGTTTGGTAAGAAAGAGGAGTTCCCGTACGCGGCGACGACTTACCGACTTACGGAGCACTTCCACTATTGGTCGAAACACTCGCGAAGCAACGCGATCACGCAGCCGGCTGCATTCGTCGAAATTGGCGAAGAGCTCGCGAAGGAAAAAGGCATCAAGCAGGGTGACAAAGTCAAGGTTCGCTCGAACCGCGGCGAGGTCATTGCAGCGTGCGTCGTGACCAAGCGCATCAAAGCGCTCGATGTCGACGGCAAGAAGGTGCACCACGTAGGCATACCAATTCATTGGGGCTTCAAGGGCGTCACGCAAAATGGCTACTTGGCCAATTCGCTGACACCGTTTGTGGGTGACGCCAATTCGCAGACGCCAGAATTTAAGGCGTTCCTTGTCAACATCGAGAAGGTGTAGGGGGAGCGTTATGACTGGTGTAATTTCTCAAGACGTAATGGCGCGCTCCGCGACCACTACCCCATCGCCTCAGATACGCAGCGCCGTGCCTGAGGTTGCCAAGCTCATAGACGAGTCCAAGTGCATTGGCTGCAAAGCCTGCCAGGTCGCGTGCATGAACTGGAACGACCTACGCGACGACGTTGGAGATAACGTTGGCGTGTATGACAACCCGGCCGATCTAACGGCGAGTTCGTGGACGGTCATGAAGTTCTACGAAGTAGAGCCCAAGGCCGGCAGTCTTGAATGGCTGATCCGTAAAGACGGCTGTATGCATTGCGAAGATCCGGGGTGCCTAAAGGCGTGCCCATCGCCGGGCGCCATCGTTAAACACGCGAACGGCATCGTGGACTTCGTGTCTGAAAACTGCATTGGCTGCGGTTACTGCGTCAAAGGTTGCCCGTTCGACGTCCCGCGCATTTCGCAGAAAGACAACAAGGCCTACAAGTGCACTTTGTGCTCTGATCGTGTAGGGGTTGGCCTTGAGCCCGCGTGCGTGAAAACGTGTCCGACTGGCGCGATCTCGTTTGGCACTAAGGCGGACATGGTGTCATATGGTGAAAAGCGCTCCGGCGAGTTGAAGGAACGCGGATTCCAGAACGCCGGGCTCTACAACCCGCAGGGCGTTGGTGGCACTCACGTGATGTACGTTCTGAAGCATGCCGATCAGCCGGAATTGGTGGGGTTACCCACAAATCCGAGCATCAGTCCGTTAGTTTCATTGTGGAAAGGCATCGCCAAACCACTCGCCGTCGCTGGAATGATCGGCGCGGTGGTTGCGTCATTCTTCCATTACGTGAAGGTCGGGCCGATTGAAGAGAAGAGCGAAGACAAAAACGACGAAAAGGAGAAAGCGTGATGGCTACTAAACTGCTGCAACGCTACAACGAGCGTGAGCGAATGAACCATTGGTTCGTCGTGCTCATGTTTGTGCTCGCCGCATTGTCGGGCTTGGCCTTCTTTCATCCCAGCCTGTTCTTCTTGACCAACCTGTTTGGTGGCGGCGCGTGGGCACGCATCCTGCACCCGTTCGCGGGACTGGTCATGGTGCTCTCATTCGCGGGTATGTTTATTCGCTATTGGCGTGAGAACGTCATTTCGGATTCCGACCGCGAGTGGAAGAAGCACATGGGAGAGATGATGCGCGGCGACAAGTCGCGTATGCCGCCCGTGGGTAAATACAACTACGGTCAGAAGCTCGTGTTCTGGATTGCGGCGCTTAGCCTCGCAGTGCTCCTAGTCACGGGGTTCATGTTCTGGCGGCCGTGGTTTGCACCATTTTTCCCAATCTCGTTGATGCGGGTTGCAGTGTTGTTGCATTCCATCGCGGCGGTGGCGCTTATTGCGTCGATCATCGTGCATGTATACGCAGCTATTTGGGTCAAGGGGACGGTTCGTGCGATGACGCGTGGAACGGTATCTGACGAATGGGCGAAGGCCAATCATCCCTTGTGGCGCGAGGAAGTGAACAAGCGTTAATCAGTTTCCCTGAGAGGCGCTAGATACTGCGGGCGGGTTCGCATGAACCGCCCGCTTTTTGTTGAAAGGTTTGAATAATGGTGGCGAGCGCAACAGTGCGCATTATGTCGGCGGAGGAGATCGCAGCGCAGTCGATTGGGGATGCGCCGTTGCTTAGGCTGCCCGATGTGTCGACGGTGTTTGCCGAACGACAAATGCGTTTGTCACAGCTTGCTCGCGGGCATGCGATGGAGGCGTACATGACGCTGATGGCGGCGGTCGCGGGCGCACAGCAAACGTTGGTCGCCAAGTTCGTCGACGTTGACATTCCGGCTCCCTCTGCGCTGGCCGTGGCCCGCGCTCATGGCATGTCTGCGCTCCCCGCTGCGACGTGGTCGCGACATTCCGTTTGGCAGTCGATGCTGCGTGAACTGGTCGCTCTCGTAAGGCCGACCGCACCCGACAGCGCTTACGCAACGCTTGACGCTCTGTCCGTCGCCGATTCAGAGTTCCTTGAAGCGCAGGCGGACGCGCTGTTGGGTGCGACAAAAGCCTCGTTCGACATCGCGGCCGCCCCGTTCATCGCCGCTGCCCTTCAGGTTTACTGGACGCGGATGGCGGCCGCGGTGGGCGCGTCACCCGCCGCCAGCGCAGACCCGTTTCCACGCACCAACGACGACACCGTGTGTCCGTGCTGCGGCTCCGGACCCACCGCTAGCGTCACCCGTGCTACCGGTGGCACGCAGGGGCACCGTTACTTGCATTGTTCGCTGTGCAATTGCGAATGGCATATGGTGCGGATTCGCTGCCCGCGCTGTGCATCAAGCAAGAGTCTCGCCTATCACGCGCTTGATGCGTCGACTGCAGAGACGGATGCTGATGGCGCTGCTGCGCGCGCTGCGCTCGCGAGTATTCAAGCGGAGACCTGTGACGAGTGCAATCACTATCTCAAGATCATGCACACGGATCGCGATCCCTTGATCGAGCCCGTCGCGGATGACCTCGCTACTGTTACTTTGGACTTGCTTGTGGCTGACGAAGGCAAGCGACGTCATGGCCGCAACCTAATGCTGCTTTTTGACGAAAGCGCCATTGCGCCACCCGACCCCGGAGCACCATGATGACGAGGCCCCCAGAATCCGTAGTTGACGGTTCGCAGGCCTCCCAGCTTAACGAAGCCGCCGCGCTCAAAGATCTACCTTCCGTCGATACGCTATTGCGTCAGTCAGGTGTTGCCGCGCTTGTAGCGGTGCACGGCCACACCTTGGTGGCGCGCATTGCTCGAAAGCAGCTCGATGATTGGCGAGCCTTGACGAAGACTGCCACGCTTGCGCGCACAGCGATTGCTCCCGGCGCAGCGGAGGCAGCGATATCCGCTCGCGTTGACTCGACCTTAGCCGGACGAATGCGGTCGGTGCTCAATCTGACGGGTACTGTGATTCATACGAATCTCGGCCGCGCGCTGTTGTCCGATAGCACACTGCAATATGTCTTGGCGATGATGTCTGGGCCAAACAATCTTGAGTTCGACATCAATACAGGTTCGCGTGGTGACCGCGATTCGCTCGTTGAGGATTTACTCTGCGAACTCACCGGTGCCGAGGCCGCAACGGTGGTCAACAACAACGCCGCGGCGGTACTGCTGACCATCGCAGCAATGGCGCGTGGTCGCGAAGTGGTGGTCTCGCGCGGAGAACTCGTTGAAATTGGCGGCGCGTTTCGGATGCCTGATGTGATGGCCTCCGCAGGGGCGACGATGGTCGAGGTCGGCACCACCAATCGCACGCATCCGCATGATTACGAACGCGCCATCACCGAGCGCACAGCGCTCGTGATGAAAGTTCACACAAGCAACTATGCCGTGCAAGGCTTCACGTCCTCCGTGGAAGAGGGTGAGTTAGCGAAAATTTGTCACGCTCGTGGCGTGCCGCTTGCGACCGACCTCGGAAGTGGTGCATTGGTCGATCTCTCAAATTGGGGATTGCCACGCGAGCCCTTGCCACAAGAGCTGTTGGCTGCCGGTTGCGACGTCGTCACCTTTAGTGGCGATAAATTGCTGGGCGGGCCACAAGCGGGTCTGATCGTCGGGTCGCGCGACGCGATCGGACGTATCCGCAAGTTCCCGATGAAACGAGCGCTGCGTATGAGCAAGCTGCCGCTCGCCGCGCTCGAAGCCACGTTGCGGTTGTATTTGCGGCCGGAGCGCTTGACGCAAGATTTGCCGACGCTGCGGTTGTTGACTCGTCCGTTGGCGCAGATTGAGGCAACCGCCAATGTGCTGCTCGAACCTCTCACGAAGGCCGTTGCACCACGATTTCGCGCGAGCGTACTTGCGATGCAGGGGCAAATTGGCTCTGGTTCATTGCCTGTGGAGCGCTTGCCCTCGGCCGGAGTGGCATTGCAGCCCACTGACAAGAGAGCCGGTGGGCGTGCACTTGACGAGCTCGCCGCTGCGCTCCGATCGCTCCCGATCCCGACGATTGGCCGCATCAATGACGGACGGTTGCTGCTTGACATGCGTTGTCTCGAATCACCAGAAGTCTTCACGCGACAGCTACCCGAGCTACGCGCAAAGCTTTACTCCTAAACACTTCAGACTCAGTCACAAGGATTGCTCATGAGCATCGACAGACGCCAATTCCTCACCGCCGCAGCTAGTACCGCTACGGTTCTCGCCGCTAACAGTAATGCCGCGACCGCGCCACTGCCATTTCTGATTGGCAGCCAGACCTCGCCGCTCATCGCGAAAGGTAAAGCGCCGCGGGTGGTGGTGTGCGGTGGTGGTTGGGGCGGTCTCACGGTATCAAAGTACCTACGCAAACTCGCGCCCGACGCTGAAGTCATCATGCTCGAGCGCAACAACACGTTCTTCTCTTGCCCGATGAGCAATAAGTGGCTCATCGACGTTGTCGACACGCAGTTCTTGACGTACGAGTACTTGCAAGTCAGCGAGCGTCACGGCTATCGCTACATCCAAAGCGAAATTCTGGCTATCGACCGCGACGCCAAGCGCGTCGTGACAAACCTTGGATGGCTCGATTACGACTACCTCGTGATGGCGCCTGGTATTCGTTACAACTACGAAGCGTGGTTTGGTAATGACCGTCGCGCGGCCGAGGCGACCAAGGCGCGCTTCCCAGCCGCCTACGTGCCCAACGCCGAACACTTCGCGCTCAAGCGCGCGCTGCATGATTTCAAAGGTGGTGAATGGGTAATGAACTTGCCACCGCCGCCGCAACGTTGCCCGCCAAGTCCTTACGAGCGTGCGTGTCTGGTGGCGTGGTGGTTCAAGAAGCACAGTATCAAAGGCCACATCACCATCCTCGACCACAAAGATGGCGTGCGGCCCATTGGTATTGGATTCCGCACAGCTTTCTCCGAGCTCTACAAAGACATCATCACCTACGTGCCGAACGCGCATGTGAAGGAAATTGATCCGTTCGCGAAGCGGATCAAGACCGCTGCGGGCGACGTGAAGTTTGATCACGCGGTGCTCATGGCGCCCCACCAAGCGGGCGACATTGCATGGAAGGCCGGTGCAATTGGCATGAACGCTGAAGGCAAGCCTACGGGTTGGACTGCGGTCGATCCTTTGATGCTCACGATGAAATCCGACCCTAACGTGTACGTGATCGGCGACGCGGTCGGAATGGTCTCGCCGCAATTTTTGTTCTACCCCAAAGCGGGCCACGTTGCGAATCAACATGGCCGTATCGTCGCCAAGTACATTGCCGAGCGTATCGCTGGGCGCACACCGAAATACGCGCTACCGGACAACCTTTGCTACATGCTCGTCAACGGCGAGCCGCGCGAAGCGATCAACGTGCAATTCGACTACAAACTCAACGCCGAAGGCATCATCGAACAGTCACAAATCGACGACAACGTCCGCCGTACAGAACTGCTTACCGAAGACTTCAAGTGGTTCAGTCGGATGGTGGACGATTTGTTTGCGTAGTTAAGACGGCGCACGCGAAGCATGATTGTCGGTACTGCAGGGCATATTGATCACGGCAAGACCACGCTCGTGCGCGCGCTCACGGGCGTCGACACGGATCGGCTGCCCGAGGAAAAGCAACGAGGCATCAGCATCGAGCTGGGTTACGCGTTTCTTGATGTGCCGACAATTGCCGCTGATGTAATTGAGCCTGATGCGCCTGAACTCCAACGTATTGGCTTCATCGACGTGCCGGGCCACGAGCGTTTGGTGCACACCATGCTCGCGGGCGCGACTGGCGTTGATCTGGCACTTCTTCTCGTCGCTGCGGACGACGGCCCGATGCCACAGACTCGCGAACATTTGGCTGTGCTCTCGCTGCTCGGGATCACCCGTGGTGCTGTTGTCATCACGAAGGCTGATCGAGTTGACGCGACGAGGCGTGCCGAGGTCCTGGCTGAAGTGAGGACGTTGGTGGCTGGCAGCGCATTGGCGAATGCGCCCACATTTTGCGTCTCCGCCGTTTCGGGTGACGGCGTGGCTTCGCTGCGTGACTGGTTGTTTGCCGAGGCGCATTCCTTTACTCCCGAGACCGCGGCGGGCCGTGCGTTTCGGTTAGCGATAGATCGCGCATTCACAATCGACGGCGTAGGCACGGTGTGTACAGGGACCGTACATGCGGGCGAGGTGCGCATCGGGGACGTACTTGAACTAGCACCAGCGCGCGCGGATATGGCGCTTCGCGTTCGCAGTTTGCACGCGCAAAACAAACGCGTTGAGCTCGCGCGCGCTGGAGAGCGTTGCGCTGTGGCCCTAGCTGGGGCCGCGAAGAATGATTTGGCGCGGGGGCAATGGTTGGTCGAAGCGGGTGCTACTTCTGTAAGTGCGCGCGTCGACGTAGAACTCACCGTTTGGCAGGACGAGACGTCGAATCTGCGCTCCGGGGCCAGCGTACACGTACACGTCGGCGCTGCTAGCGTCATGGCGAGCGTGGCAGTTCTTGACGCCGGCGACGCAATCAAGCCAGGCGCGACCGCGCGCGCTCAACTTGTGTTGCGGCAACCCGTGGGGCTGTGGCGGAATGATCGCGTTGTCCTACGCGACGCAGCGGCGTCGCGAACGATAGGCGGTGGCAGGGTGCTAGACCCATCGGCACCGGCGCGATACCGGCGCACGCCGCAACGGATGGCGGAGCTCGATGCGATGGCGCTGCCGTCGGTCACGGAGCGGTTCAGCGCGTTGCTCGCGGTCAGTGAAAACGGCTTAGCCATTGACCAGTTTCGGCGCGTTGAAGGAATTCGCGCCGACGCGTGGCCACCCGGTGGGCTCAACCCGGATTCAGCGCTCGTCGCGCAATCGGCGGACGGTCAGTTTGCGCTCTCAGGAGTACGCGCGGCAGCCGCGTCAATGAAAGCCTGCGACGCGTTGCGTCAATACCACCTCGCGCATCCCGAAGAGTTGGGCCCCGACCCGTCTCGGTTGCGCCGTCTCGCCCTGCCGCGGCTCAATGCGTCACTTTTTGACGCACTGTTGGCGCAGCTCGTTGCAGCGGGCGCAGTGACGCGTCGCGGGGCTGCTATTCATTTGCCAGAGCATGGCGTTCGCCTGTCTGACGCAGATCAACGCGTCGCGCAGCAGATCGCCGCACCAATTGACGCTGCGCGTTTCGAAGGCGCGTGGATACGTGACCTTGCGCGAGACTGCCGTATTGCCGAGTCGGTATTGCGCGGGTCGGTGGCGCGCTTGTCGCAGCAAGGAGAGGTGCACCAAGTGGTGCGCGATCTTCTATATTCAACCGCTGTGATGACTGAACTTGCTACGATTGCGCGAGCGCTGGCGTCAGGGGCCGAAGGTACCGTCACGGCCGCCGCGCTACGCGATGCGACACAGCTAGGTCGGAAGCGCGCGATCCAGATTCTTGAGTATTTCGACCGTGTAGGTTTGTTTCGGCGCGTTGGCGATTCGCACAAACTGCGCACGGAGAGTCAGTTGTTTGTCACGCATGAAGTGTCGTGATGATTTGGAAGGGAAACGATCCTGGTGGATCGGCCGGGCTTCAAACCCGGTGGGCGGCGCCACGCGTTGCCGGGTGGGTTCGACTCCCATTCCCTTCCGCCACAGTTTTTTTCCCCACGGATTTACCCAAAGGCCACTCTGCGCATGATCGTTCACGGGTTTGAGTTTCCGGATGATGTTTACCTTTTAGTCGAGCACCAAGTGTGGGTTCGGCGGGACGCGGATGGTGCCGCGACCGTTGGCATTACAGCGCTTGGCATTCACCTAGGCGGCGAGATTTATATGTGCCGCGTCAAACCCGTTGGCACGCGCGTTGAGCAGGCGCGCTCTATTGGGATTGTCGAACTCGCAAAGACCATCATTTCCGTGAAGGCACCGGTCACCGGCGTGATCGAATCCGTAAATCCGGCACTCGAACAGGCGCCGGAGCTCATCCACCTTGACCCCTACGGCAAAGGCTGGCTGGCGCGAGTACGCGTGGAGGATTTTGGTCGCGATGAGTCGCTGCTCGTTCGCGCCGCGCTCGCGGCTGAGGCCGTGTCGAACTACTACGCCATGGCGCCCAAACCGCATGAACGAAACGCAGAATAACTCGCCCGTGGACGGCATCGCGATTCTCTTGTGGTCGGCCGATCCACGCGCACCGCATCGTCTGGCAACACCGTTCTTTTGTGCGGCGGCGGCCGCAGCGATGGATACGCCGGTTGAAGTTTATTTTGCCGCTAGAAGCGTTGAACTGTTGCGCCCCGGCGTGGCCGCCGAACTTCGGGCCTCTGCGCACCCAAAGACGATACTCGATTCGATGCGCGAGGCGATCGAGCACGGCGCTGTGTTTTACGCGTGTCGCGATGCGTTGGTTGCAAACGACGTTGATTCCGCGAACCTCATCGTGGAGTGCCAAGCCTTCGGCGGTGCCGTGCAGTTCATGGCGCGCATGGCTGACCCATCATGGCGAACAATGGTGTTCTAAGTAGGGGGCTCAGCTATGCTGGGTCTTTCGTTGTAACGTCGGAACGTACGCACCTCCGTACAGCTTTTCGCTCCGAGCGACCGACACGCAGTTATTTAGGCCGAATTTAGGCGAATGTCGACAGCGAGCGTAAACAGCCGGTAGGCGCAGTTGGACAGTGCTTACGTGCGAAAAGCTATAAGCGATTGACACAACGCACGAACGCAAACGCTAAGACCAATTGCATTCACCCCTAACGGCTATCGCTTCTGACTGTTCGGCTTCGGCCGCAGCTACAGGCGGTCCACCGGCTGCTCCCACGCGCGTGCCATTTTTGCCTTGCTGAGTGTCATGACTTTTTAGGTGGGGGTGGCTTACGCGCGACCTTCGCCGCCTTCGCGCGAGCGTAGCGTTCCAAACTCTCCGTCGGCCACAGTTTCGCTGCGTCGTAGTACGCGCTGAACGCTGGTGTGCCCGCTTCAAGCGTCAGCCACGCTTGCTTTGAGCGCACAAAGATGTGCGCCTGTGGCGGGAGTCGGTCGGGCTCGTCGAGCGTGCCAACACGCACGTAGCGCGTGATCGCGGTGCGCGAACCGTGCTCATTCCACATCGCTGTCCGACAAGTTGGACAGCGCGCGACCCAATGGGTGCCACCACTGTCGGTCGGAACTTTGACGAATTCGTGCTCGCCTTGCAGTAGCGACATCTCAGTGAATTCGACCATCGCGTGGTGGGCGAACGGGCCGCCCGTCTCGCGCTGACATCGCGTGCAGTGGCAACAGTGCACGAACATTGGTGCGCGATGAATTCGATAGCGCACCGCACCGCAAGCGCAGCCGCCATCGAATACCGGTTCAGCGTCCGTTGACTTCGTCATTGAGTAGAGCGAGATTTACTGTCCGGCAGGAGGCTGCCAGAGCTCGACTTTGTTTCCCTCTGGGTCGATGACCCAACCAAATTTTCCGTATTCGGAATCGTCGGTTTTGTCGAGAACGTTGCAGCCTTCTGCGCGGAGCGCGGCCAACAGTGCCGCCAAATCGTGCACGCGGTAATTGATCATGAACGGCGCCGTACTCGGTGCGAAGTAGTCGCCATCGGCGCTGCCGACGTTCCAGATGGTCGTCCCGCCGACTGGCTGCCCGGTGTCGTCTGTCCAGCGAAACGCAGCACCTCCCCAGGCTTGCACATCAATGC
>JAGNQL010000066.1 GCA_017989135.1 Burkholderiales bacterium
TTCGGGAAAATCGACGCTTGCGCGCGAAGTCATTCACGAGAACCTAGAGATGCTGGTCAGTGCGCGCAACAACCGCAAAAAGGCCGCGGCGCTTATCGGTTGCGAGTCGCTTGAGGGTTGGTCCTCGGTGGATCGCGTGTTGGAAGTGGATCAAACGCCGATTGGCAAAACGCCGCGTTCGTGTCCGGCGACTTATATCGGTTTTTGGGACAACATTCGCAAGCTCTACGCCGAAACAAGCGAGGCCAAAATGCGCGGTTACGGCCCCGGTCGCTTTTCGTTTAACACGGCAGGCGGGCGCTGCGACGCGTGCTCCGGTGCGGGCGTGGTCACCATTGAGATGAACTTTTTGCCAGACGTGAAGTTGCCGTGTGACGTGTGCAATGGCGCACGTTTTAACAGCGAAACGCTCTCGGTCTTGTGGCGCGAGAAATCCATCGGCGATGTGTTGGCGATGAACGTCGACGACGCCGTCGATTTTTTCTCGTCGATGACGCTCATTCACCATCCACTCAAACTCATGCGCGATGTGGGCTTGGGATATCTCACACTGGGTCAGCCGAGCCCGACACTGTCCGGCGGCGAGGCGCAACGCATCAAGCTCGTGACCGAACTAGCGAAGGTCAAAGAAACGTTCCGTCTCACCGACAGCGCCGCGCCCGCAAGCACGGCAAAGCTCACGGCGAAAGCGAAAAAGCTCGCAGCTGCAGCCGAAGAGAAACGTGCGCTGAGCACTGAGAAAACGCCGGGCCAACGCAAGCTCAATCCACACACACTTTATGTGCTCGATGAACCCACGGTTGGCCTGCACATGGCTGACGTGGAAAAGCTCATCCACGTACTGCATCGCCTCGTTGACGCAGGCAACACGGTGATCTTGATTGAACACAATCTCGATCTGATCGCCGAGGCCGACTGGATTATCGACATGGGTCCCGAGGGTGGCACTGGCGGAGGTAATGTGGTCGTCGCAGGAGACGTTCCGACCGTGGTCAAAGCGCGCGCAAAGTCACACACAGGAGCGGTGTTAGCGGAGTTTTTGTGAGCAGAAGCTGAAGCCGCGTGCTCAGCGCCTCTGAAAGTGATTTGGCTTGGACAACGCCATTGTCATGCCTACAATGGCCGACTTGTCGGCTAAGAGCTTCCGGGCGTGCGGGAGGTACACATGAGCACCGAATTTTCATCGTCCGCTGCGTCGCATAGCGTCACGAATTCCTGGGTCGGCGGTTTATTCGCTGTGTTGTGTGCTGTGGCCATTGCGCCCGCGTCCGCCACGCCCGACATCGAGGCGATCGTGCCATCGGGCATTAGTTCAGTACGGTGCGATGTAAATCGCGATTGGACATTCAACTACGTCGCCGACGTCTTGAAACTCAACGCACTTACGCTCGCGCGAGTGAAGCTTACACGCAGCTTGTCAAATGTTGACCTGTGCACGATGGCCGATGCGCGAATACAGCGCACGATGGTGAGGGCACTGCAACCCAAGCCAGATCACCCTGGCGAGCTAGCCACATTTCGCGAAGGACAACGCAAAGGCAGCGACGGCAGCGTAGATCCACAAGGCCTGAGTAACGCGATCAACGCGCGTGACCAAATGGTTGTGGAGCAGGAAATGCTCGCGCGTGCGACTCAAACCCAACGCGCACCCTTCGCGCCGTTAGACGCGGGCATCAATTCCGCCTCGTGGACCAGCCTCGGGCCGGGCAACATCGGTGGTCGCGTACGCACGATTGCGACCGTGCCGGGGCAACCCAACACTCTTTACGCGGGATCAGTCGGCGGCGGCATTTGGAAAACAACTAACGGCGGCGCAGCTTGGAGTCCAGTGCTCTCGTTTGGCGCCACGATCAGTGTGTCGTCGATTGTGATTAACCCGCTTGATCCGGCCATCATGTACGTCGGCACTGGCGAGGGCTTCTACAACTACGACGCGATTCGTGGCGCGGGCGTGTACAAAACCACCAACGGCGGATCGTCGTGGTACCAGCTCAGCAGCGCCTCGCCCGCCAGCAGCGGTGACTGGTCATATGTAAATCGACTGACGATGCATCCGACCAATCCGGCCATCCTGTTCGCGGCAACTGGCGGTGGCATTTACCGCACGACGGACAGCGGCGTTACATGGACCAAGCAAAGCAGCACGCGCGTACTCGACGTGAAAATCGACGCCACAAATCCGCTGCGCGTCGTCGCTGGCCGCGCCGATGGCCGCATAGAGCGCAGCATCGATGGCGGCGCGACGTTCACCAACGTGTTTGTGCCCGCGACAGCAGCACCGCCGACGGGCACAGGATGGGGACGCGTTGAGGTAGCGTGGGCACGCTCGACCGGTCGTTTGTACGCGGCCGTCACCACTTCCGGCACCGCGGGAGCCTCGCAAGATGGTCGTGTGTATTTTTCGACAGACGGCGGTGCGACGTGGACGCCGCGCGCAACGCCTTTTCACATGAACGGCCAAGGTTGGTACAACAACGCGATATGGGTTGATCCGACCAATGAAAATCTAGTGATAGTCGGTGGACTGGACAACTACCGCAGCAACGATGGCGGCCTGACGTTTATCAAGGTCAGCCGGTGGAACTGCGCACCCATTCAGGCGCATGCCGACAATCACGCTATTGTCGAGTCGAGCGATTTCAACGCAACGACAGCGCGCACCGTCTATTGGGGCAACGACGGCGGCATTTACAAAGCCGCCAATATCGACGCCCTGACCGCTCAGACCAGCGGATGTCCGGCGGGCGGCTGGACCAACCTCAACAACGGTCTCGGTGTCACGCAGTTCCTCGGCGTTGGTGCGAACGCCAACGTCGTCTACGGCGGTACGCAAGACAACGGTTCGCTGAAATGGTCCGGCACCGGCACCAACTGGTCTACGGTGTACGGCGGCGACGGCGGCGCTTCGACGGTTGATCCGCTTGATGCGAACTATCTCTACGGCGAGTATGTGTATCTCGCGATTCATCGTGCCACCACCGGCAACTTTGCCGCCTCCATTTGTAACGGCATCGCCGACGCCTACGCCGGCTGCATCACCAACAGCGTGGCGGGCACACAAAAGGCCAATTTCATTTCGCCTATCGCACTGGATCCAAACAATTCTTCTCGCCTTTACGGCGGCGCTCAGCGACTCTGGGTGAGCACCAATGTGAAGGCCGCTACACCAACGTGGAGCGTCACCCGTGTGGCCTCCCCGAGCAACAGCTATATCAGCGCCGTCACTGTGGCGCCGACCAATTCGGAAGTGGTGTACGTCGGTCACAATGACGGTCGCGTTTACAAATCAACCAACGCCGTCAGCGGTTCACCCAGCACCTGGTCCGACATCACCTGCGCGACTTCGAGTCCCGCGTACCCCGTGTCGCGTGCCGTTGTGCGCATTTTGGTTGACCCTAACAACGCCAACATCGTGTACGTTGGGCACGGTGGTTACAGCAGCAACAATTTCTGGAAACTCGACACCACGGGCGCAGCGGTGTGCAGCAACATCGGCACCGCGTTGCCCCCAAGCCCAGTGCGCGGTATCGCGCGACACCCCATCAACGCAACGTGGCTATACGCCGGCACTGAAGTGGGCCTCTTCGCGAGCGAAAATCTCGGCGCGACATGGAGGGCGGCCACCGACGGCCCGGCCAACGTTTCGGTCGAGGACATGGTGTGGCAACCGGGCAATAAGCTCGTTGTCGCGACACACGGGCGCGGGGTCTTTCGCGCGACCGTGGGCACTGCACCCGCGTGCTCGTTTTCAGTAACTCCTGTGCCAGTAGGCGCGCCGGCCAGCGGCGGTTTGGTCTCCGTTGACGTGTCCGCAGTGCTCTTCAGTTGTGTCTGGGGTGTCTCATCCTCGACGCCGTGGATTACTCCTGCTTTCAGCGGCGGCAGCGGATCCGCGCGTCTCGGACTGACCATCGCAGCCAATCCCGGCACGCCGCGCGCCGCGACGATCACGGTCGCCGGAACGCCCGTGCTTGTCGAACAAACCGGCGCACCGCTGCAATGCTCGCTCGACATCGACGGCGACACCGCGTTCAATCCCGCCATCGACGGGGTGCTCTTAGTCCGCTACGCGATGGGCTTTCGCGGCACCAGCCTTGTTGACGGTCTAACCTTTGCGGGTAGCGCAACACGCACACTGCCCGCCGACATCGTGACTTATGTTCAAAGTAAAAATTTCGACATCGACGGCGACGGTTCGCTCAACGCCACCGACGTGCTGCTCGCGCTGCGCGGCCTCAACGGCATCACCGGCGACGCGCTACTCGCCAACGCGTTGAGCGCAGGGCGCACGCGAAGCCCCGCGCAAATTCAAACGATTGTCGCGCAGTGTTTGAAGTAGCGCGCATGCCGCTTAGCCCGCTTTACGCGCCTGGATAGCTTATTGGCTTTTGCTGCCGAACGACCGTCCGGTGGTCGTTTGCGCCTAATTTGCGTTAAAGTCGACAATACCGCTTATCGCCCTGTACGTGCCGTGTAACAGTCGCTAGAGCGATAAAGCTATTGAAATAGTACCCGTTAGCTGCGTGACGAACGGGCAGTCTCGCGCCCGCGCCGCACTGGACAGAACCCAATGCGACGCGACGCGAGCTGCCTCAATCGGGCGCGAGCCCCACACGCATGTCACGAAGTGTCTTTTCAAACTTCCGATGCGTGCGAACACCCATCACGGCGATCACCACTAGGGAAATTACGCCCCCACTGACTGAAGCTATCGTCACCCACATGTCACACTCCTGCAATATGCTCTATGTTTTGAGCGCCGTTCAGAACGATTGAGCGAAGCGTAAGAGGCCAAAGTGACAGCACGAAGACAGGGCGACGCGCAACCGTTGGCCGCAGTGGACCTAGGATCAAACAGTTTTAGGCTGTTGATCGCTCGCGAAGAGGGTGGACAGATTGTGCCGATCAGCACGCATCGCGAAGGCGTGCGGTTGGCGGCCGGTCTAGATCGAGATAGCGCGCTGTCGCAAGCGAAGATTGAAGAAGCGTGCGAAGCGCTCATGCGTTTCCGCGAACGGCTGGCATCAATTCCGGCCAGCCGCGTACGCGCGGTGGCAACCAGCACGTATCGGGTTGCGACCAACCGTGACGCACTACTTCGCGCGTCGGTTGACGCGCTTGGTTTGCCCATCGACATCATTTCCGGCCCAGAAGAGGCGCGGCTTATTTATCTCGGATGTGCGCACACGCTGCCGTGGAGTGAGCAAGAGCGCCTCATTGTTGACATCGGCGGCGGATCGACAGAGTTCATCGTAGGTCGGCGCTACGAACCGGAATTAACCGAATCGTTTCAGCTTGGCGCGGTGACGTTGTCGCAGCATTTCTTTCCGGGTGCAACGGTAACGGCAAGCGCATTTCGTAAGGCCGAAGTATTCGTTCGAACGCGCCTTGAAGTTTTGCAAGCGCGTTACAAACAGGGCTGGGATGTCGCCTATGGTTCCTCCGGCACCATCCGAGCGATCTACGAAATCATTGCTGAAAACGGATTCGGGCAGAGCATCACGATTGACGCGATGCTGCGCCTGAAAAGCGCGCTGATTGACGCCGGTCAGATGAGCCGCATCGAACTCTCCGCGCTCAAATCGAGTCGCGCGCCAGTGCTGCCCGGCGGGCTCGCGATCTTGCTCGGGCTCATGCAGGAATTAAACGTCGCCACGATGGAACCGTCCGAAGGCGCGCTGCGGCTGGGGGTGGTCTACGACATGCTGCATCGAAGTGATGCGCCGACAAGCGACGATCCGCGCACCATCACCGTTCAGCGTTTGCAACGACGGTACGGGGTTGATGTCGAACAAGCGCAGCGCGTCAACGCGTTGGCGCAAACATTTTGGAGGCGCGTGGAAGGCAGAGATAGCGCTTCGCCCGATGCACTCCTTTCGTGGACGGCATCCATACACGAAATCGGTATGGCCATTGCCCACGAGGACTATCACCGGCACTCGGCTTACGTCATCGAGCATTCCGACATTTATGGCTTTTCTGAGCAAGAGCGCGACGCGCTTGCCTTGTTGGTGTTCGGTCACACGGGGTCACTCAAAAAACTTGACCACACGGCGCTCTCGCGAAAGCAAATCGGACGATTAATGTGCATTCGCCTTGCTGCGCTTTTTTGTCACGGTCGCGTCGAGCAGTCGCCCATTGCAACGCTCGATACGAGCAACGAGTCCTTCGAACTTCGTGTCAGTGCGTCCTGGCTTGCAGAACGACCGCTGACTGCGTATTTGTTAGAGGAAGAAGTCGCGCGCTGGACCAAATTTGGTGTGTCACTCACGCTCGCCGTTCGCCCCTCCTGAAAAAAATGGCCCGCGTCGTACTGAGGCGGGCCAAACGAGAGATTTCAGGAAGCAGCGGCAGGGCATCCGACGTGTTTGCCGGATGCGCTGCGCCTTCGCGACACAGCGAAGGCTGCCAATCCATGCGACGCTTTGCAACGATTCGTACGAAGCGCCATTGGATGACACACAAACCACAAGGGCCATGTTACGGGCGCAAAGTTACGCGTCTGTTACGCAATCCGCGCGCAACGTCACAAAGCTGAATTAGAAACGTCACGCGGTTGTAACGCTTGATTTCTACATTGAATGCGTCTTCAAACGGAGTCGTGCTCATGCCACCGATTGCAAATCTGTCTGATGCCAAAGCGGCATCCCCTGTCGCCACCTCGCTGGTCACCAGCAAATCGACCGAGCCACAATTAAGCGTGCGCCTCGCCAACTGTGCGGCTGACGTGGTCGCGGCTCAGCGACTGCGCTACAAAGTTTTCTGCGAAGAGATGGGGGCGGACCTGCATCGCCATGACGGACGTGATGTAGACATGTTTGATGACGCCTGCGAACACTTAATCGTGGTCGACGACAACCTGGGAAAGGTCGTGGGCACTTACCGAATTCTTCCGCCATGGGGTGCGCGCGCAGTCAAAACGATGTATTCCGAAGGCGAATTTCGGATCGACGGCTTGCGTGCGATTGCCGATGAGATTTTTGAAGTTGGCCGCGCCTGTATTCATCCCGCGTATCGCAGTAGCGGCGCGCTTGCACGACTGTGGAGCGGTCTCGGCGCCTACGTACGTGACCATAACGTCAAGTATCTCGCGGGCTGCGCGAGCGTGCCGCTGGACAGCGGTTCGCTGAACCTTGGTGCGTTGCGGGCGGAACTCATGGCGAAACATCTTGCGCCAATGGAATTCCGCGTTGAACCGATTCGCGGCCTACAGTCCCTAGGTGACCCGATGGGTTCGCGCCCTGCCACTCCGCCACTGCTCAAGGGTTACCTGCGCTTAGGCGCTTGGGTGTGTGGCGAGCCTGCATGGGATCCTGATTTTGACAGCGCGGACTTCCTAGTGTTGCTCCCGATTGAGCGGATGGCACCGCGATATGCCCAACACTTTTTGGGCGCTCGTACTGAGCAGTAGTCCCATCCGTTTACCGCAAGCGTGCGACGACTCAGGCAACCCGCATGAGCATCGGCGCGTTTTTCTTTCTAAGTGAGTAAAAAAATGGCAAAAAAATTCGATGCGCCCGGCGCCATAGATTTCAACAATGACGATTCCAACACGAGTGCGAACCCGACGTTTGAATCGATTTTCACTGCACGGATGAGCCGGCGCAATATGCTGCGTGGCAGCGCAGGCCTGGCGGTCACCGCAGCCATTCCGAGCTTTGGTCTGGCCGGGTGTGGCAGCGATGATGTATCTGCAGCACCGGTGGAGCGCCTGCTGGGCTTCGCGGCCGTCGCGAAGAGTCTTGCTGATCGCGTCATCGTTCCGGTTGGCTATAGCGCAACCGTGCTCTACGCATTGGGCGACCCGCTGTTCGCCACTACGACTGCTTTTAAGAACGATGGCACGGATGCGGATTTTGAGAATCGTTCGGGTGACCATCACGATGGTATGGAGTGGTTGGGATTGTCCTCTGCCGGTACACCTTCTGCTTCCGCAAACGACCGCGGTCTGCTTGCCATCAACCACGAGGCCACCACAGACGAGACGCGAAGCTCGTTCTTCATTCACGCCGACGGAGGCAAGACCACGCTTCCGCGCCCTGCAAGCGAAACGGACAAGGAGGTTGCGCTGCACGGCTTGTCGATCATCGAGACACGCCTCGTCAGCGACAAATGGGCGTACGTTCAGGGCTCCAGCTTTAATCGCCGCATCACACCACTGACCGAGATTGAGATCAGCGGACCTGCGCGAGGCAACGCGTTGCTTGTTACGAAATTTTCCACTTCGGCCACCAAGACACGCGGAACACTAAACAACTGCGGTACCGGCAAGACGCCGTGGGGCACGGTACTCACTGGCGAAGAAAACTGGTTTGGCTACTTCACACGCAGTAGTTCCGACAACGCCGCGCGCGGTAACGACAAGAGCGTTGCCTCCCTCAATCGCTACGGACGTGCACAGGGGGCGGCGAGCCGTCACGGCTGGGAAAGCGCGGGCTCAGAAGACCGTTTCATGCGCTGGAACAACAGCAAAATCGGCAGCTCGGCGGATGGCAGCGACGACTATCGCAACGAGATGAATGGGATGGGTTACGTCGTTGAGCTCGACGCCTACGACAAATCGAAGGCAATCAAGAAGCGCACGGGTCTGGGCCGTTTTGCGCACGAAAGTGCCGCGTTCAGCAAGCTGGTAGTGGGGCAACCGCTAGCCGTTTATATGGGCGACGATTCGCGCAACGAGTACATCTACAAATTTGTGTCCAACGCAAACTGGGATGCGGCTGACGCAAGCCCAACCGATCGTATCGCAACGGGAGACAAGTACCTCGACGCTGGTCGCCTCTACGTTGCCAAGTTCGCGGCCGACGGCAGTGGACAGTGGATTGAACTTTCGATCAGCAACCCAACGGTAAGCGGATACGCGGCGTATAAGTTTGCAGATCAAGCCGATGTAGTTGTGAACGCGCGTCTCGCTGCCGATGCAGTCGGTGCAACCCGAATGGACCGCCCTGAATGGAATGGCGTCAATCCCGCCAATGGTGAGATTTATTTCACGTTGACCAACAACAGCAATCGCCGCGCAGAGCCAAGCGGTTCATCGCAGTCCGCCCCCGACGCGCCAAATCCCCGCGCATACACAGATACTAAAGGCACCGCCTCGCAAAGCGGCAATGTCAACGGCCACATTTTGCGCATCAAAGACGTGAGTAACGCAGGTTCTGCGTTTTCCTGGGACGTTTACTTGTTCGGTGCGGAGTCAAGCGCCGCCGCTGGCACAGTGAATCTTTCGAGCTTAACCAGCGATCAAGATTTCTCGAGTCCTGATGGTTTGGTGTTTAGTCCCGCCACCGGGATCTGTTGGATCCAAACTGACGACGGCGCGTACACCGATGTCACCAACTGCATGATGCTTGCTGCGGTTCCAGGTCGCGTGGGCGACGGCGGCACACGAACTCTGACGTACCCACGTGCGACGGGCGGTGACTTGGTCGTCACTACCCGCGTTGGTGCGTTGCCAACGGCCGACACGCTCAAGCGATTCTTGGTCGGGCCCGCTGGTTGCGAAATCACCGGGTTGTGCGAAACGCCCGACGGAAAGACAATGTTTATAAACATTCAGCATCCGGGCGAAGGAACGTCGCAGGCCAACTTGGCCGACGTGTCAAAGTACCAAAGCCAGTGGCCGTCGAACGCCGGCTACGGTGCGGGTAAGCGTCCTCGGTCCGCCACGATCGTCATTCGCAAGGACGATGGCGGACGCATCGGTTCGTAGAAGTCAAGTCAGACGGCAAAAGTGGGGGCGAGTTCGCCTCCACTTTTCTTCCAAGTACGCGGAAGATTTTCGACACAACGCTTCGTGATGAGCATGCTCTCCGTTACGACAATTACACAGCGTTAGGGCGACGGCGGGCGCGCAGAACCAACCCGAGCGCTGCAATCGTGAATGCGGCAACGACTGCGATAATGATCCAGAACCCGCTGGAGTGTTGAGCGAGCGGTACGCCGCCGACATTCATGCCGAGCAACCCGGCAATGATGTTGATGGGTAGCGCACAGACCGTCACCATGGTGAGTGTGAACAGACTACGATTGTTGTCCTCGCTTGCCCGCGCGGCAATCTCCTCCTGCAGAAGTTTGATTCGTTCTTGCAGCGTGGCCATTTCCCGCAAGACAACCGAGAACTCCTCGGTCGATTCGCGAAGCGCTTGAACATCCGGAGCTGGCATCCAATGCGTAGGATGCTGCAAGAGCCGGAATAGTGCGGCCGGCTCCGGCGCGAGCACTCGCTGCAACCGCACCAGCAATCGGCGTAGCGCGCCAAGCTTTGCGCGCTGACCGATGGCCGGGAGTCCTCCCAATAGGTCATCCTCCACCGTGTCGATGCGAGAGGTAACCCGTCGGACAATATCGACCAACACGTCCGCTTGTGCGTGCAACAAGTGCGTCAGCAGCGCTATAGACGAAGCGATGTGTTCACCGCTGCGCACAGCAGTACGCAGATGGTCAACGCTGCGTAACGGACTGCGGCGTGCGGTCACGACCAAGTTCGCGCGGGCGCATATCCACAGCGCGGCCAGCTCGGATGGCTCAAATGCGAAGTCAAAGTGAACATCGTTAAAGACAGCAATCAGTGCATCGCCTTCGCGCTCAATGCGCGAGGAGTGCAAACCCTCAGCCACCGTTTCGAAGAATTCAACTGGCAGCTGTAAGTTATCGCGCATCCATGTCGTCGCATTGGCGTGCGCTAGTGAAAAATGTAGCCAGAGAAAATGCTGTGGAGGTGGCGTCTCGCTGCTTTGCTGTCCGTCTGGATGGTCGCGAAGCCAGCTCAGCGCATCACGCGAGGTGATGGCTTGAGCGACTTCATTGGCGCGAAAAAGATAGCCACAAATCAAGCCGGCGTCGTCCGGACCAAAGTTCTGGGGCGCTGTCATCAAGCTCGTCGCTTCAAGTGATTGCGGCTTAGTCACGTCTATCGAGTCTCCGTAGCTACCAAGGGGTAGCGATCTACTTGAATTGCCCCGCATCGTAGGCCGTGGCGTAAAGCCTCCAAGCTTCGAGATTATGTGCGGCGCACTGCTCAGCCGCGGCAATGAGTTCAGTGCGCCACGACTTGTGGCGCCGACCAAAATCAATCAACGCGTCTGTCGATGCTGCGCCCTGCTGTCCCGAGCTGCGCAGTTGTGACCACGCCACGATCTGCCCCATTTGAGCGACGACATTTCGAATTTCAGCGAAGTCAACACGTTCATCATCGAGCGCTACACGATCCTCGCTGGGCTGCAAACCGCGCACGACATACGCCTGATGCTTTCCTTCAACCGCTTCAAGAAAGGCCATCGGGACGGCTTGCATACGTGTTTGTGACGCCACGATGCGCTGCGCGTTGGATGTCCAGGGCGGTTGTTGAGTTTGAACGTGCTCGCTAAGCGATGATCGCCCCGAAGCCTTGATGTCAAGCAGGTAATTGCTGTCGGCCGAGCCTTTGCCCTTTATCAACACGACGTAGCGTTCCGCGCCGAGACTGCCAACACCAGCGATTCGTCGAGCCACGTCAAGCACTTCAAAGAAGCCGCTGTCTTTCTGTGAGCTCGCGTAAGTTTGTACCAACTTTTCGACCGCCTTTCGCTCGTTTGCCTGCATCGGCAGCGCACGCTCGCCATCACATCTTAGAGTTCGGCGCTTCTTGGTTAACTCGGTGAATTTGTCTAGATGATCATCACGATGTCGATCACGCAATTCCGTGAGAAGCTTTTGAATCAAGCCGTGCGCGGTTTCTCGTTCCACCCAATACGCTTTGCCCGCATCAATCGCCTGAGCGTATGACGACAGAAACGTCTCGCACAGCGCAAGCACTTTGCCGCGACCAACGTCTAGTGTGTCTTTCGCCGCGAAAATGCTCGTGAGGAATCGCACCAAGTCCCACGTAACTGGCGCGAGGATTGACTCATCGAAATCGTTGATATCGAAGTAGGTCAATCGGTTACTTCCTTTGTAACTTCCGAAATTCTCGAGATGCAGGTCGCCACAAATCCACCCTGCCGGAGCGTTGGGCGGCAAAGTATTTTTCTCAAGCAACTCGTAGAAGAGGTGGCAGCTACCGCGCAGGAAGACATACTCGTTGGTGCGCATTTTTTCGTACTTCATCGCGAGTCGTTCGGGGTCGCGGAGTCGGTTGAAAACGCGAATGCTTTCGCATATGTCTTTCATGTACTTTCCTGTAATCGATCGCTATTGAGTGGACGGACGGTTGAGTTGCCGCGAGGCCGCTTCCGGGGTCGGTATGCGGCTACGCTAGGTTGCGGAGTTTCGGCGGTTCGATGAGTTTCTAATGGGCTTGTACGGAAATGATAAACAGTAATACAATATTATTGTTAAAAATTTTAGAAAGCATGAATCATGGCAATCAAAACTCCGGTTAAGTCCGCGCGCGCTGTAGCAGCCAAAAAGCCTGCCGTCCCAGTCAAGAAAATTGCAGTAAAACCCGCGGCTAAGGTCACGCCGAAGGCTTCAACAGCTGCCGTTGCGACCACCAAGGCCATCGAAGCGAAGGCGCCGAAGGTTGTGCGCGACAGTTTCACCATGACGACACAGGATCACGACCTGCTTAAAGGTTTCAAAAAAGAAGCCGCAGCGGCCGGTCGCATCAGTACGAAAAAAAGCGAAGTAGTTCGTGCCGCGTTGCAGCAGTTCGCAACGCTGTCGGTGGCAGCGCGGGCGGCCGCCATCGGTGCTGTGCCTCCGGTAAAAATTGGTCGTCCGAAACAAAAGAAGTAGGCGCCGTGCAGCGCGCTTGCGGGTGGTCACCGTTGTCGCGCCAATCATTCGAACCCGCCGCCTTGCAACCCTGCAGTGAGCGCGCCCAACGCTGTCTCGTAGTTAAAGCAATTCCGGCGTCGCGACGGCGCGGATGATGACGTGTGCTTCATCGCCGTCGCCCTTGGACTGCATCCACCACGCCGCGCCCTTGCGCACGCTTAACGGCGCGGCCGCGCCATTGAGCAACCAATGAATGCATTCGCCAATCCAAGGTTGATGGCCGACGATCACAACCGGCTCAGTGTGCGCGCCCCAGCCGACCGCAGCGAGCACTTGCTCGGCTGTTGCATCCGGGTTGAGTTCGCTTAACGTCTTGAACTTGCGAGGCAGGCAACGCGCTGTTTGTTGCGCGCGTCGCGCCTCGCTGGAAAATACTTTGCAGTGCTGCGGTAGGTTTCTATCAAGCCAGAATGCCACTCGCTCGGCTTGCCGCTGACCCTTGACCGTGAGTTTTCGATCAAGGTCGCTATGACCCTCATTGGCCTCCAGCGCTTCGGCATGACGCCAGAAAATTATTTCACTCATGTTGCTGTCGCGTCGGACGATTGCCCTAACTTGGTCGCCAAATCGTTTTGGGCGACGCTGGGCTGTTGACTCGTGGTGGGCCGCAGCAGACGATACGCGCCGTTTTTCTGCAACACCCATGCTTGCGTGTTGTCACGCAGCGCAACGTTGAGCCCTTCATCGATTACGCGCGCACGGAGGCCGCCATCGAGAATCGGCGTGGCTACCTCCACGCGGCGATCAAGATTACGACTCATCCAATCCGCGCTGGAAATGTAGACGTTGGGTTTGCCGCCGTTTTCAAAATAGTAGATCCGGCTGTGCTCAAGAAAGCGTCCTACGATGGAGCGCACCTTGATGTTCTTTGTGCTGCCGTCCACGTCGGGGCGCAAGCAACACGCGCCGCGCACGATCAACTGGACGCGCACTCCGGCGTTCGAAGCTTCGCACAGCGCGGCCATGACGTCCTCATCGGTGAGGGCGTTCATTTTTGCCATGATGACGGCGGGCTTTCCAGCAATGGCGTTGCGCGCTTCGGTTCGAATCGCGGCCAGCAAATTGTGCTTCATCGTGTGCGGTGCCCACCACAAGTGTTTGAGTCGCGGTGGTTGCGACAAACTCGTGAGGTGGTGAAAGATTGCGGCAACGTCTTTGCCAATTTCCGCGTTCGCTGTGAGCAGGCCAAAGTCGGTGTAGAAGCGCGCGGTGGACGGGTTGTAGTTGCCTGTGCCAATGTGCGTGTAGGTGCGAATTGCATTGCCTTCTTTGCGCAGTACGAGAAGCATCTTTGCGTGCGTCTTCAGGCCCACCAGTCCGTAGACAACATGTGCGCCCGCTTGTTCCAGTTTGTCGGCCCAGTTGATGTTCGTTTCTTCATCAAAACGCGCTTTGAGTTCGAGCACGACCGTCACTTCTTTGCCACGGCGCACGGCTTCGATGAGCAAATCCATCAATTCCGATTTCGACCCCGTGCGATAGATGGTCTGCTTGATCGCGATCACCGAAGGATCTTCGACCGCGCAACGCAGAAACTGCACTACCGGGGCGAACGATTGATACGGGTGATGCAGCAATACATCGCGCCGTTTCAACTCGACAAACACGCGTTCGTTGGGTACTTCAGGCAGCGACGGCCCAGGCGTAAACGGTTTGAAGCGAAGCTCAGGGTGATCGACGGCTT
>JAGNQL010000248.1 GCA_017989135.1 Burkholderiales bacterium
CTTGCCCCTGTGACCATTCCCCGCGCGTGTTCAACCACGCGACGTCACGCGGGTCGGCGGCCGACGAGAGAAACCGTGCGCTAGCAACAGCAGCAGGGTATTCGGCCCAATCGGTCGCCGCGAGGCGTAGCCCTGTAAACAGTTCAATCCCGAGCGCCACTTCGTCAAAGCCCAACAAAGCGCGCTCCGCAGCGAGTGCTCCGTAGCGGCCATTGAATTCGTGAATTTTCACGTGGCCGTTACGATCAAGTTGGCATTGGATGTTGAGCGGCCCGCGCCAGCCGAGCGGAGCGAACACCTCGTAGCAGCGCTGCCCGACCGCGAGCGTTGCGGGTTCGACGTTGCGCCAAATGTCGCGCGAACGAAATTTTTGTTTGTTATAGCTCGCGAACACTGGCGCTGCAGGACGGCTGTCCGCATCAAACATCAGTTCGATGGAATGCTTGATGCCGTGCAGCGTGTAGAACAACGGTGTGCCCGCCTCTTCCAAGTTGCGCTTGAACGCCCAATACTCGTCGGGATTGCCCAGAAACTCTTCGATCACGTGATTGTGTTGCGACACCGCGCGATCAAATTGCTTTCGGTTTTCGATGAGCACGACGCCTTGTGAGCTAAAGCCGTCACGCGGCTTGGCGATCAACGGATACGGATTTCGCGCCAGAAACGCATCGGCCGATTCGCTCGATTCCGAGTGGTAAGAATCGGCAAACGGCAAGTCGTTTTCACGCGCGAACAAATAGCTCAGCCATTTGTCGGACATCATCCGAGTAAGCGCGACGCTGCCACCGACTGAGCGAGATTTCAGCTCGGGGTGCTGCTCCACCAACGCGCCAAGTGCGACCACATCGTCATCGCGACACGGCACAATCCAATCAACGTTTTCTTTCGCGACAATCGCCAGAACGCGCTCGGCGAATGCATTTGGTGTTGCGGCTGTCACGGGCGTGAGATACACGTGATCGAACGCCCAGAGGCCTGGGTCTTCAGCGATGCTGTTGGTGGCGATGATTCGGAGTGATTCGCGCCGCGCGCCGATAGCGGTGAGCATGAATTGCGCGACGAGACTTCCGCCGGAGAGAAATAAAAGTGTCTTTGTGCTCATAGCATCAGGTTAATGTGTCGATGTGGGCAAGTAGCGCGGCGATGGCGTGCTGGGCTGCGTCGCTAACGCCGCCATGAAACGGTAAGCACAGCATTTCGTTCGCGGCGGACACCGCGCTGGGCAAATTTTCACGCGGTGCAGAGACTAACGCGCGATAGTGCGGAAACTCGCTACATAGCGGGTAAAAATAACGCCTTGCGTGAATGTTGTGGGCTGCCAATAAGTTCAGCGCTGCATCGCGTCGCGTGAGGTCGCCACTGCGTGCCGCGCCTGACATGCGCACCGCAAAATACTGCAGGCTGTGCTCGACGTCGTCGGGCAGTGCAAAGGCTCGCAAACCCGCGATGGACGTTAGCGACTGCGCGTAGCGCTGTGCAATGCGCTGCCGCGCGGCGCGCTCAACGGCGACATGCGGCAAGACGCTCAAACCTAGTGCTGCCTGAATTTCGCTCATTTTTGAATTGACGCCCGCTTCGTTTGGCACGCCGTCGGCATCGAGTCCAAAGTTTTGCAACCGTTCGGCGCGGTGCGCCAGCGCCTCGTCGCGACACACCAACACGCCGCCTTCGCCCGTGTGGAAAAGTTTGCTCGCATGCGTGCTGTAAACCGAGGCGTCACCCCAACGATGAATCGGCACGTCGTTCACACAGGTGCCGAAAGCATGTGCCGCATCAAAAATGAGCTTGAGGCGATGACGTGCGGCGATGTCTTCCAGTGCGGCGACGTCGCATGGCATGCCATAAATGTGGACCGCCAGGATCGCGCTGGTCCGCGGCGTGATGGCGGCTTCAACGCGCGCAGGATCGAGCGTGAGCGCGTCGCGGTCAATGTCGGCGAAAACCGGGGTCGCACCTGCCCAAGTTATGGCATGCGGCGTCGCGGCAAACGTGAAAGGCGTCGTGATGACTTCGCCGGAAACGTCAAGCGCTCGAAGCACGGTGATTAACGCGGCCGTTGCGCTTGAAAACAAGCTCACGCGATCTGCGCTCAGTGTGTTTTGCAAATCCACACGAAGCGCTTCGTGCAGCGGCCCATAGTTGCTGAAGCGCGAGGTGCGCGACATCTCCGCGATGTACTGCGCCAACAGCGCAGCGTCCGGCGCGACCGAGCGGGCGACTAAGACGGCTTCCGACTGAACGTATTCGGGTATCACGGCATTTGCTGACGCCACCCGTTGCGGCGTTGCGTTCACTGGCTTTTGCGCAGATCAAGGCGTGTCAGCATCGCGCTGTACCGCCGCAAATCGTCGCTCACTAACGCCTTCAGCGTCTCTTGGTTTGGCGTCAACAATTCCAATCCAGCGCTCTCGGCGCGCCGTCGGACGGCCGCGTCAAGATGCGCGCTAGTAAATGCGTCTACCAAACGACGCGCAATCGTCGGATCCAACTGTTTGGGCGCGTAGGCACCGTACCACGGGTCAATGTGAAACCCGGTGAAGCCCTGCTCCGCAAGCGTCGGAATGGTCGGCGCAACGCTAGAGCGACGCGCGCCGGTGACCCCAATAATGCGCACTTTGTCCGCCAGCGCCAAGGGCAATAAGCGTGCAAGATCGGTGGCGACGACGTCAATGCGTCCCGCCACCATCTCTTGCGTCGCCAGCCCCGAGCTGCGAAACGGGACATGCAACATGTCAACGCCAAAGTGCTGCGCGAGGGCCGCGACGGTTAAGTGCGACGATCCCCCCGCGCCCGCAGAACCAAAATTCAGCGCGCCAGGCTGGCGTCGCGCCGCAGACACCAGTTGCGCGAGATCGCGAACTTCCAACCCGCCGCGCACCGCGACAGCAAACGGAATCCGTGCGAGCGCGCAAAGATAAGTGAAATCGGTAGCGGGATCGTAGCCAGCATCGCGCTCTAACAGCGGCGCCAGAACCAAATTGTTCGCGCCGCCAATCCCGACGGTCAGCCCGTTTGGCGCGGACTGCGCGACCAGCCGCGCGGCGATTCGCCCGGTTGCGCCGCCGTGATTCTCAACGAAGACATCTTGCCCAAGCGCTTGCGCGACCGCTGGCAAGTAGGTGCGCGCGACCATGTCGCTTTGTCCCCCAATCTCGAGCGCAATGAGCCGAATGGCGCGCGAACGAGACACGTCCGCGCCAAAGGAAGTGCTGGTCGACAGCGAGGCTGCGGCTAGAAGTCCAGTGCAGAGGAGAAATTCGCGCCGCTGCACGCGCTTTTCATCGGGAAGTACCAAAGGGATTTGCAATAAGAGTGTTCCGTGACGCCACGAATCTATCACGGCAAATGCGCACTGCGATCACGCCGCCATCACCCGGCGCTGTCGCGTGCGTTGTGTGCTTCGCGTGCGATGCAAGTATCGGGCGAACGCAGGCGTCAAGCGCGCTCCGCAAGTACTAATTAGCTTTTTTAATAGAACGACTGCTGGATGGCCGTTATAGCGCGTTTTTGACGTTACTCGACTTATCTACAAAACATGACGCAACGACCGCCTGGCCGTCGTTCAAGCGAAAAAGCTGCTGACGATCTTATTTCACTCGCGCAGCGTCCGCCTGAGCATTGCCTTGCGCGTAAGCAGCCACATCGTCTGGCGTTTCGTCGGTGGCGTAGCAGTCTTCGAAGAGCTCACGAAACAGCGCTTCGGGAAGTTTTCGACCGATGAAAACGACGGTGCTCTCGCGCGTCGCGCCTTCCGGCCATTCGCTCGCGAAGTCAAAGCCCGCCATCATGTGCACGCCTTGAACCACCACGCGTCGCGACTCGCCTTTGATGTTCAGAATGCCTTTGTAGCGAAGCATTTGCT
>JAGNQL010000249.1 GCA_017989135.1 Burkholderiales bacterium
CCGCGCTGAAGAAATGCGCGAATCCGCCAATACGGTGAAGGAGGCCGGATTCCCGCCCATGATGGCTTCGGCCATTGCCGAGAAGCACGACTGGGTCGCCAGTGCTGCGCGAGACGGCGTTTTCGACGGCCTCGCCAGCGACGCGCCGTGGCAAGACTACGCAGACCGCTTGTTGCAACGGTCGAAACGCGCCTAGCGCAGCGGCACGCGCGAGACGCGGCGACGCTGGGCCACGGCTATTGGGCGCACAAACGCGAGTCGATTGGTTTTATAGCTTTCACGGCGCGGCGACTGCTGGGCGGTCGTTTGGACTGAAAAATATGTAAACTCGATTATCGGAAAATAGTGGCTGTAACGACCGCTTAGCGGTGCATACGCGCGAAAAGCTGTATGCAGCCTTTCCGGGGTTTGCGTAGCGAGATGTGCGCGGCGCTCGACATCGGCTGCGCGGGTTCGTCTGTGTGTGCGTCACCACACAGATCGAGCGCGCAACACTGACCATACTTCTCCTGCACGAGGCTGGGCAAACGGGATAGGTTTCAACAATGTGGATCAAAGTGTTTTCTGTGACTTTCGCGCTACTTGTGCTCGCCGCGCTTGCGATTTTTTTCTACGGCAGGTATCGCTGGAAAACCGAGACCGACGCCATGCGCGCGCGGATGGAAGCCGAGAGGCGCCCCCATGCAGTGAGCGCGTACGACGCGAAAGAACTCGACGCCTTGCCCGCGCCCGTGCAGCGCTACTTTCGCGCCGCGCTCACGCCGGGGCAGCCGATGGTTGCCGCGGTGGACATCAACATCATCGGCGCGATGCGCATGAGCGACGACACCAAAAAGTGGAGCCCGTTCACGTCGAATCAACGCGTCGTCACGCAGCGCGCGGGCTTCGATTGGAACGCATCCATCGCCATGTTCCCGGGAATCAACGCCTACGTGCACGACGCCTACATCGCGGGCGAGGGCATCTTGCACGCAGCGCTCCTCGGCGCGTTCACCGTCGCCGACATGCGCGGCACAAAAGAAGCCGCGCACGGCGAATTCATGCGCTTCGTCGCTGAATGCGCGTGGTACCCGACGCGCATGTTGCCAAGCCAAGGTGCAATGTGGACCGCTGTCGACGACACATCCGCCACGCTCACGATAAGCGACGGCGAGACCACCGCAACGCTACTCGTGCGCTTCGGCGCGGACAACCTCATCGCCAGCATCCGCGCCGAAGCCCGAGGGCGCCTCATCAACGGCGTCATGAGCAGTGCCCCGTGGCAAGGCCGCTTCTGGGACTACGCAGAGCGCGACGGCATGCGCGTGCCGCAACAAGGCGAAGTGGCGTGGGTGTTACCCGAAAGCGCAGAGCCCTATTGGCGCGGGCGGGTTACTTCGGTGCGGTATGAGTTTGGGTAACCGCGGTATACCCATTCGTGGAACGCGCACGAGGGCGCGAGAGACGTTGACGTAATGGTCGCGACCAGAATTGTTGTGCCGCGCACCCGACGTGGCGCATCACCAGTATGAGCACGATCCACCGCACACCGCGTGGCAGTTTCGCGTCCAGCGTGCCGCGCCTAATTCGCCCGAATGTCTCCCGCCTTCACCACGGGCCTCCAGCGTTCGATTTCGTTGGCTATGTGTTTGCCAAATGCTTCTGCTGTTGTGGGTGTGGCGACCGCGCCTTCGGCTTGTAGGCGGGCGCGTAGTTCGGGGCTGCCTAGCGCTTGGTTGATTTGAGCGTTAAGTTTGTTGATGATCGTGACGGGCGTGCCTGCCGGGGCAGTGACGCCGTACCATTGATCCGCCTCGAAGCCGCTGAACTCTTTTAGCTTGCTCTCGGCGATTGTGGGGAGATCAGGCATGGCGTCTAGGCGTTTGTCGCTTGAAACAGCAATGGCGTGCAGTTGCCCTGATTTGACGAAACTGATGATGGCGGGCGCGCCGGTGAACATGATTTGAATCTGTCCGCCCACCAAGTCAGCGACCGCAGGCGCAGTGCCGCGATAAGGAACGTGCACGAGTTTGGTGTCGCTCTTTAGCTTGAAGTATTCGGTGGCGATGTGTGCCGCGCTGCCATTGCCGCCGGAGCCGTAGTTGAGCTTGCCGGGGTTTGCTTTGGCGAGCGCAACGAGCTCGGCGACGGTGCCCGCTTTGACCGATGGATTTACGACGAGGACGTTGGGTACTTTCGCGACCCACGCGACGGGCGCGAAACTCTTCACCGGGTCGTACGGCAAATTGGGATAGATGGACGGGTTCACTGCGAGGGTACCGATGTGGCCCATCAATAGCGTGTAGCCATCTGCCGTAGCCTTCGCCACTTTGTCAGCACCAATCGAGCCACCCGCACCCGGTACGTTCTCCACGACCACGGGCTGGCCCCATGCTTCGGTGAGCTTTTGCCCGATGGCGCGCGCGAGTATGTCGGTCGAACCGCCCGGCGTGAACGGCACGATCATTCGAATTGGTTTGCTTGGATACGCCTGCGCTGAGGCGTGCTGCGTGGCCAGCGCAAAAAGAGCTAGCGCCAGCGCGCTGAGCGCTGTACGCACGCGGTGTCGCGTCGCCGGATTGCTCATTGCGTGCCCGTCCCCACCAACACCAAACAAATCGCCGGGAACGCGAGTAGCAGACCGATACGAATGAAGTCGGATGCTAGGAATGGCATCACGCCTTTGAACGTTTCCTTGAGTGGCACATCGCCCGCTAGGCGGTTGATGATGTATACGTTCATGCCTACGGGTGGGTGCACGAGGCCGATTTCTACGACCATGAGCGCTAGGATGCCGAACCAGATGCTCTTGTCGGTGGCGGTCATGCCGTGGAATTCGAGGCCCATTACGATGGGATAGAAGATCGGAATGGTGAGAAGGATCATCGCGAGGCTATCCATCACGCAGCCGAGCAACACGTAGATCAACAAGATCACGATCATCACAAGCATCGGCGACAGGCCGCTGCCCTTGACGTAAGCCGCGAGCTCTACCGGCATTTGCGACAGTGCAAGCGCGGTGTTCAACATGTCCGCACCGAGCAGCACCAAGAAGATCATCGCGGTGGCTTGCGCTGTGCCAAGTGTGCTGTCAATGATGCCTTTCATGCGCATGCCGCCCGTGACGATGGCGAGGATGCCGCAGGCAGCTGCCCCGATGGCTGCGGCTTCGGTGGGATTGGCCCAGCCGCCGTAGATACCGACAATCACAACGATGAACACGCCGATTACCGGTAACACTTGCAATAGCGCGCGCATACGATCCGGCCACGAGACGCGTGGACCGGCAGGGCCGCTTGAAGGATTGATCGTGACCATGATGCGAACGACGATCATGTAACCGATCATCGCGATGATGCCCGGTAGAACCGCTGCCATAAACAATTTGCCGATGGATTCTTGCGTGAGTATCGCGTAGATCACGAGCGGAACCGATGGCGGAATCATGATGCCCAACGTACCGCCAGCTGCGAGCGCACCCGTGGATAGCGCGCCGGAGTAGCCGAACTTACGAAGCTCAGGCAGTGTCACTTGCCCCATCGTCGCAGCCGTCGCTAGCGACGATCCGCAGATCGCGCCGAAGCCTGCGCACGCTCCGATGGCCGCCATCGCCACGCCGCCTTTCAGGTGGCCCATGAATGCGGCAACGAATCGGAACAGGGCCGCGCTCAAGCCGCCGTGCGTGGCGAACTGGCCCATCAATAAGAAGAGCGGAATCACGACTAGATCGTAGTTCGACAAACGCGCATAGGCGACGTTTTTGAGAACGTTCAATAGTGGCGTAATTTCCCATCCGGTGAGCGCGACGTAACCGCCGGCCCCCATCACGAACATCGCAATGCCGATCGGC
>JAGNQL010000250.1 GCA_017989135.1 Burkholderiales bacterium
ATGCTGAGCATTTGGCGGCCGAGTTGGTCGGGCGCTTGGAGCGTGATCGCCCGGCATTGCCTGCGTTTGCGCTGTCCACCAACAGCAGCGTGCTCACCGCTGTCGCCAATGATTACGGATACCAAGACGTGTTTGCGCGGCAAGTGCGCGCACACGGCAGTGCAGGCGACGTCCTGATCGCGATTTCTTGCAGCGGCAATTCGGCCAATGTGGTGGAGGCTGTTGCGGCAGCGCATGAGCGTGAAATGCAGGTGATTGCGCTCTCAGGCGCGGATCCTGGCAAGCTCGGGGAACATCTCTCGTCACAGGACTGTCTCATTTCAGTGCCCGCAACCCGCATAATGCGAGTTCAGGAGCTTCATCGCGTATGCATTCACGCATTGTGCGATGCCGTTGATCGAATTTTGTTGGGAGAGTAGCCATGAAAAAGAATGTGAAATTGATGTTGTCGGCAATTGCGGTGGCGGCCGTTGCAAACGTGTTGTCCGGCTGCGCAGCGGTGGTCGTGGGCGGCGCAGTCGCGGCCGTTGCCGTTGCAGAAGATCGTCGCTCGAGCGGCGTGTTCATTGATGACGAAAACATCGAAAACCGCGCGCTCTTGAAAGTGAAATCGCGCTTCAGCAGTCAGGTGCATGTGAACATCACAAGCTACAACCGGCACGTGCTCATCAGCGGCGAAGCGGCGAGCGAGGCAGTGAAGCGCGGCGTTGAAGAAGAAGTGATGAGCGTAGGCGGCATTAAACGTGTGTTTAATGAGCTCGCAGTGGGTGAATCGCGCGGCGTAATGTCGGTGACCAACGATACGCGACTGACGACATTGGTGAAAACACGGTACCTAGAGGCGAATCGGTTCCAACCGAATCATGTAAAGGTTGTGACCGAAGCGGGCGTGGTTTACCTGATGGGTATCGTTAAGCGTGCAGAAGCGGAATCGGCAAGCCAGCTCGCCAGCACCACCAGCGGTGTGACGCGGGTAGTGCGCTTGTTTGAATACCTCGACTAAAATTCAGGTTTTGCTGCTAGGCAATCCGCACTGGCGGCGCCTCTCGACGACGAGATCCTCAGGAACCTGAAATGACACAAGCTACTGCCGATCGCGAGGTCGATGCCCGAGGGCTCAATTGCCCGCTGCCCATTTTGCGCACGAAAAAAGCGCTCAATGACATGAAAAGCGGGGAAGTGCTGCGCGTGGTCGCCACCGACCCAGCGTCGCAGCGCGACTTTCAGGCGTTCGCGCGGCAAACGGGCAATGCGCTGGTTGATCAAAGCGCTGCGAACGGAGAGTTTATTTTCTTGCTGCGGCGCAAATAGACCACGTCACATGAACTCCGGAGCCCTGCTCCGGATTGACCTTCTCGCTTTGGCGGGACTATCAGCGTGGCGCTAAGGTCGAAGAATCTTCAGGATCGCGGCCTCAACAGCCGGGTCATGGCCTTGCAGTTTTAGCGATTGGCGGAGCGCCGGTAGCGCATCGCGTCCCGCGCCATTTTGGTATTGCGCCAACCCCCAACATTGCCACGCCTGCGCGCTGGACGGCTGGTCAACAGTCCAACGCTGGCAAACGCCCTGCACAGCGGCGAAATTTCCTGTGCGGCGCGCCGCTTCTGATTGCTGGATATAGCCGTCGATGCGCACGCGTCGCTGATTCGCCTCGGCAGAAAGGCGGGCGATCGTGGCCTCTTCCGAAGTGGCTGTTGGCGCTGTTCGTTGTGACGGAACTGTTTTTACCTTGGTCGGCGGATCGACGTTCGCAGCCGTGGATGCGTCGGCTTTAGCGCTAACGTCGCTGGCACTCGATGTAGGCTGCGGCGTGTTCTTTGCGCGGTCCTGTCCTGGCATCGACGACACAATACCCATCAGCGCGCGCTCCGCGCTAGCCTTGACGTCGGCACCGCCGCTGGCTGTTGCGCGTCCCCACTCGGACATGTGCGGCTTCAAAGCAATGAAATCGTCGCGCCAGGCCGTACCCAGAATGACCACCGCCGCTGCCAGCACCATTAGTGCCGCTGATACCGTGGTTACCGCCATCGGGCGCGCCATGATTACGGCGTCCCCGCTGGCATCCCAAACCGTTTCTTGCTCTCGTGCGTCTTGCATAACGCCCTTGAGTCGCGCGAGGGCTAGCGGCCAGAAACCGCCAACCGACCCGACCCATGCGACGCGCCTAGCGCGCGCCCACGCGAGCTGCATCGCGTTAGGATGCGCATGATCGGCGGGGCGCGACGCGCCGGTGACCACGACCATACCGAATAGCCACTTGCCACACGTCGTACGAAACCGCTGTGTAAGAAAAGCCTCCAACGGCATCGTTGCCAACACGACGAGCACCGGCAACACGACGGGAGAGCGTAGAGCCACCCACCACAGGTGAAGCGATGGCGCGAACGCTTCTGCCATGGCAATCAAACCGTAAACCAGTAAACCGACGAGTGCGTAATCAACGAGTCGCGCCGCCACGCGGCGCCAGACACTTGTTGCCGTCACGTAGCCGGCAGCGCTGCGTGTGAGCTCCATGAGACGAAGCTTAAAAATCCACGCGATGTCATGCTGGGGGGCTGGTACGCCGAGGAAAATAGAGCCTTCGCGTCGCCACTTGATCACGGCTAGACGGGACAAGCTTGCCGCTGAGACAGGCACATCCTTCGCTTGCGATACAGACATCGCTGCAAGAAATATCAAGATCGCAACGATCAACGCTACCACGGATGCGTACGCGAACGAAAGCTCGGGGACGGCATCGAAGGGCTGAACAAACGCACCCCACAGCAGCAGCCACGCGCCAATCGCCAGCAGGTAAACCAGCGGTGACGACCACGCGCCAGCCTCGGGCAGCGGGTCGGCCAGCGAATTGACACCCGGCAAAAGTTTCGGAGTGCTACTACCTGTGCTCAGGCGCGAGCCTTCCATCGCGGCGTCACCGACCTGCCCTGACTGGGACGCCTCACCGGTCGTATCTCGTCCACCGCCGACAGGCAAACGCCAAGGGCCGGAACCCACACCGGGGCTGAGCGCGGCGTCATAGTCTTTGCGGCGAATTGGATCCACCAATATAGAGGCTGCGAGGGCGGCGAAGCGCACTGCCTCTTCTGTATCGCCGGAAGCGTCGCGCGGCACTGCCCAGAAGCGCCTAAGAACCGAGCGCAACGAGGCCTGAATCTCATCAGTAGGACTCGTCGGGCTTAACTCTAGCGCTTCATAAATGCTGCTACTGCGCATGACATAGTGCTAATTTGCGTTAGCGTGATGATACTCGGACACGTCCAACGCTTGCTAACCCTAGTCGATTTCACCGTTTTCCTTGGCGCGGGGATAACGGTTGCACGCGCTAAAGTTCTAGCGCAAAAAAAACGGCCCCGAAAGGCCGTTTTTTGTAGCAAACCAGCGATTAAGCGCCGGTCGGCTGACGCGAGGTAAGCTTCTCGCGAATACGCGCAGATTTGCCCGAACGGTCGCGGAGGTAGTAAAGCTTGGCGCGACGCACGGCGCCGCGGCGCTTCACTTCAATCGAAGCGATCAGCGTGGAGTACATCTGGAAAGTACGCTCAACGCCCTCGCCATTGGAAATTTTACGGACGATAAACGAGCTGTTGAGGCCTTTGTTACGCTTAGCGATCACGGTGCCTTCGTAAGCCTGAACGCGCTTGCGCTCACCTTCAACGACGTTTACGTTCACGATGATTGTGTCGCCCGGTGCGAATGCTGGGATCGTCTTGTTAAGACGGGCGATCTCTTCTTGCTCTAGTTGAGCGATCAAAAATTTTGACATTTTTGTTCCTTGTTTTGGTGTTTTCAGAGTCTGAGCGGTGTGCGATCACGGAG
>JAGNQL010000251.1 GCA_017989135.1 Burkholderiales bacterium
AGGTGTCGGTGAGCGCGAGTTTTTGTAGCGGACGATCAAGTCGTTGCACCAGTGCGCGCACCGAAGAACTCGGCGCTAACGCCTGCCAACCGCGCTGCAGCAATTGCTCAACGGAATCGATACGCGAGCGCTGTTCGGATGAAAGCGTCGCGCCACTGCCGAGCTTGGCGTCGAGCAGAGCGCTCAGCGGGGTTTGTGCAGCGTCGCCCGCGCGCGTGGCGGGCAACGCGTTAATGGCGCTGAGCAGTGTGTCGACGGCAACATCGGGGCCGGTCGTGTTGTCGGCGGCATCGCGATGGGTATGTGCGACGAGGCTGAACAAATCGCCGGTTGAAGGCACGTCGGACGCGACGATAGTGGCGCGTGTGGATGGCCTTTTGGGTTTGCTGGTTGCTTTTGTGGTCGTTGCGGGCGTCGGGGTTGGCGGCGTTTCGTCACGACGTTCCGCGGTCGCAGGACGTAGCGGCGACTCGACGGCGCCAACCGCTTTTGGCAGCGTGGCAAAGCGAAGCGCGGAGAGCGCCTTGGTGAGGTTGTGATAGAGCCGTTGCACGTCGCGCAGTAGCAAATCTTCGAGTGATTTGTAGAGGCCGGGCCAAATTTCTGGTGCAACGCGAACGCCGGACAGCGCGGCGCGAAACGCGCGACAAATGACGGTCGGCCCGAACGGGTTGGTGGCCCGCAGCACCTGGCGACGTACGAGCAGACCGAGGCGACGCTCAAGCTCGCTGAGCTGGGGCGTGACGGTGGACTCGACGCGTTCGATGATGCGCGTGACGGCTAGAAAATGCTCCAGCTCGGCGTCGTCCATCAGCTGCAAGTCGCGGCCAAGTAGCGACAGCGGTTCCGCTTCGTCAAATTGCAGGCGACGAACACCGGCGTCAATCTCGGCGAAAAATTGCGAGTGGAACGCGCTACGTGATTCGGCCAGAGCTTGCCGCGCCGCTTGGCGTGGCGTCACCGTGACACTGCCGCTGCTGCTGAGTCTTACGTCGGCGAGCTGCTTGCTCACGCCGTCAAAAAAATCCGCTTCGAGGGTTTCCAACGCGGCTCGGAAATGCGAGCTACAGGCTTTTATCAGCTCGCTGGCGACAGCTTTGGGCGGTTGACTCACGGCAATGTCGGCTACGTTTGACACGAGCTTCGCGCTCGCCGATTCGAGCCATTGGCGTGCACCAGCCGGCATCGTGGCGACGGCGATACCGAGCCCGGTCGATGAAACATAGACGATGCGGCCGGTGGCGGTGTAGGTTTCGCCGGTGGCGTTCGCCGTGTTCGCCCCCTGCGCTTTGAACTCGATGCTGACCGTCGCGCCCCTGAACGCAGTGCGCGAAAGCCCTTGCGCCACGGTGGGGTGCAGCGCGGCGAAGAGGCCGGATTCGCTGTACTCACGAATTTCCGCGTCAAGCGCAGTCGTCTTTTGTACAGGCGCGTTGGCAGCGGTCGGAACGAGAACACGCACAGCCCAACGCGTCGCGCGGCGCTCATGGCGGCGGCGTTCGGACGATTCGCTGATTTCGGTGTCCGGCGTTGCTTGCTGCATGTAGAGGAGGGTTTGGCGAGGATCGATTGCGTGCATCAATCGGCACACGCATAAGAAGTATCTTAAACAATCGCTCGGTAGCGCAGCGGTTGGTTGCAGTAATTTCTTTGCTTGCGGTAACCGTTATTGTCGAACTTTTGCGGTCGATTGTCGAATGTAAATTGCGCGATTTCGCGATTTCGTGACGCGCGACAAACTTCGCTGTTCGCTCAGAGCGTCGCGAAGCGTTTGAATTCACGCGGAGGACCAAATCTTTCGCGCTGCTTAGACCGAGCGAATCTTCCAATCCCAAAAGTACTCGTACAGCTTTTTGGCTAGAACGACAGGCAGGCGGTGCTTAGAACGGTTTTATCGTGCATATCGATATGTAGAAAAAAATACCCGCAAGCCATATACGGCAGTCGCTAGCCTAACAAAGCTGTTGCGCATTCCTGCCAGGAAACCTGGCGCGATTTCCACGCTGGGACGCCGCCCCAGACAGGTGCCCGTCAGCCTTGGTGACGCATACTTACGGGTATAGCGGGGCTTTCATCACGATTTGCCTAATTTTTTATGGTCCGCGCAACGGTGCTGCGGATGTCTCAGGAGGAAAACATGTCTAAGCGCGATGTAGTGGTGTTGAGTGCAGTTCGTTCGGCAATCGGTTCGTTCGGAGGCGTGCTCTCCGATATGGAGCCGCCGGAGTTGGGCGGTCTGGTGATGAAAGAGGCGGTCAAGCGCTCTGGCGTTGACCCAAAAGAGATTAACTACATCACGGTGGGCAACACGATCCCGACCGACAGCCGCTTTCCGTACGTTGCCCGCGTAGCGTCGATCCAAGCCGGTTTGCCGATGGAATCGGTGGCGATGTCGGTGAACCGTTTGTGCTCGTCGGGCCTGCAAGCGATCGTTACGACCGCGCAAAACATTCTGCTCGGCGATTGCGACTACGGCGTCGGCGGCGGCGTAGAAGTCATGTCACGCGGTGGCTATTTGTCCGCAGCGATGCGCTCGGGCGCGCGCATGGGCGACACGAAGCTGATCGACATGATGGTCGCGACGTTGACCGATCCGTTCGGCGTGGGCCACATGGGCATCACCGCTGAAAATCTTTGCACCAAATGGGGCATCACGCGCGAAGAGCAAGACGCGCTCGCCGTTGAATCGCATCGTCGCGCAGCCGCAGCGCAAGCCGCGGGCTACTTCAAGTCGCAAATCGTGCCGATCGTGAAGCAAACACGCAAGGGCGAAGTCACCGTCGATACCGACGAGCACATCAAAGCCTCGACCACGATGGAAACGCTGGGCAAAATGAAGCCTGCATTCAAGAAGGACGGCAGCGTGACCGCAGGCAACGCTTCGGGCATTAACGACGGCGCCGCGTTCTTCGTCTTGGCTGATGCCGCAGTTGCCGCAGCAGCGGGCCACAAAGCGATGGCACGTTTGGTGTCGTACGCGGTTGCTGGCGTGCCGAACGACGTGATGGGCGAAGGCCCGATCCCTGCGTCGAAACTGGCGCTGAAAAAAGCAGGCCTGACGCTTGATCAAATGGACGTCATCGAGTCGAACGAAGCCTTCGCAGCGCAAGCGATTGCCGTTTCGCGTGGCCTTGGCTTGAACATGGCTAAGACCAACCCGAACGGCGGCGCAATCGCTCTCGGCCACCCGATTGGCGCGTCCGGATCGTTCATCGCCACCAAAGCGCTGTACGAACTGCAACGCACCGGCGGCAAATATGCATTGGTGACGATGTGTATCGGCGGCGGCCAGGGCATTGCTGCGGTATTCGAGCGTCTCTAGTCGTTCGCTACTACTTAAGGAAAACGGCGCTTCGGCGCCGTTTTTTATTTGAGCGCTTCCGCCACGCGCCGCATGTAGGCGCGGACTCGGCCGCGCTTGCTAGCATGAACGCTCCCAAGGAGCCATCATGCCAACCACCAACACCTGCCTCACCCTCGAAGTTGCGAAATCTCATCCCGATCAATCGCGCGTTGCGTCTGCGCCTTTGCCCGCAGCGTTGGCGTCGGGCGAGGTGTTGCTGAAGGTTGAAAACTTCGCGTTCACGGCGAACAACGTGACCTACGCGATGTTTGGCGACGCGATGCACTACTGGCAATTTTTTCCGTCGAGCGATGCGGCGTGGGGCGTGATTCCGGTTTGGGGCTTTGCGACGGTGCTGTCGAGCGAAGCTGACGGCATCGCGGTGGGAGAGCGCTTTTATGGAGATTTCCCGACCGCAACGCATGTGGTGGTGAAGCCAGATCGCGTGTCGCCCGGCGGGTTTGTTGA
>JAGNQL010000006.1 GCA_017989135.1 Burkholderiales bacterium
CCTAACTCACACACGATCGCGGGCATTGTCGGTGCGCTCATTGTCGTGGCGATTGGCATGTGGATGGCTAAGCGACACAAAGCCGCTCATTGACCTTAACGGCTACAAAAAAAGGCGAGCAACGCTCGCCTTTTTTATTCGGAGCGCGTTAAACGCTGCGAACACCCCGCGTGATCGTCACCCCCACCATCGCGGCGTTCTTCACGGCGGCGGGCTTACCAACGGTAACCTTCACCCACGGAGCGTGAAACTCGGTGAGCACAATCTGCGCGACATGCTCCGCAAGTCGTTCCACCGTTTTGTAACGCAATGTTTTCAGTGTTTCTGTCAATCGCGCAGAAATGCTGTCGTAGTTCATGAGCCCGACAGCGCTGTCATGTTCAAACGATTCGTTCGACGCGGAACCAATGTCAAGATCTAGCACCACGGGGCGCAAGCTCACGCGCTCCCAGTCGTAGACGCCCAACGTGGTTTCGCATTTGAGGCCTTTGATGAAAATGATGTCCACGTTCGATGTTGTTCCAGATGCGGTAGCGTCAAATGGCTACACTCGGTACCATTCTAAGTAGATAAGTAGACTGGACAGGAGGGCTCTCCACATGATGTTTAGCACTGCAGATTTCGCCGCTGCCGTCGTGGCTTATCTCATCGGCTCGCTCTCGTTCGCGATGATCGTGAGCCGCGCGCTCAATCTGCCCGATCCGCACAGCTACGGCAGCGGCAATCCCGGCGCGACCAACGTACTTCGAAGCGGCAGCAAGAAAGCGGCGTTGCTCACGTTACTCGGTGATACTGCCAAAGGAGTCGTTGCGGTGCTGCTGGCCAAAACGCTGGCTGCACAATTTGGCATTACAACTGCGGGGATTGCGTTGATCGCGATTGCGGTTTTTCTGGGGCATTTATTCCCCGTGTTTTTTGGGTTCAAAGGCGGCAAAGGCGTCGCAACGGCCGCTGGCGTATTGTGGGCACTCGACTGGCGCGTTGGGCTTGGCCTGACGCTGATTTGGGGGGTTATTTTCGCGGCGAGCCGCGTGTCGTCGCTCGCTGCGCTTATCGGGAGTGCGATGGCGCCTGTTTTGGCATGGGTGTTCCTCGGGCCGGGGCCTGCGTTTTACGCAGCGCTCATCATGGCGGCGCTACTCATCTGGCGGCACAAAGAAAACATCTCGCGCCTAGCCTCGGGCAAAGAGGGCAGTTTCAAGAAGTCGTGACCGGCGAGCAAGCGTAGCCTCGATACAGCGAAGCCAAATCGGGGGGGCTTTTTCTCTCAGATTGTGTTGTTAGGCGTGCGCGGGGCTAGAGAGCTCCGACAACGCCCACCTTGGTCGCACATTCACTGCGTAATTGCATGTTGCCTCCGCGAGCCGTAGTGCGCCAACGTGCGCAATCATCGCCCCGTTGTCGGTGCACAGCGCGACAGGCGGGTAAAACACCTGAGCCCCAATTTTCTCGGCGCCCGCCGTAAGTGATTCACGCAAGCGCGTGTTCGCCCCCACGCCGCCGGCCACAACGATCTGCTTCAGCCCCGTGACCTCTAACGCCGTGAGCGACTTGGCCACCAGCGAATCGACGATCGCCGCCTGCACCGAAGCGGCGAGATCCGCGCGATGCGGGTGATCGGGCGGCAAAATCGGCTGCGGCGAGGACACCGCGCCGCGCGCCGGAAGCGCCGTGCCGGTCAAATGGCGCACTTCGTTGGCTACTGCGGTTTTTAGTCCGGCGAAGCTAAAGTTCAGATCGCCCGAATGCAGCAGCGGGCGCGGAATCGCAAACGCCTTCGCGTCGCCGTGCTCCGCCAGATTTGCCAACAACGGCCCACCAGGATAGGCCAAACCGAGCAATTTCGCCGATTTATCGAATGCTTCGCCGGCAGCATCGTCGATGGTATCGCCCAACAATTCGTAGCGCCCGACGCCGTCCACGCGCATAAGCTGCGTGTGCCCGCCTGAAACCAGAAGTGCCACAAACGGAAACTGCGGCGCCCGGTCGGCCAGCAGCGGCGACAGCAAATGCCCCTCCATGTGGTGAACAGGAATCAGTGGCTTGCCCCATGCGAAAGCCAAACTGGCGGCTAACTGTGCGCCAACAAGCAGCGCACCGGCTAGGCCTGGGCCTTGTGTGTAAGCGATCGCTTGCAGGCGATCGCCCGTGATTTGAGCTTTCTGCATTACGATGTCGACCAGTCGCAAACCACACTTCACGTGGTCGCGACTTGCTAACTCAGGCACCACGCCGCCGTACGGAGCGTGTAGCGCAATCTGCGAATGCAGCGCTTCGGCCACTACTTTGCCGCTTTGGGCGTCGAATAACGCCACGCCAGTCTCATCGCAGGAGGATTCAATGCCTAAAACCAGACGCCGCGTGCCACCGCCCAAATTCGCGCCCATTCCGTGATTTCTTGAGTTGATTTCCATTTCGGGTTATATTACTCGGCTACCCAGCAGAAACTTGCTACTAAACCCGCAATTGCGCATCTAGCTCATGATCATCAAACTCCGCGAAAACGAACCCTTCGAAGTTGCTCTGCGTCGCTTTAAGCGCGCCATCGAAAAAACGGGCCTCCTCACCGAGCTGCGCGCCCGTGAGTCGTACGAAAAGCCAACGACCGAACGCAAGCGTAAACACGCTGCTGCCTGCAAGCGCCACTACAAGCGCATTCGCAGCATGCAATTGCCGCCAAAGATGTACTAGATTTTTCTTCTGGGTAGAAAACGCGGCTCCTTATGGAGCCGTTTTTGTTTCTACTCCCGATTTCCGCAGTTCGACAGGAGTCTCACTATGTCCCTCAAAGAAACCCTCACTAACGACATGAAGTTGGCTATGAAGGCTGGTGACAGCGGCAAGCTCGGCACCATCCGGATGCTGCTGGCAGCCGTGAAGCAACGTGAAGTGGACGAGCGCATTGTGTTGACCGACACTGACGTTGTCGCAATCGTTGAAAAAGCGATCAAACAGCGCAAAGAATCAATCACCCAGTTCACAGCAGGCAATCGCCCAGACTTGGTCGCAAAAGAAGAAGCGGAATTGGCGGTGATCGCTGCCTACATGCCCGCACAAATGAGCGACTCGGATGTTGACGCCATTCTCACTGCGGCTGTGGCTGAAGTAGCAGCGGCCGGCGTGACCGGAAATGCTGCGATGGGGAAAGTAATGGCGATCATCAAGCCCAAGCTTGCGGGCAAGGCTGACATGACTGCGGTATCGGCAAAAGTTAAGGCGAAGCTAGCATAGCTTCGCTCGCGCGGCAGTTCTGTTGCAGCAGGGCGCTGCTGCCCGATTCGCGCGAGTCGTGACGGAGCTTTCAAGCGGTTTGTGAGTACCATTGCCCTCTTCGGATTTGCTAGGAAGAGGCCGTCATGTTTACCTCAAGAACTTCGTCACGCGCAGCCCGGAGCGTCTCTCCGCTTCGAACGCTGGCTGTCGCCGCGCTGTTGGCCTCTTGTGCGCAAGCGCAAACGCCCCCCGCAACGCCTGCGGTAGCCGCCAGCCCGACGGCAGGCACAGGTGCCGCACCGGCCGCTCCCGTCCCGCCTCGTCCGTACCGCGATGTCATCAAAGACAGCAAAGAAATAGCCGGGTTTTTCACGCTGCACCAAAAAGACGAAAAAGTCTGGATGGCCATTCGGCCAGACCAATTCGACACGCTATTTTTCTTTAGCTACAACATCCCGCAGAGCGTCGGCGAACGGGGCTTGTACGGCAGCCAGATGGGGCGCTCCGCGTTGGTTACGTTCAAGCGTATCGGCAACCAGGTGCAAATGATTGCTAAGAACACTGAGCATTTTGCAGCGCCGGGTACGCCGCAAGCGCACGCTGTGTCGCAATCGTTTTCGGACAGCCTTTTGGCAAGTGCTGCGGTTGTCTCCTCTCCGCACCCCGACACCAAAGCCGTTCTGATCGATGCCAGTGCGCTGCTCTTCGCCGACATTCCGGGCTACCTCACGCGACTGGAAACCGCGTTTCGCTTGCCGTTTGCGCTGGACGTTCGCAACACTAGCTTTGGGAAAATAAACAACAACGTAGCCCTCACGGGGCTTCGCGTCGACGCGCACTTTTCTGTGCCCAAGTTATCCGCACCGCCGCTCGTGCCCAGCCCAACACACGCTACACCCGCGCCCTCGGCTACGCCCGACGCCCGGAGCCTCTTTGTTGGGTTTTATTACAACTTTTTGCCGCTACCGACCCAACCCATGCGCGCTCGCGTGGCTGATGAACGCGTTGGGCATTTTGTGTCGTCGCGCGTGGATTACACCGAAGACACCGCGGCGAAGCGCCGGTCGTACGTTGTGAAGCGCTGGCGGCTGGAGAAAAGCGATCCAAAAGCGGCGCTTTCCGAGCCTAAACAAGCCATTGTTTATTGGCTCGACAAAGGCATTCCTACCAAATATCGTCAAGCCGTGGCCGAAGGCGTATTGGAGTGGAACAAAGCGTTTGAGCAAATTGGCTTCAAGAACGCGATTGTTGTGAAACAGCAGACTGACAACGATGACTTCGACACGATGGACGCGCGGCATGCGTCCATTCGCTGGTTCACCGGCGCTGACGTTGGATTCGCCATCGGACCGTCACACATGGACCCGCGCACCGGTGAAATCTTGGATGCGGACATCGCGACCGGCGACGGCTTCGCTCGCATCGGGCGTCGTTTAGCGCGCGAAGAATTGGGCAAGCTGGACGCCTCCAGCACGCAACATTCAGGCGACCATTCCGCGCACCAGTATTGCGACCACGCGGAGCACACGGCACATGAATTCCAATACACGACGGCGTTGCTCGAAGCGCGCGGCATGGAACTTGATAGCCCGGAAGCTGAGGCTTTGGCGCGGGCCAGTTTGCGGCGAAACGTGATGCACGAAGTCGGCCACACATTGGGGCTGCGTCACAACTTTCGCGCATCGTCAATTTATTCTTTGAAGCAACTAGAAGATCCAGAGTTCACTCGCAAGAATGGCATGGCGGGTTCGGTCATGGAATATCTGGCCTTCAACGTAGCCCCCGTTGGCACCAAGCAAGGCGACATGATCAACACGACGCTTGGGCCCTACGACTATTGGGCCATCGAGTACGCCTACCGTGAAATCGAGCCCACTGAAGAGACCTCAACGCTCGAAAAGATTGCGTCGCGCTCAATTGAGCCGGCATTGGCTTACGCAACTGATGAGGACGCCGGTGGGTACCCAACGGCGGTTGGCATCGACCCGATGGTCAACCGCTTTGACTTGGGCAGCGACCCTTTGGCGTATTACAGGCGGCGCATGGCGCTCAACCGCGAGCTATGGGATCGCGCGCAAACGCGGCAGCTCAAGCCAGGCGAGAGTTATGAGAAGCTGGCGGCGACACTGCAGTACGGCTTTCGCGAGCTCGCGTCGGTAGCGCCGCTAGCGGCCAAGTATGTAGGTGGCGTAACGCACTTGCGTGACCGTGCAGGCACCGGTCGACCACTCTACGAACCGATTGCCGCGAACTTGCAGCGCGAGGCGCTTAGCTTGATCACGAAAGATTTGTTCGATAGCACCAGCTTTCGTTTCAAGCCTGAGTTCTTGAGCCGCATCGGGATCGATCACTTTGAACGACCTACCAATCCCGATTTTTCGGTGGGCACAGGGGTGCTCAACATTCAAAGCACGGTGTTGGATTACCTGCTGTCAGAGCCCGTTGCCGCGCGCTTACTGAGCTCCCCTGAGAAAGTCGTTGATGGTTCGCGTTTGCTGAAATTGTCCGAACTGTACGACTTGCTGCAAGCCTCGATTTGGACCGAGCTGCGCACCGGCGGCGATATTTCGTTGCTGCGTCGCAATTTGCAGCGTGAGCATGTCAAACGCATTGCCAATGCGCTGCTTCGTCCGGGTGCTCGCGCCCCCGCCGACATGGCGAGCCTGCAACGCGCCAATGCCGTGCAACTTGTGGCGCAACTGCGTACCGCATTGTCCAAACCTATGAGTAAGGAGGCTCACGCACATGTGGCGGACGTTCTCAATGGTCTGACAGAAGCGCTGAAAGCCCCAATGCAACGAACTGGTGTTTGACCATATTTCTCGTTGTCGCATGCATACCTGAGTTACGCAAATGAGATAGCGCCTACGGGCCAATGCTGTGTATCGTATCGGCCATGAAGTTCATCACCCGCCTCTCTGTAGTTGCAGCACTCATCGCCATCGCTGGGTGCGCAACTTTATTCACATCAGAGCGCAATGCGCACTACAACCCGGCGAAATCGCACCACACGCCGGAGGGTTTCCGCAACAACTACGGTGCCGACGCACCGGACGGGAGCTTTCTGCGTTGGCAATGGGAGCGGCTGCGTGACGGCACGCCCGCGCCCCCACCAGGCGGCTGGGCGAGCGTGATTCCGAGCGTGAAACCCGACGTCGCGTTTCTTAAACAAAACCGTACCGAGCGTACTTTGACGTGGATCGGACACGCGACCATGCTCGTGCAAACCAACGGCGTGAACATCCTCACCGACCCGCATTTTTCCGACCGTGCGTCGCCAGTGCAATTCGCAGGGCCGATTCGACATGTGCCGCTAACGGTGACGGTGAACGATCTACCTGAGGTCGACGTCATTTTCGTCTCGCACAGCCACTACGATCATTTGGACACCGGCTCGATTGAGGCGTTGCAGCAGCGTTTCCCCAACGCCACGTACATCGTCCCACTCGGGCTCGCCGCATGGTTTCGCGAACTCGGAATTTCAAAAATTCACGAGCTTGATTGGTGGGACGCGATCACCTTTCGCGAGCTGAACTTCACGTTTGTGCCCGCCAAACACTGGAGCAAACGAACGCCATTTGACCGTGACAATTCGCTGTGGGGCGGCATCGTCATCGAAGAGCGTTCCGGCGCTGCGCCGTGGCGATTCATCTACACCGGCGACACCGCGTATTCACGCGATTTCGCCGACATCGCGGCGCGCTTTCCTGGCGGGTTCGACTGGCTCGCCGTACCCATCGGCGCGTATGCCCCACGCTGGTTCATGCAGACACAACACGTCAATCCGGAAGAGGCCGTGCAAATCATGAAAGACCTAGGCGCGCGGCAGGCGCTCGGCGTGCATTGGGGAAGTTTTGCACTCACTGATGAAGCGCTCGACCAGCCGCCGAAAGATCTAGCGACGGCGCTCGCGAAGCACGCCGTGCCCGCCGGGCGATTTCATGTGTTCAAGGGCGGCGAGATGCGGCGAATGTAGATACAGCTTTTCGTGCTAAGCGACAGCTGTGCGGCGATTTGCGACGTTTTTTTCATATGTTGATATACCGTAAAAAACGCCTGCAGCGACCGTCTGGCTGTCGTTGGCACAAGAAAGCTGTTAACTACTTTCCAAGCAGCACTTTGCGGAGCCACGCCTGTCGATCCTTGCGCGCGTCTTCATTGAGCATTTCGTCGGAATCAAACATGAGGCGCGTCTTTGGCTGCGACGCCGCACGATACAAATCCACCTGCTCCAGCGTCTGAACCCACGCGTCGCTGCTGGCGAATTGAAAGTGCAGCTTCGCCGGCGCGGCGAATCCGACCCACTTTTCCGGGTCGAGTGGTTCGATGGCGAGCAAATAGTTTGTCCACGCCTCTTTGTCAAAGCTCTCACGGAATTTCTTGGCACGCGGCTGCTCGGTAACTTGCAGCCAGCCGCTCGGTTTACCCGGCGGGCTCATGAGCACCGCCGCATCCACGCGTGGGTCCACCGCGGTGAGCAAGGCCGCCGCCCACGCGCCGTAGCGATGTCCGACCACGGCGAGTTTGTCGATATTGAACTCCGGACGCGCTCCAGCCCAGTCCATCGCGCGGCGCGCATCCATGACCGCGTTGCGGATCACGTCGGCGTCACCTTCGTTGTTGTTGGCGCGGTGCACATAAGGTTGCTTGAACGGCAGTTCGACAAGCAGCGATGCGATGCCGCTCGCGGCCAACGCCTCCGCTTCTTGCACAAACATGGCGCGCTTAACCTCCGAGCCTTCGCGGTGCAACCACAACACGGTCGGATGCTTCGCCTTCGCCTTTTTGATCGGCGCGATCACCGTGACTTCAACCTCACCGCCCGTTGTGCGCGTAAGCCTCCATTCGGTGACGTCGCAACATCCCGGCTTACGAAAAACGCCGCCGGCGATGGCGGGAACGGATGCCGACTTCGCGTAGTCAAACAATTGCGCGCGTTCGGCCGGTGCTTTTTCGGCCCACGCGGCGCCACTCGCCGCAGAAATTACTAAACTCGCAGCCAAACCACGAGCAATCGGACCGAGTCTGGCGCGCAAAGCTAAGCCAAGCGGGGCGCACAATGAAAAAAGTCGCATGAAAGGTTCCTCCTTGATGAGACGACAGACACAAAACCCGATTAGCCCGAATTGTCGGAAACCATTGAAAAGGATTGGTCATGCTGATTAAACGTCCCACCGACATTTTGCCTTCAGAAATCACTTCGCAGGCCCAATTCAACGCGCGTCGCGATTGGATCAAGCAGGCGGCCTCGATGGGTTTGATCGCTGGCTTGCCGGCGATCACCGCGTGCACCGCTGAAGCGCAAGGCGCGCGGCTGGCCGGTGTGAAGCCCAATCCAGCGTTTCTGCTGCCTGAGGAAAAGATCAACAAGTTCGACGAATTCAAGAATTACTGCAATTTCTATGAGTTCGGCACCGACAAAACCGATCCGCCGGCTTACGCTAAGTCACTGAAAACGAGACCGTGGACAGTGGCGGTCGAGGGTGAAGTGTTGAAGCCCAAGGTGTTCGACATCGACGAGCTATACAAACTCGCGCCGCTCGAAGAGCGCGTGTATCGCTTTCGTTGCGTAGAGGCGTGGTCGATGGTCGTGCCGTGGGTGGGCTTTCCGCTATCAGCCCTCATCAACCAAGTGCAGCCCAAGGGCAACGCCAAGTACGTGGAGTTCGTTACGCTTGCCGACAAAGCGCAAATGCCCGGTCTGCGTGGTGGCATGCTCGACTGGCCATACACCGAAGGGCTTCGCATGGACGAAGCGATGCATCCGCTGACGCTCTTGACGCTCGGTGCGTTCGGCGAAATGTTGCCGAATCAAAACGGCGCGCCGATTCGCATGACGATTCCGTGGAAATACGGCTTCAAAGGCGGTAAATCTATCGTCAAAATTCGCTTCGTCGAGAAGGAGCCTCGCACTGCATGGGTTAAAGCCGGGCCGCAGGAGTACGGCTTCTATTCCAACGTGAACCCCACGGTTGATCACATGCGTTGGAGCCAAGCCACGGAGCGCCGACTTGGCGAATTCAGCAAACGCAAGACGCTCATGTTTAACGGCTATGCGGATCAAGTGGCTTCGATGTACGCGGGCATGGACTTAAAGAAACTGTTCTGATGTGATGCATCGGTTTCGATGATCTGTATGGTGAGGTGCGAACAGGTCGCCGTACGAAAGGCGTCAGAACCGCTCGCGCTGATTTTTGGTCGTTGGCGACGCCCGGTGACCAGCGGTCGCGTGCGAGTTGTGGTCAATGAGAATGATCGCTGAAATGACCCCATCGCCTTCACGTAACGTTCTTCCCCATGAGCCCAGACACCTACCAAAACGTCTATCTGCCACTCGCGTACGCGCACTTGGCCACCATCGTGCCCGCGTTTGTGATTGGCTCGTACATGATGTTCGCGCGCAAAGGCTCGCCCTTGCACCGTTTGCTCGGCAAAATCTACATGCTGCTCATGCTTGCCACGGCAGTGATTACGCTTTTCATGCCCGCACTCGTCGGTCCGTCGGTGCTGGGGCATTTTGGGTTCATTCATCTGTTTAGCGCGCTAGTGCTGATCTCGGTTCCGCGCGCCTACCTCGCTGCCAAGCGCCACGACGTGAAAACGCACGCAGGAAGCATGATCGGCCTCTACGTAGGGGGCATGCTTATCGCTGGCGCCTTCACCTTTATGCAGGGGCGCCTGCTCAACACGTGGCTATTTCATTGACCCAATCTACACCCGCGCGCACGTGGCGCAACCCCAGCAATAGCGCCGTCACGCGCGTCAAGTGGGCGCTGATTCTCATTGGTATGCTGCCGCTGGCGCGGCTCGTCGCGGGCTTTTTCACTAATTCGTTAGGCGCAAACCCAATCGAGTTCATCACGCGCTCAACGGGTACTTGGACGCTCGTGGGGCTCGCGCTCACGCTGGCGATTACACCGCTGCGAACCCTGCTTAACTGGCCGTGGCTTGTTCGCCTGCGCCGCACGGCGGGATTGCTTGCGTTTTTTTACGCGGCACTGCACTTCACGACCTACATCTGGTTTGATCGCTTCTTTGATGTGGGCGATATTCTCAAAGACATCGTTAAACGCCCGTTCATCACCGTTGGATTTGCTGCGTTCGTGCTGCTTATTCCGCTCGCGGTCACCTCAAACAACGCCATCATCAAAAAGCTAGGCGCGAAACTCTGGCAGCGCATTCATTACTTGGTCTACTTGATCGCCGTGTTGGCCGTGATTCACTACTGGTGGTTGGTGAAAAAAGACCTCACGCAACCGATCATCTACGCAGTGGTGTTCGCGCTGCTTCTGGGCCAACGTGTGTTTTGGAAATGGCATAAGGTGCGGGTCGCCCGCGCGTAGCGCCCGCAGCGGTAACGCAAATTCATGCAGGTTTCGCATACGCTCTCGCATTGAAGCGCGCATCTGCCTAACATTGCTCGTATCGGTTGCCACAAGCGCCAAAACATACGATTCGATACCCATGAAACGCGTTCTCGTTCTCGGCGCCGGCATTCTCGGCGTTCATACGGCTTACTTTTTGCGCCAACGTGGCTACGAGGTGACGGTGATTGACCGGCAGCCCGGCCCAGCGCTCGAAACCAGCTTTGCCAATGGCAGCCAAATCTCGGTGAGCCAATCTGACCCGTGGGCGAGCCCGCACGCGCCATTCAAGATTTTGAAATGGCTGGGCAAGGAAGACGCGCCGTTGTTGTTTCGCCTCAAGCTCGATGTGAACCAATGGCGCTGGGGCTTGCGATTCCTCTACGAATGCCTGCCGAGTCGCGCTGAGCACAACACACTGCAAGCCATGCGTCTGTCCGAATACAGCCGCCGCACGCTGCAAATGCTGCGCAAAGAAACGGGCATTCAATACGATCACGCCGAAGCCGGAATCATGATGATTCACTCCGACGCTCAGAGCTTCGATGACGCCGCGAAAGCCGCGCAACTTCTGATCCGGAATGGCGAACGCCGCGATGTGCTGTCGGTGGAGGAAGCGGTACGCATTGAACCCGCGTTGGCGCACACTGCGCCCACGTTGGCGGGTGCGATTTACGCCCCAAACGACGAATCGGGCGATGCCTACAAGTTCACTATTGCCATGGCCGAGCAAGCCGCTGCAATGGGGGTTGAGTTTCGTTACAACACAACGATCAAGCGCATCGATCGTGCGAGTGGCGAAGTCAGTGGCGTGGTCGTGACGCATGCCGACCGTCCTGACGAAACACTGACCGCCGACGCATACGTCGTCGCGCTCGGTTCGTACTCCTCGGCGCTCCTGCGCGACGTAGGGGTTGACGCGCTGGTCTACCCCGCCAAGGGCTACAGCGCAACGCTCCCCATCGTCAATCAGGCAAGCGCACCGAAGGGCAGCATCACCGACGATGAAATGAAGATCGTTTTCACTACGATTGGCCAACGTTTGCGTATTGCCGGCACCGCAGAACTCAACGGGTTTGACACCACGCTAAATCCCGTTCGCTGTGAAGCGCTTACGCGACGCGCGAAGCACCACTTTCCTGATCTGTGCGATTGGGCTGCGGTTGAGTATTGGACCGGCCTGCGCCCTGCAACGCCATCGAACTTGCCCATCATCGGCCAATCGAAACTCAAAAACTTGTACCTCAACACGGGGCACGGCACGCTGGGTTGGACCGAGGGACCGGGCTCCGCGCGAGCGTTGGCGGACATCATCGCGGGCCAGAAACCCGAGGTCGACTATGCGTTTTTGGGGATGCAATAGGGCACGCCTCGTAAAATTGAGTTCCGTTCCGTCAATTAGTTTGCCTACGTGATTGCTCACCCTTGCTCCCGCCGCGCGACTGCTGCGCTCGTCTCGCTTTCGCTCGTCGCGTCGGTGTTTGCGCAATCACCCGCAACCGTAGCCGTACCCCCGCGCGATGCTGTCACGACGCCCGCGGCGTTGGCGGCCGTGGCTCCGGTGGCTGTTCCGTCCGTCAACGCCAGCGCGTATCTCGTCGTCGAAGCTACCAGTGGCCAGGTACTCGCCGAACTCAACACGCGGCAGCGTCGCGAGCCCGCCTCTCTCACCAAGCTGATGACGGCGTACTTGGTGTTTGATGCGTTGCATCAGAAAAAATTGAGTCTCAGCCAAACAGTGCATGTGTCCGAGCGTGCGTGGAAGGCCGAAGGCTCGCGCATGTTCATACAACCGGGCAAATCGATCACGACTGAAGAGCTGTTGCGCGGTCTCATCATTCAATCGGGAAACGACGCCGCGATTACGCTGGCGATTGCCGTGAGTGGCGCGGAGTCTGCGTTTGTTAACGCGATGAACCGCGAAGCCAAGCGCCTGGGCATGAACGACACTGCGTTCCTCAACCCAACGGGTTTGCCGGCGCAAGGCCACTATTCAACCGCGCATGACTTAGCGGTCTTGTCCCTTGCGCTGATGCGCGACTTCCCGCAGTACACGCGCTTCTACGCGGAAAAAACATTCACCTACAACCGCATTACGCAAGACAATCGCAATCGCTTGCTGTTTCTCGACCCGACTGTAGACGGTCTGAAAACCGGTCATACCGACGCAGCGGGGTGGTGCCTCATTTCGACGGTCAATCGCCCGCCGCGCAGGCTGCTCACGGTCGTGCTCGGTGCGCCGAACGACGCGGCGCGTATCGCTGAATCACGCAACCTCATTGAGTGGGCGTTCTCTGCCTTCGAGGGGAAACGCATGTACGAGGCGAAAAAATCAGTCGCCACGTTGCGCGTGTGGAAGTCTGACGTGAGCGCGATTCCTGTCGGCTTCAACGACGACGTGACCGCCGTCGCGGACGCTGGAAGACTCTCCGACCTCACCAGCGAGCTCAAGCTCGACGAACGCAAGATCGCGCCAATCCTAGCTGGCGACAAAGTCGGCACGCTAGTCGTCAAGCGTGCGGGTAGTGTGATTTATGAACGCGACGTCGTGGCGATGGAGCCGGCGCTGTCGGGTTCTATTTGGAAGCGTGCGTGGCACACGGTGGTGTTGTGGTGGAAAGGATTGTTCTAATGATTTATTTGAATGGGGCTTGGATGCCCATTGAAGAAGCCAAGGTCAGCGTCTTGGACCGTGGTTTCATTTATGGTGATGGCGTGTACGAGTACGTGCCCGTCATCAAAGGCAAACCATATCGCCTAGAGCAGCATCTCATTCGTTTAGATAATTCGTGCAAAGAAATCGGTTTGAAAAATCCGTACACGAATGCCGAATGGACGAAGCTCGTGCATGAAATCGTGGCTAAAAACGGCACGCATGATCAAGGCGTGTACTGGCAAATTACGCGTGGTGTGGCCAAGCGCGATCACAGTTTTCCAGTGGGCGTGGAGCCTACGGTTTTTATGATGTCCAACCCGTTGCCAAAGCTCACGCACGAGCAAATCGACAATGGCGTGCCTTGCTACACCTTCCCGGACACGCGTTGGCATCGTTGCCACATCAAAAGTATTTCGCTCTTGGGCAATGTGCTCGCCAAGCAGCACGCAAGCGAGCAAGGCGGCGCAGAAGTTGTCATGTTGCGCGATGGATTTCTAACTGAAGCCGCTGCGTCGAATGTGTTCTGCGTGTTCGGCGATACCATCGTTTCCGCACCGAAAGATCACCATATTCTCGGTGGCATCACGCTCGACGCGGTGGTGGACCACGCAGCCGCTGCGGGCATGAAACTCGAAGTTCGCCCGGTGTCGGAAGCCGAGATGTGGGCGGCGGATGAAATGTGGCTGTCGTCCTCCAGCAAGGGCGTCCTCGCCATCACCACGCTTGACGACAAGCCGATTGGCAACGCTGCACACAAGGGCAAGCCGGGTCCCGTGTTCAAAAAAATGTTCGCATTGGTCCAAGCCGATCTGTACGGTTGATTGAGGCAGCTGTTGCCCCAACCTTAAGTGGATTCGAGATAACTGGAGCGCACCATGACTGAAGATTCAAAGAAGCGTACGCCGGTGCCGAGCGCTACTGCTGCTCCCGCCAAAGCGGTGGGCGGCGCGCCGTCGTACAAAGACACTTTGTTTGAGTTTCCGACGGTATACCCACTCAAGATCGCAGGCAAGAACACAGTCGAGTTGGAAGCGACGGTGATTGACATTGTGCGCCGTCATGTCGAAGACTTTGATCACACGACGCTCACGGTTCGTGAATCGAAGGGCGGCAAGTACCTTGCCGTTTCAGTTAGTTTTACCGCGCGCTCAAAGCCGCAGCTTGACGCACTCTATCAAGATTTGACTGATCATCCGCACATCGTGTGGGCACTCTAATCCCTCGCGATTGCGCATGAAAATTCGCTCACTCGGCCGCGTTGATTACGAAACAACCTGGGCCGAGATGCGCGCTTTCACCGACGCGCGAACAAAGGACACCGAAGACGAACTGTGGGTCGTGGAGCATGCAAGTGTGTTCACGCAGGGCATCGCGGGCAAACAAGAACATCTATTGTTTAACCCGAGCAACATTCCCGTCGTAAAAACGGATCGAGGCGGTCAGATCACGTATCACGGGCCAGGCCAAGCGCTGGTCTACGTCATGTTTGATCTCAAACGTGCGGGTTACGGCGTGCGCGAACTCGTCATGCGCATCGAAAACGCGGTGATTCAATTGCTCGCAAGCTTCGGCATCGAAGCCTACGGCAAGCGCGATGCGCCGGGCGTCTATGTGCGTGCACAAAAAGGGCTTGAAGCCAAGATCGCTTCTCTGGGCCTCAAAGTGCGCAACGGCAGCACCTATTACGGTGTCGCGTTTAACGTGGATATGGATTTGGCGCCGTTTGCTTGTATTAACCCGTGTGGCTATCAAGGTTTGCAGGTGACGGATTTGAATGCGATGCTGGTCGCCGCACCTGGGCGCATCACGCTCGAAGCGGCCGGCGCAGCACTGGCTGCAATGCTTGAGAAAACATTGATTGCACCGGCTCCGATCAAAGCTGGTGAGAAAATAGTGGAATGAACACAGACACCCCTAATGTGGCCGCGATTCCAGACAACGCAGCCGGCGCACCACTGAATAACGCAGCTGGCGTTAAGCACAAAGGCGAGGGCAAAACCTCGCGTATCCCGATCAAGGTGATCAGCGCGCCGATGTTGCGTAAGCCTGATTGGATTCGCGTGAAGGCACCGACCGGCGAACACGCTACGCGCTTCACCGAAATCAAGAAAATTCTTCGTGAGCACAACCTGTATTCGGTGTGCGAAGAGGCGAGCTGCCCGAACATCGGCGAGTGCTTCGGCAAGGGAACGGCCACGTTCATGATCATGGGCGACATTTGCACGCGGCGTTGTCCGTTCTGCGATGTGGGTCACGGTCGACCCAATCCGCTCGACGAAAACGAGCCGAAAAACCTCGCAAAAACCATCGCCGCTTTGCGCTTAAAGTACGTGGTGATCACCAGCGTGGATCGCGACGATCTGAGGGACGGTGGCTCAGGCCATTTCGTTGAATGCATCAAAGAAGTTCGCGCGCAATCGCCGCAAACGCAAATCGAAGTTTTGGTACCGGACTTCCGGGGTCGCGTGGACAAAGCACTAGCGATTCTCGAAGCAGCCCCGCCGGACATCATGAATCACAACCTCGAAACGGTGCCGCGCCTATATAAGCAAGCACGGCCAGGCTCGGACTACGCGCATTCGCTCGCGCTGCTGCGCGATTTCAAAGCGAAGATCCCACACGTTCCGACAAAGAGTGGCCTGATGGTTGGCCTCGGCGAAACCGACGAAGAAATTCTGCAAGTCATGCGCGACATGCGCGCGCACAATATCGACATGCTCACCATCGGGCAGTATTTGCAGCCGTCAAAAGACCACTTGCCAGTGCTGCGCTACGTGCACCCCGACACCTTTGCCATGTTCGAGCGCGAGGCATACGCAATGGGCTTCAAGCACGCAGCGGTAGGCGCCATGGTGCGCTCGTCGTACCACGCTGATAAGCAGGCAGACGGAGTGGTGGGGTAATAAAGGGGCTGTACGTGGCCCTCCGCCGGGACCTCTCTCGTCGAGGACTTTGCGCGCTGAGCGCAGCCTTCATGCAATCAGCATTTTTGGTGAGGAACATTCCGGAGTTTCAGCCTTGGACGCGGTCGTTTCCGTCGGGCCTTGTCTGACGGCTTCGGCATCGAAGCACGATCTCCGCAACGACTTCGACATACAGCTTTATCGCTCTAACGACAGTAATTTGGACGTTACAGCCGAATTTATTGATTAGTCGACTTTGTGCGATATTGCCTTCAACGCAAGGCTGAGCAGCGGTATGGACCGAAAAGCTGTATTCGCTATGGACGAAAAGAAGCCCGCACGAGGCGGGCTTGAGTCCTTGGCGACCTGATAAGACCGGAGGTGTATCGAGGGGGTGGTCTCCAAGGGGCACACTGTGTTTCTAGACTGATCTAGAGCATGCAGGTGTCATATTAAGTGCTGCTCGCGCGCTTGTCAAGCGGACAGCCTCGTTTGCTGCGAGAGCCAAATGTCGATGTTGGTTCGGTCGCGTTGCGCTCGTCACTCTCGCTCAGCCAAAAAGGCCGATGCCGCCACCACCGCCTCTGTGCGGTTGTTGACGTTAAGCGTGCGGAAAATCGCCAGCACATGCACTTTCACCGTGCCTTCGGACAGGCCAAGTTCTCGCGCGATTGACTTGTTGGGCATGCCCCGCGCCAAAAGCCTAAGCACCTCTAGCTGGCGTCCGGTGAGGTTGTTAAACGACACGTCCGACGGGCGAGTGGCCGGTGGCGTTGTGCTGTTCGTACGACTGTCGACGTCGTTCGACAATAAACGAGCCGGCGCATAGGTACCTCCCGCTAACACTAGACGCATTGCCTGCAGAATCACGGCAGCCGAATCTGTCTTCGGAATAAAGCCCGCCGCACCCGCCGCGAGTAGTTCGCGCACCCTCGCTGAATCTTCCGCGCCCGACATCACGACAATTCGCGTCAAAGGATTCTCGGAAATCAAACTAACAAACCAACCGACTCCGCTCACACCCGGCATGCGCCAGTCAACCAACGCGACGTTGACAGGATATCCTGCTTCCGCGCGCTCTGCGAGGCAGGTGCGCGTGGTGTCGGCATCATCAGCCGTGAACATTTCCACCTCGTGCGTCAGTGTGCTGAGGGAGTGTTGCAGCGCAAGCCGCACAAGCTCGTGATCATCAGCGATAAGTAGCGATATGCTGTCGGACATGAATGGGCTATTTAAGTCGGGGCAGGCGGGAGGCGAGCGTCTCACGGCAATGGATTCGAGTGTAGCGTTATCGCAGCTCGAAACACTTGACCGTGCAGCATGGCGCACGCGTTTTCGCGACCCGTCGGAGTTGAAGCGCGCAGCCGACGAGCTTGCGGCGTGTGGTGGCCCGATGAGTCTCGAAGCGGGGTTCGCCGCGCTTCATTACGCGTGGCACAGTTTGGCACTGTTCGATCAGTTAGCAGCCATGGGGCACCACGCGCGCGCCACAGAAATTTTCGAGCATCATAATTTCGGACGCGGGCTCGATCGTTTGCGTTCGGTTAAAGCGCTTGTTTTGTTACGCGCTGGAAAGAGCCAAGCGGCGCTGGAAGCTACGGCGGCGCAACAGTGCGCGCCTGACGACGACCCGCTGGCCGAGGCGCGTTACATAGCGCTAAACGTACGGGCGCTTTGTTTCGGAGATCTGGGTAACCTCGACGAGGCAATGCGCACTTTTTCTGCCGCGCTTACGGCGGCTAGGCAAACCATGTTTCCGGCTTTTGAGGCGAACGCACTTGGAAACTTTGGCGGGTTTCATGCAGACATTCACAATTTTGAGGACGCTGAGCGAATGTGCCGCAGTGCGTTCGCGCTGGCAGATGGGGCCAGTGCGCCAGCACCTTGGGTCACCTCCGGTACCAACTGGATGCTGTCGCTGTTTTTTCTTGAACGATATTCCGAAGCGCGCGCAGTGGCCGAGCAGTTGCTCGCCCGGCTTGATTGGTTGTTACCCGCCAAACGCCCCGCCTACTTCACCAAGTTTGCCGCTGTCTTCTTACACGCAGGTGAGCTTGAGCGCGCAGCAGAATTTCTCGATCTAGCGGAGGCAGCGCCAGCAGCAGCCGAGGCGAGGGTGACGCTGCGAACGGTGGAATGGTTCTGGGTGTGCGCTGAAGTACGTAACGCGCAATCGCGCTTCGCGGAAGCGACGGAACTGTGCCTACAGGCGATCAACGAAGCGTCAGATTTTCATCAAGTTTCACTGCCGACCGATTTGATGCGCCTCTACAACGCGGCAGCACACGCCGCCGAGGCGCAGAGTGATTTCGAGTCAGCGTTGCGCTTCAAGAAGGAGGCTTTCGCGAAGTACGAAGCGCTGGTCGGTCAAAGCGCGCGTGCCAAACGACTCGCGCTTCAAATGGAATACGAGATTCAACACGCAGAATGGCAACGCGACGAGGCACTTGTCGAACAACGGCTAGCAGAAGAAGAGCAGGGTCGGTTGACCGCGATTAATCACGCATTGGCGGCAGCTAATGCTGATAAGAGTCGGTTTCTGGCGGCCGCTAGCCATGACTTGCGCCAACCAGTCCATGCGATTGGCCTATTTGCGGACACGCTGGTCGAGCACGTGGAGGAGACTGAATCGCGCGATATGGTGATGCGCATCCAGCAAAGCATGCGCGCGATGAACGCAATGTTGTCGGAACTGCTAGATATTTCAAATCTAAACGCAGGCACGACGCGCGCATCAATCACGGCGCTGCCGATAACGAGCGTCTTATTGCACATTGACAATGAGTTTGGCCCCGCAGCCCTTGATCGTGGGCTTGAACTTCGCTTAGCTGCACGCGAGGCTTGGGTCGCGAGCGATGCGGTGCTACTCAAGCGAATTTTGCAAAATTTAGTAGCCAACGCGCTGGCGTACACGGAGCGTGGCGGCGTGCTAGTGACCGCCCGGCCACGTGAGACGGAGCTCGTCGTTGACGTTTGGGATACTGGAATAGGCATTGACGCAGCGCATCAGGTGCGCGTGTTCGACGAGTTCTACCAAATCGCCAATGTTGCCCGTGACCGCCGCAAAGGGATGGGCTTGGGCCTTGCCATCGTGCGTCGGTTAGTCGATTTGTTGGGCCACACGCTTGAAGTGACGTCGCGAGTCGGTAAAGGAACTCGCTTTCGACTGCGCTTACCGCTTGCTCAACCACTTGCCCCGATTGTCGACAACACAGCTCCAGCACCTACGTTTGACCTACGAGACAAGGTGGCGCTGATCGTTGACGACGAGCCTGATGTCCGCGACAGTATGGCCGCTGCACTTTCGGCCAAAGGTTGCATCGTCGTCGTTGCAAGTCACGCTGCAGACGCGATCAACGGAATAGCGCAATTGCTGCGTCCCCCAGACTTTGCGGTGATGGACTTTCGTCTAGAAACGCAATCCGGCTTGGCTGCGCTTTCAGAAGTTCGCGAGTACCTCGGATGGTGCTTGCCAGCATTGATTGTCACGGGCGACTCGCTTGCATCCGACCTTTCACAATTTGCGGCCACCGGGGAAGCGTGGCTTATTAAGCCAGTGAGCGCCGATGATTTGCATCGTGCATTGACAAGGCTGCTGTCGCCGATCTCTCGCGAGGAGGATGTTTGAAAAACGACGCGATGCACCTCCACGCGCTGCACCAAGCCGCTTGGCAAGCGCGCTTTGTTGACCGCAACCAGTTGCGAGCAGCGGCAGACGAAATTCTTCGCTCGGCCTCATCAGGCTCTGTGTACGAAGCGCACGGCCACTTCCATCTCGCGGCATTCGCTTGGCAGAATAGTCAACACGAACGCGCTCGCGTTGAACGCATAGAGGCGGCGAGACTTTACGAGCGCTTGGGCGATGCTGCTGGAGAAGCCAATTGCCGTGATCTTGAAGCGCTCGCGGAGCGTGTCGCGGGCAACTATTCGCGTGCAGCCGCGTTGTACAAAATTAACCAGGACCTTCCTGAGTCGATTCGATCGCTTGCTGAACGATGCGTAACCTGCAACGGCGAAGGTGTCTTGCGCCTAGCTCGAGCGGAGCACGACGAATGCCAACGGGTGTTGACGATGGCGGTGTCGTTAGCGCAGCGGTCGGAAAACCTGGGGCTTGAGGTCTCCGCGCTTTGCAATCTCGGTGCGTTGCACATTGCGGTTTGCAATTTCGAGGATGGTCGTCGAATCAGTCGACAGGCATTTGAGCTCGCGGACCGAGTATTCGATATCGACCGCGCATCCAGCATGAGTACAGGATGGTTCAACAGCGGTATGAACCTGCTCGTAGCACTCGACTGCAGCGGAAGTCACGCTGAGGCCTGCGCCGTCGCCGAGCGAATCGTCAGGCACGAAGCGCATTTTCCGAGTGGACAAGCGGCGAACTACTTCGCGACATTCGCCAGCGCGATGCTGCATGCACATGAGCTTGTTCGCGCAGAGCAATTTCTGCAAAGGAGCATGGCAACAGCATCGAGTCCGACAAAACTTTCGTTTGAACAAACCATTGTGCAGGTGGAAATATGGAACGAGCGTGGTCTATTTCAGATTGCAAGCCAACTGTGCACGACGCAAGAGCGCAACGCGGGCCAAACGAAGGGCGACGCATCTGCGTACGACTTAATGCGGTTTCACCGAGCGGCGACTGTTGCCAATGAGGCGCTGGGCGATTTCGAGAAGGCGTTGCATCACGAGAAGCGCGCGTTTGAGCAATACGATTTATGGGTCGGTTCGAGCGCCCGCGCCCGACGCCTGACGCTTGAAATACAGACTGAATTACAGCGCACCGAACGACAACGCGACCAAGCACTAAAGTTGCGCAGCACCGCAGAGCATGAGCAGGCGCGGTTGGGGGAACTCAATCGAGCCTTGGAGGCCGCCAGCGCCGCAAAGAGTGCTTTCCTCGCGGCAGCCAGCCATGATTTGCGGCAGCCTGTCATGGCCGTAAATCTCCTCGCAGATACGTTGGTCGCCCGGCTGACCGACCCAGCCCAGCGTGAGTTGGCGACGCGCATACAGCATAGCTCGGATGCGCTTCAACGCTTGCTGGGTGAATTGCTAGACATATCGGAGCTGGACGCTGGCGCGGCGGTTGTGTCGATCAAGCGATTTCCCATCGGCGATTGTTTGGTTGCCATCGATGCGGAGTTTCGCGAGCTTGCTGAGCGCCAGAAGTTGCAACTGCGCTTGGTCGCGGGTGACGAATGGGTGCAAAGTGACTTTGACTGCTTGCTGCGCATTATGCGCAGTCTTGTTGCCAATGCCTTTTCCCATACGGAGCATGGCGGCGTTCTGGTAGCTGCTCGTAGGCGATCCAATTCATTGTGCTTGGAGGTATGGGATACCGGAGTCGGTATCGGGGCGGAGCATCTTCCTCACTTATTCGAAGAGTTTTATCAAGTGGGCAATCGTGCCCGTGATCGGCGCAAAGGACTTGGACTCGGACTGGCCGTTACCAAACGGCTTGCTGCGCTTCTAAATCACCCCATCGAAGTGAAATCACGCGTGGGCAGAGGAACCCTGGTGCGGCTCACTCTGCCGTTGCACGACGGCGATTAACTGGACCGACGCGCGCTAAACGCAATCCCTGCGCCGAGCATCAGAACGAAAAGCAGAATAAGACTCCATCCATCAAGCGTTGGGATGTTTTGAGCAACGGGAGCCGCAATCGCCGCAAACTGCGCGGTCACGTTGCAGTTGGCGGTAATCGCAGCGGTCGTAAACGAACTGTTTGTGGTTGGAGCGCCGCAGCCACTCGTGATGAAGCCGACAAACGTGTATCCGGGGCTCGCGACGGCGGTGCAGTTGGAGGTGTTGCCGTAAGTGACGGGCGATGCGCAGCTCACAGTGCCACCGGTGTTCGCCGTAGCGGTTACTGCGAAGGTCGCGGGGCTCAATACGTTGTTGAACGGCGCATCGTATGGCGGTAGAACATCACTGCGCACGACGTTGGACAGAACGACGTCTGGTGGTGTGCCATTCCACACGTAACCAAGCGGCGGCGATGGCCGCGTGAGCTGCGATACCGTGCAGACGCCGGGCGACGTGGTTGAATTTCCTGATGTCATTGTTCCGGCAGATGTCAAGGGCGTTGCGGCGTTTACGGACATGGTGACAGACGCCGGTGACCAGATGAATGCTGGGCCGCTAACTACGGTGCAGTTAACGCCGTAGGTGAAGTTTCCGCTCAGCGTAGGGGCGAGGATTGGCGCTGGGGTTGTAACGACCGACAGGTTGATACGAATGACTGCTGATGAAATACCTGCGTGCGCGGCCGTACCAAATTGCGTAAGCCCTAGCACCATGAGCCCTGCGAGACCTGCGAGTTGTCGTAGAAGTCGGTTCATTTTTTTCCTTTGAGGTGAGTATGAAATGGGGCGGGCGCGCTGCTGTCGGAAGGCGACGTCGTGGACTGAAATGGCATCCGCAGGCAGTCCACGAACGACACTAGATTCGTAGTTCGCGTCGCACTGGATAAATGGCGTAGTCCCAATTGAGATTTAGCGGGCGCAGTCACATAAGTGCCAAGCACTCGGTCCCAAAACGAGAGCAGCGTGCCGTAATTGCGATCATGAAACTCGTAGCGCTGGTCGTGATGCGTGCGGTGGGCTGCGGGCGTAATGAGCACAAAACCGAGCCAGCGGTTGACTTGTGCCGATTCACCCGCTTCCATGTGTTGCCAGAGCTGAGCGCCTGTGCTCAACGCTGCGTAGAGCACCCAACTCACGCCCGAAATTCCGAGCATCCACAGCAGCGGAAGCTGCATAAGCGGAAGCAGTACGTGCTGCACGGGGTGTTGTCGAAAATGCGTGCTCGCATTCACTGCGAAGTCACTGTGGTGAACTTGATGTAAGCGCCACAGCAGCGGGACTTGGTGAAACACGCGATGCAAGACGTAGCCCAGGAGGTCCAAGAGCAGCACACCGAGCAACACATAGCCAACGTACGAAATGCTTGCGACACCCAGCCAAGCTAGCAATCCTGCGTCACCCCTGAGCACGGCGTTAAATGCCGGTGATAGCCACGGTGCGAGCATCCATGAAAATCCCATCGCACACACAAGCAGCCCGACGTTCGTAAGCCATGTTCGGGTCCAATCCGAATTCACGGTGCTAGATCTGCGCGCCCGCACCGAACGGTTTGTAATTTCTACGATCAATGCGGTCAACGCCATCAGCGTTGTTACAGCGAGCGCATACTCATTGAGCCAGACCGCGCTTGCGTTTAAATGAGCGCTAAAGTCCACGAGCGAGATGCCAATAGGGCCGTGTGAGTGCCATGAGCATTAGCGTGATGCCCATTAGCCAGCTCGGCATGATTGCAATGAAGCCACCGCAATGCACAGACCACCATTTACCGCTGAGTGCGAACGTTCCGACGTTGTGAGGCGGCGCGACAGGCTTCTGCCGATGCCGATACCAAGCATCGGTCATCAACATGACAGCACCAGAAATGCCACCGCCTACGTTGGCGTTGCCCGCGAAGAATATGTGACTCGCTGACACACCCACAATCCCGGCGAGCACAAACATTCCAAACGCCAGCGCGTTCATGTGAAACATGGCGCGAAAACTACTTGTTGCAAACAGTCACCGATTGTCCCGATGACGACGACACTGTATGGATGACGTTCTTTCCCACGGCAATTTTGTCGCCGACGTCAAGCGAGTGCGTCGTACTCGCACGTGGCGAAAGGCTCGTGTTTAGACTGCTCCCTTTCTTCTGAATCGTGTACGCCGTCGGGCTGCCGCATTTGTTTTCAACTTTTACTTGAACGCTTGATGCTGCGCTCACTTGGGCGCATAGGCCAGTAGCGAATAGAAAAGGAATTACGAGTTTGAGTTTCATAGAAGTCGCCGAGATTGAGTTGAACAGGCACACAGACGCAACAGCTCTCGCGGTCACGCCCGCCGCGACGAACGCGCGACGATTTATGAAAGTCTAGGTAGCTTCTCGCTGCGGCGCTATTGCGCAAATGGTCTATGGCGAACGGTATAGACCATTATCAGATGGCGTATCCGGATGGAAATTCACGTCGTCTTCGGCTTGAGGTTGAATCCGTGCTCATGCATGAGTACGCCCCAACGAGGATCTGCGTGGAATGAGTCAAATGTTGGGTCAACGGCAGCGCAAACAAAGTTGAAATCTGGCTCATCCGATGCACTTCGCAGCCAAGTAAAAACTGCGTCGGCGTCGTCTAGTCTTGCGTAAATCATCGCGAAAAGATAAGGCGAAACGTAACGCGTTTCGCGCATCTGCATAAGGCTTGACAGGACTTCGGTCGCACGATGCGTGTCTCCCTGTAACGCATACGCTTGCGCCATACCGGCCCAGCCGATAGGGTGTTCTGGTACGCGCCTGCGCGCTGCTTCGTATTGCTTAAGCGCCCGTTGAGGCTCACCGCTACAGAGATACGTTGCGCCGATCAACGTTGCAGCGATCAAGTTGTCTGGGCGAATTTCTAGTACTTCTTCCCAGCGTGCAATCGCTTCTGAAAAGTCGCGCTCGTAGAAGTGAACTAATGCACTCTGTAAGCGGATGTGCAGATCCATCGGGTCACGCTGGCGCGCCAGTGCAAACTCCCGCTCGGCATCCTCAAAGCGTGCATGACAGAGCAAGCTGAAAGCGTAGACATGGTGCGCGTAAGCAAGATTCGGTGCGCACTGCACGGCGCGGCGAAAACTGGCCTCTGCGCTCGCAAAATCATGGTCGAGGAGAAATGCAATTTGCCCTATGAGCGCATGCGCCTCGCCGAAATTAGCGTCCGCACCTAATGCGAGCTCGGCATGTTCACGCGCCTTCGGTAGCGCAGTACGCACGGCCACTACGCTCATCCCAGCGTGTGCGAGAAGGACACGAGCGCAGCCGCAATGTGCATACGCGGAATTCGGCGCTAGGGATACCAGTCGCGAAAACAATGTCTCCGCGAGACCGTAGCCGTCTGGAGTGCGTTGCTGAAACGCAATTCGAGCGCGCAAATATAGATCGTGCTGCGCTGCATCGGCAAACGTATCTCGTGCGGTGTCACCGGAGTCGTCGGATGGGCTAGGAAATGCTCGTTCGCGTTGTGACACAACAGGGACGTAGCTGCCCGGTTGTAGCGAAATGATTACGGCAGACTCCTTGCCCTCGTCGCTGTAGTGACGAGTAAGGCGGCTGCGCAGGCGGCGCGCCTCCACACGTACGATCGTGTCGCGCAACGGATCAAACGTCGCAGGCGCGCGATCAAAAACCGCAATCCCAAGTGAAATTTCCTTGAGGCTGGCGGCGTGACCGTTAATTGACTGTTCGACGAGATAGCGCAGAAACTTACGATGCCGCGTCGAAGCGCGAAACTCCTTGCCCTTCTCAATGGCTTCAAGCTCCGCGCGAACACGATCAAGGGAAATTGGACTGACCATACCGAATCATGCGCCCCGTTTCGTACACATGCAAACCCATGCGATGGCGTTGCCGGCAAGCTGCGTTTTCTCTGCTCTCCGCAGGTAAGTGCCGCAACGTCAAGAACATGTCACCTACGTGTCACCTCAGCGTCCTTGTGACCAACAATTTCATTCTACAAAATGGGGTTCACGCCTAAGCACTATGGCCTGTCAGGTGCGGAGCTACTCCATGAAAATCACTCGGTTGCCAGTCATGGCGCGTGCCCTCGCGACGCTCGTTGTGGTGCTGTTCACTGCGAGTTCAAATGTCGTGACTGCCAGCGGTGCAGATGACCCGAACGATTCGCGCGTTCAAGCGCTCGCTGCGACTCTGGGTAACAACCCAGCGACCATTTTTCAGCACGTGCGCGACAACATTGGCATCGAGATTTACAACGGTAGCCTACGTGGTGCGCGCGGCACACTCGCCAGCAAAGCAGGCAATAGTCTTGATCGCGCCAGCCTAACCATCGCATTACTGCGTGCAGCCAATCCAAGTATTGAAGCCCGTTACGCTCAAGGGACGTTGGGAAACACCGAGGCGACAGCAATCGCAGCCCGGATGTTCAATGACCCGTCGCGTGTGCTTGGCTGCGACAACCCAGCGCCAGCGTTTACTGGTGGTTTCTTGTCGCTGGTCAGTGAAGCAACAAATCACTTCTGGGTTGAATATCGAATGGGCAGCAGCGGTCCGTACACCGCGCTCGACACAGCGTTAACCACCACTGCAGCGAACCAAACGCTGGCAAGCGCCACACAAACGTTTACAAGCATTCCTTCCAATCTTCGCCACACCACACGCATACGGCTGGAGGTGGAGAGTTTCACGCAGGCCGCGGCAGCATTCGGGTTGGCCCTTGGTACAACCACTGTACTCGATCAAACCTTTGACAGCGTCGATCTCGTTGATCGTGCAGTGAGCGTGAGTCACTTTGCAAATTCGTTTTCGCCGCCATCGTTGACGGTTGGCGCAACGCAAAACACGTATTCGCCCTACCTTACGGTTGGCGACAGTACAACCAGCATTTCCAATTACAACCTTATTCGCGGGATCGATTACAACGAGATCGTCACCAACTTTCCGCTTGGCAATATTTTGGTCACAGGTGTCTTTGTAACCGTAGATGTGACTGACGCCGCAGCACAAACACAATCACAACGACGACCGATGTTTGATCGCATCGGCTACGTGACACGCACTCAGGGTGGGCCAGTCACCGTAGACCAGAACAGTCTCACGCGGCCTGTGCTAACCGAGCTTGACGTGATGACACTTGCGATCAGTCCGTCGCGTCAAGCGTTAGACGATTTTTCGGCACGTAAAGCGCGATTGCAGGAGCTACAGGCGCAGGTTGCATTGCTGCAACCCCTCGTTCAAGCGCTGCCGCCACCGGGGCAACGTGACGCGACGCAGGAAGCGGTAGCGCGCGACAGTTTAGTCGCCGCTCGCTACTCTCTTATTGCGAACAATGAGCTAGCTCTCGCGTCGTTTTTGGGGGCGGCAGATCAACAGATTGACGAGCAATCGCTGCGCTCGCTGGTTAAGGCTTACATCGCGTCACCACGCATCACGATTGCGATGTCGCGCTTCAAAAATGATGCGCTTGCGCTGTCGCTTGATCTGCGTAAGAACGATCTACGCGTTTTCCCGCTGCCGGGAATCGCCATGGCCAACGCGCGCAACTTTGAGCGTAACCGTGGGCTCGGTGAATCAATCCTGGAAGGGGAGGTGTTATCGAGTATCACGGGTGATCCGAATCGCTCGATTTCGTCTGTGCTCGCAACGGTGACCGACGCGTCCCGCTACCGGCCAGTAACAAACTCCAACTTAAGCGTGATTGATTCGTTGAACCTGTCGACCGAGTCAAAGTTGCGTATTCGCGCTGCTGTTCAAGCGGGTCGTGTGGTGCTGGCGCCGATGGATGTGGTGACTGTCGGCGGCGTAGCCGTCAACGCGTGGCTCGAAACTGATCCCAGTACGGGCTACACCATTAGCACACTTGAAGACGGCTCCCATGGCGCATTTGTTGAATACGTCTTCGCGGTCGCGGCGCAGATTTCGTCATCGCAAGCGGCGGTGATGGGGCAATTGATCGGTCGCGTTAACGCGGTCGGCGTGTTCGGCATCGCACTCACGGCCGCCATCGTTGACTCCATCGTCGCGCAACGTCCATTTTCTGATTTGGGGCAGCAATTGCGGACCACGCTCGCTCCAATTCTGAAAGGCATTGTGCAGTCGATCAAAGCCGAACTTGATCTTATGGGACTGCTGGCCATTGAAATCGAAGGTCCGGCAGGTATTGTTAAGGAGCTGCTTACGGGCCTCATCGAGGGCCTGGATGATATGACCAAAATGTTCGCCGGGGAAAATGGCGATCCACCCTTACCACGCTTGCTGTTCTCTTCAGCAACTCCACCAGTGCCAGCAGCGCAAACGCCGGGCGCTACCGCAGGGCTCGCGCTCTCTGCGACGCTGGATGCGCGCTTCAGCCGTCCATTTGCCGGAGCCGAATTCGCATCGGTTTACCTCATGCGAGCGGTAAACACCGGGCCTAATGCGGACACGTTTCGATTCACCGCCTCCGGCGGAGGTGGCGGTTTGAACGTTACCGATCCGCAATATGTGTTGCCGATTGTGCGCATCAAGCCTGGTGCCACCTTTGAGTTTCACCTCTGCATCGACCCTAACAGCGCGATACCGGCGGCCGGGGCCGTGGCTTCTTTTCAAGTCACCGGCACCAGCACGACGACACCGTCAGTCACCACGACCACGATGGGAGCTTTCACGACTCCGAGCACGCCCGCGCTACGAATGCGATTTGCGCCGTCGCCGCAGGCCGCTCTGCCAGGTGACTCGGTTCCAGTGACGCTGACGCTCGACTCGTTAGGCAATCAAGCCACATCGGTTGCCCTGACGACGCAATCGTCACCGGGCCTAGTGCTGACGGGCGTTCCATCGACCGCGTTGCTCGCGGTAGGCGAAAGCCGCTCGATCGCGCTTACCGCAATCGTGGGCGGTGGCGTGTCGCCGGGAACCGCGTTGGAGGCGGTGGTGCACGGCAGTTTTGGCGGCGCGTTTCCAGTCCGCGCGACGGCGTCTGTAACGGTCACTTCAGCGATCACACACTGTGCCGCTCCAGCAAGCGTCGCTGCAACGCAAATCGGTCGCGCGAATCTGGCGGGATTATTGGGCGTACTCTCAACCGACATTGACCAACTGGCGACCCAGCCGCAATCGATCAGTCTTCGTGATTCGGTGTTGCGCGAAATTGATGGACTGGTCGCTCAGTTCAACGCGCCATTTCTTTCGGCGCTAGCGCCCGGTTTTGCGTCAGCTCGCGGCGGTATCGCTTCGGCCAATGTGGGCACGATGGGCTCTGCCTTGTCCGCGCTGGACGCTCAGTTCTGCGCTCTGCAAAGCGCGCTACGGGCTGCGTACACAGACGCATATCGCGTGTATCTATCGCCTGCAATTGCGACCGCGTTGCCCAACCTAACCACTCGCGTCAATCTAAATCTGTTCAACGACACAGCCAATCCCCGCGCGATGAATCTTGCAGTCGTCGGACTGCCAGCCGGTGTTACCGCTACGTTCAACACTACGCGCGTGGTAGTGCCAGCGAACTATCGCACCAACTTTTACTTGCCCGAGTCGTATGTCACTTTTTCAAACGACGGCACTGCTCAGTCATTCGAGTATCAGATCGTCGTGACACCTGAGGACGATAGCTCCAGCGCGAAAACCACGTTAGGACACTTCAGCGTGCGGCCGGAAATCGTGCGCGTGGTGGACGTGAACGTCAGTCCCGCGTATGGCGATGCGGGCACTATCTTCACTCCAACGGTAAAACTCCTGAGCGCGGTAAACGATACGCGCGAGGTCAAGTTGCGATATGTTGTGAAGAACCGAAATGGCCAGGCGGTGACCTTTCCGTCGCCCATTGCCGCCGTTACGGTTACGTCGGGTGACAACGTGCAATCGATAACGATGAGCCCGTTTTCCGCTATCGGATTTCCGGATGGACCCTACACCGTAGAAGTGACCGCCTATGACGCCGTGTTAGAGCCGATCCCAGGAGCTGTAGGCATGGCAACCGTGTTCGTCGGCCAGCCATTCGCCGCCGGACTCACCGTGACGCCAGCGCTTCTGGCACCAGGCACCAGTACCGTCAACGTCGCGCTGAATCTTGAACACAGTCTGGTCGCGCAGCAAAGCCTGAAACTACGCAGCACGCTCGCCTTACCAGCGGGCCCGCTGTCTTTCGCGCAAAATGGCGACTATCTTTACGTCTGCCAAAACACCGCGGTCACCATCGTTAACGTCAGCAATCCCGATACGCCGGTCACGACTGGCACGTTTGCCAGCGCTGTGCTCACCAATGGCGCGCCAAGCGGTTTTGAAACGGTCGATTGCACCGTGTACAACGGTCAACTCATCGTCGGTTTCGACAAGAAATTACCCGAACGATCTGGCTCGCGAACGTTGGCAATATTCGATATCGCAGGCGCAAACGCGACCAGTCCGCTGCTTTTGACTCCCACGCCTATCGACACCGGCAAGAAATTTGGCAGCGGCCTGCGTTTTATCGGAACTGATGGCTACATGTCGACCGGTTTGTTCGTCTACAACCCGTTCTCAAACTTCATATTTGAGCAACATGGCAATCTGCTCAAGTTTGATTTCTCGACGCCTTTTTCGCCGACGTTGACAGGTAGTCTCTACCCGTCCGGCGCGGGCAATCCGCCCGAAAATCAAAGCGATACCGGCGGCCCCCATTTTGTTACTGGTGTCGCGGCGCACACGAACACGCGCGCGCTGGTCGCGACGACGACCGGAACCGGGGACTTTTTCAACGGTGTGGGCAACCTGTTGACCGTCGACACGTCTCAGCTCCCAACTAACTGTCCGGGCCTGAGCAATCCTTGCATCGTCTCAACGCTCACAGTCCCACAGGCGCACCTACTGATTGGAGTCGCGTCTCAGGGTGCTGCGGCTATCGCAACGGGAGATACACAAGGCTTTTACGACGTGAACAGCGGCTACACCGGTAACCTCACGCTGTCGGCCATCAACCTCACCAACCCGTCCGCGCCGACCCTCAGCAGTACGCTGGTCACACCGCTAGTCCACAACGAGACTTACACCTGCAATCAGGCTGAGCGCAAAGGATTCTCATCGACTCAAGCGTTGACCAATAACTACTACGCCATCGGCGCATACAACCCGGCATCTTGCACGTGGGTGCTGGTGCTCATCGACGCCAACGATCCGGGGAATTTGCGCTTCATTCCATACGACGTACCCGACAGCATTCGCGGCTTCGTCCTCAACGGAAATCTGCTCTATGCCATCACCGCCAGCTCGGTATTGGTGTTTGATTACACGGGCATTGTTGGTCCGTCCGTCACGGCGAACGTCGTTGTTCCCAAGGGCACGGGCGTCACTATAGTGCCGAATTCGTTCAACGTCACGCCCACTTTCATCGCCAGCACGGCTACCAGTGACACGTACACGTGGCAGCAACCCGTGGTGGCTCCCATTACATGGCAGGCTATCGTTAGCGCGATGCAACCCGGTACTGGTCGCGAAGTCGCCACTGGCGGCGACGTTCAATTCACGCTGCCGACACTGGGTTCCGGCCGCTTGCCGCTGTCGCCGGCCATTGTGACGTCCAACCACATTATCGCGGTGTCGACCTCGGTACCCCTGTTGGTCGCAATCGGTTCGCCAGCCACCTACGTTGTCACACTGACCAATCCGAGCTTGACGAGTCCGGTCACCTACAACTTGACTACGGAGGGCGTCCCAGTTAGCTGGGTCAAGACACTGGCTCCGAGCATCACGCTCGGAGCGGGCGCGGTCGTGACCACACCCCTCATCGTCCAGTCAAACATCGGTCAAAGCGGCGGCAGTATCGACTTTCGTGTCGTATCGAACGCAAACGGCATCAGCGACGCAGCAGTTGCGACGCTAGGCAATTATTACGGCCCGAATGTCGGCGAAGATACAACCGCAAATGTAGGCGCGTCAATTTACACGGTGACGCCCACTTCGGCCACCGGTGCGAAGGGCAGCACTACGTCCATCACGGTGACAGTGACCAACACCGGGACAGTGACCGACGAATACAGTATGACCGATAGTTCACTGCCCAACAACTCTTGGAGCACGACGATTGAGCCCACCTCGGCGTGGGTCGGCCCTGGCGAATCTATCGATTTCAAGATCAGCGTTGCGGTTCCGACATCGCCGAACGTCGCCATGGGCAATAACTCAGCAACCTTTGCTCTGTACTCGCGCGCGGTAGCGCCGCGCCTAGTATCTACCAACATCAACGTGTTGGATGCAGGGGTTGCGCTGACAATGTCGCCGAATTCGGGTACTACGGTGACGCCGTTCACCGCCACCATCACCAATCTGTCTGGCGCGGCGGACACCTTTGACTTGGCGCTCACCGGGCCACTCGGACCGACAATTACACCTAGCGCCTCTACGGTCGCGCTCGCTGCCGGCGCATCGACCACTGTTAACCTCTCTGTTGGTAGCGCAGCGGCGTTTGCGCGGCCCGGCACCAGCAGCTTTGGCGTGCTCGCGGTCTCACGAGCGGCTCCCAGCGCGTTTGCTCGCGCGAGCGCTGTTGTAACGATCCCCATAGCCAGCGCCGTCAATGTGACCGGGCAGCCTGCTACGTCAGTGTTGACTTCCACGCCGACGACACGCGTTGTCAATGTTGTCATTCAGAATCTGGGAAACATTGAGGATCAATTTAGCCTAACGATTCTCGGGACGTCCGGGCCTGTCACTGCTCAATTGCTAGACGCATCTGGTGCAGCCGTCAGCAGTATCACAGGCATCACGATTCCAGCGTTTTCCTCCGCAGTTGCGCGCCTGTCCGCCATGATCTCCAGCAACTCGGCGGCTACGGTGACGGTGCGTGCAACGTCGATGAGCACGGCAACTACGCAAGCTAACGCAACCATTCAGTTCGGATTCGTTGCGCCACCCGTATGCAGCTTAGACGTGGACGCCGACGGCAAAGTTAATGCGTTGACCGACGGTCTTTTAGTGATTCGCTACATGCTGGGGTTAAGTGGCAGCGCACTAACCAACGGCATTTACGCATCCGGCGGTGGCGCCGAATTTGGCGGCATCGTGACTCGCCTCGGCGTAATAGGCGCCAACAATTGGCTCGACGTGGATGGCAACGGCGAGGTGAAGGCGGAGAGCGACGGCATTCTGCTGCTCCGCGCCTTGTTTGGCCTGAACGGAACGGCGGTTACAGAAAACGCGCTTGGAATCAGCCCGCGTTCGCGGGAAACCTGGCCAACGATCCGTGATTACCTGAATACGGTTTGCGGGTTGGGTTTGCCCTGACGCCAGCTTATCAGGCCATTTTTGACGAGGCCAATCTTGCTACGTGGCCAATGGACAGGCAGAAAAAACCCGGCGGAGCCGGGTTGTAAGGTATGAGCATTCGTCTCTACCGCGACAAAATCGCTTGCGCTTTGGCTAAAGGGGGAGCTACCCGCCGTGACGCTGACGAAACTTCTCGCGCATGATTTCTGCGCGAGAGACGCGATCAAGTAGTTGACCCTTGATCAGCGCCTTTTGTTCCGTAGAAAGTAGTTGCGCGAACTTAATCCATTCGGCGTTGGCAAGCTTGCGCTCGGCACTGGACACGTTCACCGTGTCGTCACGTAGCGCCAACAGCTTGGCGAAATCGGGATCGGCCTTCATGAGTTCCGCCTTCGCCGCGACGGCCGACGCGGTACGCGCCTTCCGCGCAGCTTCCATCGCCACTTGCGTTGCGCGCGACGCAATTGTGTACTGCGCGTCTTGCTCCGCAGTCAGATTGAGCTTGGCTTTCATGACCGCGAAATAGTTGCCGAAGGGCAAGCCGATGTCGGGCATGCCGGGCGGCGGTGCAGCTTGGGCCAGCCCAGCAGCCATTGCAAGCGCGGCCAGTAACAAAAGTTGTTGTGTGCGGTGCAGCAGAATCTTCATTTCGGTCTCCGGTAGACTGGTCTTTTTTCGAATCTTCCAATTTTCGCCGATTCGCAGCGCGCGGGCCGTCGTTGATTTGTAAGCGCTTGTAAAGCGGGGGCACCGACGGCGCTCGGCTCTGTTATGTTTGCATGATGACTGCTTCACACCACATTTTGGTGGTCGACGACGACCAACGGCTGCGCGAGTTGCTGCAACGATTTTTGACGGAACAAGGATTTCGCGTGACCGCGTTGCCGGACGCGCGCGACCTTTCGCGCCGACTTGAGCGCGATCCGCCGCATCTCATCGTGCTCGACTGGATGATGCCGCATGAAGACGGGTTGGCGGTCTGCAAACGCCTTCGTGCATCGGGCGACCGAACCCCCGTCATCATGCTCACCGCCAAGGGCGAAGAGGACGAGCGCATCGACGGCCTCGACGCGGGCGCAGACGATTACCTCGCTAAACCATTTAGCCCACGCGAACTGGTCGCTCGCATGCATGCGGTGCTGCGCCGCGCGGCAGAGATTTCTCCGGGGGCGCCGATGCCCGTCGATCAGCCGGTTGCGTTCGGCGATTGTGAAGTCAATTTCGCGACCCGCGTGCTCACGCGCGCTGGCGTGGCTCAAGACTTAACGACGAGCGAGTTCGCCATGCTCAAAGTGTTCGTCACGCATCCACACGAGCCGCTCACGCGCGAGCGCTTGTCGATGCTGGCGCGCGGCAAAGAACACGAGGTATTCGACCGCGCCATTGACGTGCAGGTGTCGCGCTTACGTAAGTTGGTAGAAGCCGACGCTGGAAAGCCCCGTTACATCCAAACCGTATGGGGACGTGGTTACGTTTTCGTGCCGGATCAAGCTGAGTCCGAGCCTCGATAGCTGCCGAATGACTTTTAGCGCGATGCCAAAAACACTGTTTTGGCGACTTACGTCGCTGTTGCTGATCGCACTGGCGGTTGCGGTGCTGGCAATGGTGCTGCTTTTTCGGCAAGACCGTGCGTCACTCATTGCAAAACACTTCACTGATGCGAAGTTAGAGCAGATTGATTCGCTGCGCAGTACGTTGGCCAAAATGCCGCTGGAAGAGCGCGCAGACCGCACGGACCGCCCCGGCGGCCGGATGTTTCCGTTGCAAAAGCTCGGTCGAGAATACGGCATCATGCTCATTCCAACAGACCGCCGGCCCGAGATCGGCCAAGTGCCGCGTGGCCCCGCGCTGGCACCACTCGTTGAGAAGCTGCAAGAGCACTTAGGTGCCGACACGGAGATTCGGCTGGGCATGCGCGTCGATCAACCCGTCGTCTGGATTCGTATGAAAGTGGGCGAGGACGGCGCGCGTAGCGTGTGGGCGGGCATCCCGATTCGCAACGTGGAGGCCGGTGAAGTGCCCACGCGATTGCTGGTCACGCTTGGCATCATTCTGGTGGCGCTGTTGGCGGCAACCTACTGGTTTGCCCGGCGGCTATCGCGGCCGCTGGCCGACCTTGCGGATGCGGTCGATAAAGTCGCGGTCGGCAAACGGCCCGACCCGTTGCCCGAAAACGGCCCCACGGAAATTGCGCGCGTGGCGCAGAACGTGAACCGCATGGCCGCCAACTTGGAGCGCCTCGAACGCGACCGAGGCACGATGCTCGCGGGCATTTCGCACGACATTCGCACGCCGCTGACGCGCCTGCGGCTCGCCAGCGAGATGGCCGTGAGCGATGCGCAAAGCCGCGACGAAATGGCCGCGGACATCGATGAGATTGATCGCATCGTCACGCAATTTCTCGACTTCGCGCGTGGCAACCCGAAAGAAGCGCCCACACGCATCGATCTGCGTGAAGCGCTCGCCGCCATCGAACAGAAAGCCGCGAGTCGCTCCGTTCCGGTGCTGTGGACGTCGGGTGAACAAGCAGTCTTTGTGAATACCTACCCAGCGGCGTTCGAGCGCATGCTCATGAATCTCATCGAGAACGCACATCGCTATGGAAAACCACCCGTCGAATTGCAGCTGCGGCGCGACGGCGTGATGGCCGAAATTGACGTGCTCGACGCCGGCGCTGGCGTTGCACCGGAAGACGTTGAGCGCCTGAAGCAGCCGTTCGTGCGCGGCGATCAAGCACGTGGCGGCGCGATGGGTGCGGGCCTCGGGCTGGCACTGGTAGAGCGCCTCGCGCAGTGGCACGGCGGCAATTTTGACCTGCTGCCCCGAAGCGGCGGCGGCACTATTGCGCGGCTGCGCTTACCGTTGGTTCCTTAGCTTGACGTATGTCGAGTCTCTTGTGACGAGCGGACGATGTAAAGTAAATACAGCTTTTAGCCGAATGCGACCGCCAAACCGCGCGTTGGAGTGGCATTCCAGCTGCCTTGTAGTCGATGTGCGGCGGTCGTTTCAGCTCGATCGCTACTTCAGACTCAGCTCACTGGAAGCACGAAAAGCAAAACGCCGTCACGTGACGGCGTTTTTCTGGATTGCTGCGCCGTTTTCGGCGTAGCGGTTCTCCGACGACTTAGCCCGCTTTCGCGCCATGCGCGCCGTGACCGCCACGCATGCCAGCCGCAGGCAGGCTCTCGCGCAGTTTTTGCAGTTCGTCGGCAGTCAGCACCGCCGTGAGTTTGCCCTTGGTGCTTTCGCGCAGCGCTTGCATCGCGGTGCGCATCAAGGCGCGCGTGCTGTCGTCGTGCGCAGCGCCTTTGTTGGCTTCCCACATTGCCTTACGCGCGGCGTGCTCCTCAGCGAGGATGGCGTTGACTTTCTCAGTGCGCGCCGCGTCCAGGTTCAACAGTTTTGCGATGTCGACCGGCTGATGGCGCATGCCGGGACCGTGGCCCTCGCCCATTGGGCTGTGGCCCTGCGCAATGGCAACGCCAGCGGCAATCAGGGTGGACGCGATAACAGCGGACTTGGCAAAACGGGAATAGTTTTTCATAGCAAGGCTCCGTAAGGGATGAGGAAGAGGAAACACTTTTTCTTGTGCTTGCTATATGGACTGCGCTCGCGGGAAAACAAGCGGTGAATTCGCTACTTCGTTTGTAACGAGATGTTGCGATGCGGCGGCGACATCGTGTGACGGCTTCGCCGCGTGTGGGCGCGGGCTGGCCCCACAAGATCCCTGCCGCTACCCGAAATCGTACGGATCCACGTCGACCGCCCAGCGCACCTTAGGCCGCTCGGTTTGCATCGCTTCGCGCAGCGTGGCGAGCGCGTCGGCGAGTGGACGCACTTTGGGCGCAATCGCGGTCATCGTCCAGCGCGTGAAATCGGCTTTGCGCGCGAGTGGCGCGGGTTGCGGAGCGAACACTTCGCCGTGGGTTTCGGTGAGCGCCTCGCGCAGCACGGCGTGCGCACGCGTGAAAAAGTCCGCCACGGCTTGCGCGTCTTTAGCTTCGGCGCGCACGAGCGCCATGCGCGCAGCGGGCGGGAGACCGAACGCTTCGCGATTCGCCAGCGTGGTGTCGGCAAATCCTGCGTAGTCGTTCGCAAGCAACGCGTGAAACACCGGATGATCGGGAAATTCGGTTTGGATCATTACCTCGCCGGGCAATGCGTGTCGCCCCGCGCGCCCCGCGACTTGCGTCAGTAGCGCAAACAAATCTTCTTGCGCGCGAAAATCCGTAGAGAACAGCGCGCGATCCGCGTCGATCACGCCGACCAATGTGAGCGCCGGAAAGTCGTGCCCTTTGGCGAGCATCTGCGTGCCCACGACGATGTCGACCTCGCGTGCGAGGATGCGCTCGTACAGCTCACGCCACGCGTGTTTGCCGGACAGCGAGTCGGTGTCGGCGCGTGCGATGCGCGCGTCGGGGAAAGTTTCGATGAGCGCGGCTTCGAGCTTTTGCGTACCCACGCCCGCGCCGACGAGTTCGGGGTGACCGCATGCGGGGCAACGCGTCGGCACATTCGTTTGCAATCCACAGTGATGACATCGGAGCGAGCGCGAAGTTTGGTGCAATGTGAGCTTCGCATCACAGCGCGTGCACGGCGCGCTCCAGCCGCAATGCCCACAGTACAGCGCGGGGGCGAAGCCGCGACGGTTCACGAGCACGAGGCTTTGTTCGCCGCGCTTGAGACGCTCGGCGATGCCTTCGGCGAGCGCTTGCGACAAGCCGGATTTCACACGGCGGCCGCGTGATGGAACGAGCCGCAACGACGAAGGCGCGGCCGCGGTGGCCCGCTCGTTCAAAACGATGTGACGATACGCAGCGTTGCGTGCGTGGCGAACGTTGCGCCACGTCTCTAAGCTCGGTGTCGCGCTTGCGAGTACGACGGGAATATTGGCTTGCTTGGCGCGAACTATCGCGACGTCGCGCGCGTGGTACCGCGGCGATTCGTTTTGTTTGTAAGAGCCGTCGTGTTCTTCGTCGATCACGATGAGGCCAAGATCGGCAGCGGGCGCAAACACGGCGAGCCGTGTACCGATGATGAGTCTTGCGGCGCCGGAGTGCACGCGATGCCACTCGCGGTTGCGTTCGCCCGCCGCGAGCTTTGAGTGCAATACCGCCGTCGCCACACCGGGCAGCGCAGCGAGCACACGGTCGATGAGTTGCGGCGTGAGATTGATCTCGGGCACGAGCAGCAGAACCTGCTTGCCCGCATTGAGCACCGCCGCGACGAGATCAAGATAGACCTCGGTTTTTCCGCTGCCGGTGACACCATGCAGCAGCGACACGGCAAACACATCACGCGTTTCATGCAGCGTTTTTGCGGCAGCTTGTTGCGGCGTCGTGAACGGCGGTAGGTTCGGCGTGATGTGTTCGCTTGTTTTTGCAAGTGCGAACACGGGTTCGGCGAACCCCATGGCGACCCAATCGCTCAACGTGCGCCTCTGAGCGGCAGAGAGCGTTTGACGGGTTTGCGTGGCGAGCGTTGGTTGAAATGCTTCGGCCAACGCGCGTTGGACTTTGTTGCGCGGCGGGACGGCGTTGGCGCTGCCGAGCGCTGTGAGCCGCCATGCGACAGGCTCGGGTGGCGGCGCTGCTTCGGCAGGAGTGATGAGCCCACAGGCCATACCGAGCGAGACTTGGTAATACTCGGCGACGAAGCGTGCCAGCTCAAAGAGCGGCTCTGGCAACGGCGTGCATAGCACACGTCGAACGGATTTGAGCATTGCCGCGGCTTCTGCGGCAATCGTTTCGGAAGCGGTGACTACGCCAGCGTACGGTCTAACGCCAACGCTGATCTCTACGGCGGAAAACAGAGGCGCATGCACACCGGCAGGAAGTAGGTAATCCAGCGCGCGACCGATCGCCAAAGGTACCTCTACAGTCACTTTTGTGAGCGCTTGCTCACTGTTGGACTGGCTAGAAACCGAAGGCTCCTCGCCGGTCAAAGTGCTGTCCCCAACGCCTGTGGATAAATATGTGAACTAAACCGACTTGACACGCGCAAAGTCCCATCTGAATGCGGTTGTTGGTGTGTTGCTAGATTCTGTGGCGCGCAAATAAATATCAGCAAATTCAATGAGTTACGCTATTTTCCAAGGGTTTCAGTGGGGGCACGTACTCACCTATCGAAAAAAATTTATTTTTGTGCATAACTGCCAATATCGTGTAGCAAATTCAGCGCTCGTCAAGCGTTGATGGCCTGTATTTGCTTATGTCGTTGCACTATATTTTTTTGAGGCTTTCGACCAAGAATCCAACCAGCGCTGGGTCGGCGTCTGGCGTGATGCCGTGGCCCAAATTGGCGACAAAGCGATGATGCGCGTCGAACCCCGCGAGCGAACGTTCGAGCTCGCGCGTGATGGTGGCTTCGTCGGTCGTCAGTAGCAACGGATCAAAATTGCCTTGCAGCGTGACATTTGGCCCTGCTGCGGCACGCGCTTGCACCAGATCACTCTGCCAATCCACGCCCAAGCCATCGGCACCCGTTGCGGCCATGACGTCAACGCTGTGCGCCGCGCCGCGACTAAAGAGCATGATGGGCACGGCCGGGAATTGCGCGCGTAGCGCAGCAACTATGCGCTGCATAGGTGACAGCGAGAACTCGCGGTACAGGCGCGGAGCCAAGACGCCGCCCCAGGTGTCAAACACCATGAGCGCATCAGCACCCGCCCGCGCTTGGCCCGCGAGGTACTCGGTAACGGCTGCCACGTTGACGTCAAGTACGCGCCGAAACAGTTCTGGGCGTTGCAGCATCATTCGACGCGTGAGCGGAAACGCGTCGCCAGATCCGCCGCCTTCGATCATGTAGCAAGCGAGCGTGAATGGGCTTCCCGAGAAGCCAATCAGTGGCACCGATTGCTCCACGCCGTTGGTCAGTGCGCGCTTGCATTCAGCAACAGCGTCAAACACGTATTGCAGCTTCGTCATGTCCGGCACCGCCAACGCGTTGACCGCCGTTTCGTCGCGCAGCGGGCGTGAAAATCGCGGGCCCTCGCCGACGCCAAACGAGAGGCCGAGGCCCATCGCATCGGGCACGGTAAGAATGTCCGAAAACAAAATGGCCGCGTCAAGCTGGTAGCGCTCCAAGGGTTGTAGAAGCACTTCGGCGCAAAACGATGGCGAATGGCAAAGCTCTAAAAAGCTGCCGGCCTTGGCACGCGTGGCGCGATATTCCGGCAGATAACGACCGGCTTGCCGCATGAGCCAAATCGGCGGGCGCGTCAGGCGAGCGTCGGTGAATGCGCGGAGGAAAAGGTCGTTTTTTAGGATGGCCATGAGCGTTAACGCGAGGTGTCGTGGGTGCTCCAAGTCCGCGATCGGAACGGGAGTCTAAGGAAGAATGCGGCCGCGCGACGATGCGCGACGCAGAGAAAATTCGGGGCGATTAAACCAGCGTTTCCTTAACGGCGAACTAACGTGAGTGTGCGGTTCGACCAGTTCGGAGCAAGACGCTTCAAAAATTCGCGTCCGATGACGGTCGTCGTGAGCCCGGGTTTTTCGCTAACGATTGCGTTGAGGCCGTACACGTCAATCGGGCCGACGCGTACAGAATTGAGCGGAAGCGAGTACGTTTTGTACATCAACGGCTTGCCGTCCTTGTCTTTCGGATCGATCACCGTTTTGATTTCTTTTCCCTCTTTCATCTCAATCGTTGTTTGTCGAGGGGCGCGGTGTAACTGCGATTTTTTGTCTTTGTACGGAAGGTTGAGTCGGTCCGCATCGGCAACGGGAATCACGATGATGTCGACGTTGCGATCAATTTCGGCTTGCAGATTGCCGCCGTTAACGAGAGCCGCGGTCTTGTAAAGGTTCTTTTGATCGGCTTTGATTTGGTGGCTGACGAAGCCCTGAGTCTGCGAGTCAACCACGATGGTTTCGCCCACACGCATTCGCTGCGGCAACCCGTTGTAGCGAAAGACAGCGGTGTCGTCGACGACTTTTTCGAGTAGCAACCCTTCATCCGTGAAGTGGCCGACCCGCGCGTCGATCCGCGTGCCGTCGACCATGAACTGCGCGCTGCTACGCGCACCGACTGAGGATAGCTGAAGCGTGGTGGCGCTCATTTCTCCCGCCAACAATGCGCTGAGCAGCAGCGCCGAAGCGGCAAACGAACGATACGCAACCGTGCGCACGGCCAACCTGAAAAGCGTGGAAGATTTCATAGGCGTCATGCTAATACGACGCTGCAGCGGCGTAGGGGTTCACTGCTATTAGCTTTATGGCGTTAGCGGCTTATCTGTATGGATTTGCGCCGTGTTTTATTACTTATCGACTTATACAGTTTTTCAGCCGTAAGCGCCACACAGCTGTCGTTCCAGCCATAAAGCTGTAAACCGGCCTACACAACGGCGCCGCGCAAATAAAAACGCCGCACAGTGGCGGCGTCGTCGCGGAGAGAGGCGCAGCGCGAGCAGGAATTGCCTCGCGGTGCGCGACTCATTCGCCGGGTCTTAGTTAGGCGATACGCCCAAAGACTTGACGGTTTCGATGTTCAGGTAGCCAAAACCGTCCACTGGGAGATTTTTGGATTGCTGATAACGATTAACCGCGCTCATCATGTCGGCACGAATCACGCCGTCCATTTTGCCTGGCTCGAAACCTGCCTTTTTGAGCGCTTCCTTGATCTGCGTGATCTTGGTTGCAGTGGCGTTGGATTCGCACAGGATCTGGCGGCGAGCGGACGTAGCGTCGGCCACTTTCACCTGATAGCTGATCATGTCCATCACAGCAGGAACGTCAATCGCGCGGGTGCTTGCGGGCTGGTCCACGACTTGGCGGGCTTCCGTTTTGTACACCGCTGGCACGACGATTTCGGTCGTCGACGCAGGCTTGTCTACCACTTGGCGCGTTTCGGTTTTGTAGACGGCTGGCACAACGATTTCGGTCGTCGATGCAGGCTTGTCCACCACTTGGCGCGCTTCGGTTTTGTAAACGGCTGGAACCAACTCGTCACGCGTCGAAGCCGGCGTGTCGACGACTTGGCGAGCAACGGTCTTGTAGACAGCTGGAACCACCTCTTCGCGAACGGATGCCGGCGTGTCGATCACGCGACGTTGCACGTTTTCGGTGACGGCCGGGATGTCGATGCGACGCGTAGACGCAGGCTTGTCAACCACACGGCGCTCAACCGTTTGGTACTCGGCAGGAATCGCGATTTCGCGAGTCGAGGCCGGAGTGTCAACAACCTGGCGCGTTACCGTTTTGTACTCGGCTGGGATCGCGATTTCGCGCGTTGCAGCAGGTGTAGCCACGACTTGACGCGTTACGGTCTTGAACTCAGCAGGGATCACGACTTCACGCGTGCTCGGCGCTTGGTCGATCACCTCGCGGGTCACCGTGCGGTATTCAGCCGGAATGCGAATTTCACGGGTGTAGCCCGCAACGTTCGAACCTGCGACGCGTGGATCAGCGGAGAGCGCGGCTGCATTTGCGCCCGCGCCGCCAGCAGAACCAGCGGCGGCATTTGCACCAGCGGCGCCTGCAGCTCCAGCAGCAACGCGGCCAAACACCGGCGTCCAAACGTCACCATTGGCGGCGATCAGCGTGCGGCTATCGGGCGAAAGCTTGAAGCCTTTAGCCAAAATCGCTTCGAAGTCGATGACTTGTCGCGTGGTCGTGCTGTACTGTGCTGGGATACCTATTTCACGCGTAGCAGCTTGCGTGTTGACCACTTGGCGCTTCACCATTGCGTATTCCGCAGGAATCTCAACTTCGCGTTGTGATGCTGGCGTTTTCAGAACGGTTTTGCTGATCGTGCGGTATTGCGCTGGCACGACGACTTGGCACATCACGTCGTCGCTATCGGTCATCGCGCGACCGCCAACGCCTACAGAGCCGGGAACGAAATTGCTGGTGTCAACGATCACGTCGCCGCCCACAACCTCGGTTTTGCCACCGGTCTGACGCACCGCTTTACCGCGAACAGCCTTGCCCGCCGCAACGGCTTTGTTGTAGTCAGCGACGCTGCTAACAGCCGTCGCCTGTGCAAGCCAGACGCGACCGCGTTTCCACTCGGTGGTTTCGTCAGAAATCTTGACTTGTTCCGTGACGGTTTCGTAGACGGCTGGCACCACTTCGATGCGCTTGCTTGCCGCGCGAACCATTACGCGCTCTTCAACCTCTTTGAAGGTGCCCGGAGCCACTTCAAGACGCGAACCAGCGGCGCGTGTTTCCACTTGCTCGGTGATGGTCTTGTAAGGAATTTGCATGGCTTCGAGGCGAATTGATTCTGGCTTTGCCAAAACCTGCTCGCTCACCGTTTTGTACGTCGCAGGAACCACTTCGATGCGCTTCGAAGCCGGGCGCGATTCCACTTGCTCAGTCACGGCCTTGTACGTTGCTGGAATGACTTCCAAGCGCTTGCTGGCTGCGCGAACTTCGATTTGCTCGGTTACGTTTTTGTACGTTGCTGGAATGACTTCAAGACGCTTGCCTTCAGGCTTAACCAGAACGCGCTCGCTGACCGCTTTGTACGTTGCGGGAATCGGCTCTTCGCGGAAACCAGCGGCCTTGGTGATGACCGTTTCAGTGAGCGTCTTGTAGGTCGCTGGAATGGCGATCTGGCGCTTGTACTCCGGACTTACGAGGACTTGCTCGGTCACCGTTTTGTACGTCGCAGGGATAGCGATCGGGCGCTTGTATTCAGGGCTCACGAGCACTTGCTCAGTCACCGTTTTGTAGGTTGCCGGAACGGTCTGGTAACGCTTGTACTCAGGGCTTACGAGCACTTGCTCAGTTACCGTCTTGTACGTCGCCGGAACCGTAGCGTAGCGCTTGTATTCAGGGCTGACCAGCACTTGTTCGGTCACAGTTTTGAACGTGGCTGGGATGACTTCAAAACGTTTTGTCGCGCCGACCTTAACCACTTGCTCAGTTTTGGTTTCGTAGCGCGCTGGCGTAGCCACAGTTGCGAAGCACTCACTCGATGCACCAGAGATCATCGGCGTCGACAGACCTACTGGGCGTGGCAGATTCTTGCCGAAGTGGTTGTCGCACAACTGCATGGTGGCGCGCACCGCGTTGCCGTTGGCGGCGAAGTAAACGTTGATGGGCATGTCCGGGCTGTAGGGCACGTATTTGCCGATGAGCTTGCGGCTGACACCATCACGCTCGCCAGAACGACCTACGCCCAAGTCACACGCGCCGCTCGCGTAAGCAGAGGCTTGATAGCCAAGCGCGCTCGCTGCGGCTGTAGCGGAGACGAGATCAGAGATTTTTTGTTGCTTGACGCTGGCTTCGCCGTCGCGTTGAAGCGGCGGATGTTGCGTGAACGGTTGGTAAAACTTTGCGCTGCCGTTGGCCACTGCCGCATCGCATTCTGCTGCGGTGTCGTAGCCCACATTACCTTGGTCATCGGTGGTCTTCGCTGCAAATGCCGGAAGGCTCAATAGGAGGCTGGTCAGAAGACCACTGCCGAACATCACGCCTCGAATCGATTGATTGGCGAGGCCCCTCTTCATTGTTTTCACTATCTATCTCCAGTGTGTGGATTTTGTTAATCGTGCGCGGCGAACGTTAGCGGAAAAATGCGTCTTTTCATCATGTCTCATACGCTTTGGGATTCGTCTGAACGCTGGCAATAACAGGCGAACTAAACCAACTTGAAACTTACGATTCAAGTGGTTTGGCGGAGGATATGAATCAGTTTTTTCCGACGTCGAACGACTATGTGATGCGTGAGTTTGCTCAATGCGGCCGCAACCGCAGAGCGCGCCGTCAGCATTGCACTGACGGCACAGAGTGACATTTTTTTCTAACGCGGCAGCGTTGATGCGCCCATTAAAAATGCATCCACCGAGCGCGCGACTTGGCGGCCTTCGCGAATCGCCCACACCACCAAGGATTGACCTCGACGCATATCGCCCGCAGCGAACACTTTAGGAACATTCGTGCTGTAGGCCAGCGCTGATTGTCCAATTGCATCACCGTTGTCATCGGTGCCCGCACGCGCGTTACCGCGACCATCACGTTCAACGCCAAACGCTTGCAACACAGGTGCGACCGGATGCACAAAGCCCATCGCGAGTAGCACTAAATCTGCTTTCATTTCCCATTCGCTGCCGGGCACCTCCGTCATCTTGCCGTCTTTCCATTCGACGCGTGCCGCCTTGAGGCCGGTCACTTGACCATTCGCACCAACCATTGACTTAGTGGTGACAGACCAATCGCGTGAAGCGCCTTCCTCGTGCGACGAAGAAGTGCGCATTTTGAGCGGCCAGTTCGGCCACACTAGCGGCTTATTCTCTTTGACTGGCGGCTGTGGCATCAATTCAAATTGAGTCACGCTTGCAGCACCGTGACGGTTCGATGTGCCGACGCAGTCGGATCCGGTGTCACCACCACCAATCACGACAACATGCTTGCCTTTTGCGGAAATTACTTCAATGTCGTCGCCCGCCACACGCTTGTTCTGCAGCGGCAAGAACTCCATCGCGTAATACACACCTTTGAGCTCACGGCCCGGCACTGGCAAGTCACGCGGATGCTCTGAGCCACCGGCCAAGACCACAGCGTCAAACTGAGCTTTGAGCGTATCTGGCGAGATGATTTCAGTGGCGTCGTTACCAACGCCCGCAGTTAATGTGCCGTCGCCAATCAAGATACTGGTTTTAAAAGTCACGCCTTCAGCTTCCATCTGCGCTATGCGGCGGTCAATATGACTCTTCTCCATTTTGAAATCAGGAATGCCGTAGCGCAGCAAACCGCCGATGCGACTCGACTTCTCAAACACGGTGACGCTGTGGCCAGCACGCGCGAGTTGCTGCGCCGCAGCCATGCCGGCGGGGCCTGACCCGACGACGGCGACTGTCTTGCCTGTTTTTACGTCCGGTGCTTGCGGCGTCACCCAGCCTTCTTCCCAACCTTTGTCGATGATGAAATGTTCAATCGACTTGATGCCTACGGCGTCGTTGTTGATGTTCAACGTACAGGCGGCCTCGCACGGTGCGGGGCACACACGCCCCGTAAACTCGGGGAAATTGTTGGTGCTGTGGAGGGTGTCGAGCGCTTGCTTCCAGTTGCCACGGTAGACCAGATCATTCCAGTCCGGAATGATATTGTTGACCGGGCAACCGGTTTGGCAAAACGGAATGCCGCAATCCATGCAGCGCGCGCCTTGTTGCTTGGCTTCGTCGTCTTTCAATGTGACGACGAACTCGCGGTAATGATTCAGGCGGGATTTCGGTGCTTCGGCGGCTTCGCTTAAGCGTTGAAATTCCATGAATCCGGTAATTTTTCCCATGATCTGTGCTCTGTTCTTTTACGCGCTTTTCCTGCGGGCAAGCGGCGTGAGGTAAGGGGTATTGAGTAGTGTTTGGCCGTCATCGGCCTGCCATCGGAGCAGGCCGAAAGTGTTACTTGGCGACGGCTTCCTTGGCTTCGGACTTCGCCTTGATCGACTCGGCATACATATCCGCGAGCGCACGTTTGTACTCATGCGGGAACACCTTCACGAAGTGCTTGCGCTGCGTGTCCCAGTTGTCCATGATGGACAAGGCGACTGCCGAGCCTGTGTAGCGCAAGTGCTTTTCAATCAATGACTTGAGCAACGCCTCGTCGCTTAGCCCTAGGTGACGTTTGCGGCCCTTGCCCTGTGCGATCAACTCTTGTTCCGCGCCGGTTTGCTCAAGCTCCGACACGACGCGCTCAATGCCGACCATCGACAAATTGCAGCGTTTGCTAAACATGCCATTAGGGTCGTAGACGAATGCCAAACCGCCCGACATACCGGCAGCGAAGTTTCGCGCGGTCTCGCCGAGAACCACGACAGTTCCGCCTGTCATGTATTCGCAGCCGTGATCGCCCGTGCCTTCAACTACAGCGGTTGCGCCCGAGTTACGCACTGCAAAGCGCTCACCCGCCACGCCGCGGAAGTAGGCCTCGCCCTCCGTCGCTCCGTAAAGCACAGTGTTGCCAATGACAATATTTTCTTCCGCTTTTGCGGGGCACTTTGCATCCGGATAGACGATGACGCGTCCGCCGGACAATCCTTTGCCGCAGTAGTCGTTGGTTGCACCTTCAATCTCAAAGGTCACACCGCGCGCGAGGAATGCACCGAAGCTTTGTCCAGCAATGCCTTTGAACCGCGCGTGAATCGTCCCGTCCGGCAAACCGGCGTGTGCATACTTCGACACGACAGCATGCGACAGCATCGCTCCCACAGAGCGATTGTGGTTACCAATAACAAAATTGCCTTCGATCTTCTTGCCTGATTCGAGCGCAGGCTTTGCAGCTTCGATCAACGAGTGATCCAACGCGTCCGCCAAGCCATGGTCTTGCTCTTCGGTGTGATGACGCGCGACGTCGGCAGGCATCTTCGGCAAATAGAAGACCTTGGAGAAATCCAAGCCTTTTGCCTTCCAATGATTGATGCCTTGCTGCATGTCGAGCCAATCGCTGTGGCCCACCAGTTCATCGAAAGTGCGCACACCAAGTTTCGCCATCAACTCGCGTGCTTCCTCAGCGACGAAGAAGAAGTAGTTAACGACGTGCTCTGGCTGGCCGGTGAATTTTTTGCGCAGTTCAGCGTCTTGTGTGGCCACGCCGACAGGGCAGGTGTTGAGATGACATTTGCGCATCATGATGCAGCCTTCGACCACCAGCGGAGCGGTTGCGAAGCCGAATTCATCAGCACCCAACAGCGCGCCGATTACGACGTCACGTCCCGTTTTCATTTGGCCGTCCGCTTGAACGCGGATACGACTGCGCAGGCGATTGAGCACCAGCGTTTGCTGCGTCTCGGCTAAGCCAAGTTCCCACGGAGTGCCGCAGTGTTTGATCGACGAGATGGGCGACGCGCCTGTGCCGCCGTCATGGCCCGCAACCACGACATGATCAGCCTTGCACTTGGTCACGCCCGCTGCGACCGTGCCGATACCGATTTCCGACACTAGCTTGACGCTGATACTCGCTTTGGGGTTTGCGTTTTTCAGGTCGTGAATAAGCTGCGCTAAGTCTTCAATCGAGTAAATGTCGTGATGAGGCGGTGGCGAAATGAGACCAACGCCCGGCACCGAGAAGCGAAGCTGCGCGATGTACTCCGAAACTTTATGGCCTGGCAGCTGACCGCCTTCGCCCGGCTTTGCTCCTTGCGCCATCTTGATCTGAATCTGATCGGCGCTAGCGAGGTATTCGGCGGTAACACCGAAGCGCCCCGAGGCGACCTGCTTGATCTTTGACCGCAGGCTGTCGCCTTCTTTCGCTGAAACCGTGTCGCCCACGCGATGCGCGCCAAGGCGCGATTGCAGCGTTTCGCCTTTGGCCAACGGGATGTAGCGCTTGGCGTCTTCTCCGCCTTCGCCGGTATTTGATTTGCCACCTATGCGGTTCATGGCAATTGCCAGCGTCGCGTGTGCCTCGGTCGAGATCGAGCCGAGCGACATTGCGCCCGTAGCAAAACGCTTGACGATCTCCTTCGCGGGTTCGACTTCATCAAGCGGCACAGGCGTCCGTTGATCGAACTTGAACTCAAACATGCCGCGCAACGTTTTGAGTTTGCCAGATTGGTCGTTGATTAGCGCGGCGTATTCTTTGTACGTCGCGGCGTTATTGGAGCGCGTAGCATGCTGCAATTTCGCGATCGTGTCCGGCGTCCACATGTGCTCTTCGCCGCGTGTACGCACCGCGTATTCACCGCCGGCATCCAGCGCGTTGGCCAATACAGGATCGTTCCCGAACGCGAGCTGATGCTGACGCATTTGCTCTTCGGCGACTTCAAAGATGCCGATGCCTTCAACGCTGCTACTGGTACCCGTGAAATATTTATCGAGGAATACCGAGTTGAGGCCTACCGATTCAAATATCTGCGCGCCACAGTAACTTTGATACGTCGAGATGCCCATTTTGGACATCACTTTGTTCAAACCTTTGCAGATGGCTTTTACGAAGCGCTTCTGGCTCTCGTAAGCCGTAATTTGCGGTACGACATCCGTGAGTTGTCCAAGCGTTTCGAGCGCGAGATAGGGGTGAATAGCCTCCGCGCCGTAGCCGCCGAGGAGCGCGAAATGGTGCACTTCCCGTGCAGAGCCCGTTTCAACCACAAGACCCGCTGATGTGCGCATTCCAGTTTTCACCAAGTGCTGGTGCACAGCGGAGGTGGCCAACAGCGCAGGAATCGGCACTCGGTCGGCAGCAACACCACGATCCGAAAGAATCAACACGTTAAAGCCGAGATTTATGTTGTCCACCGCCGCAGCGCAGAGGCTCGCGACAGCCGCTTCGATGCCCTCTTTGCCCCACGAAGCGGGGTAGGTGATGTCGAGCTCCTTGGCCCTAAACGCGCCACTCGAAAAGAGTTCGATATGGCGGATGCGCTCCATGTTCTCGCTGGTGAGCACGGGATGTTGCGCTTCAAGGCGAGATTGTGGCTCGGTCGCGTCGTGTCCCAGTAGATTAGGGCGAGGGCCAATGAATGTCACCAGGGACATGACCAATTCTTCGCGAATCGGATCAATCGGCGGGTTGGTTACCTGCGCGAACAACTGACGGAAATAGTTGTAGAGCGGTTTCGATTTATTTGACAGAACGGACAACGCGGCATCGTTGCCCATTGAGCCTGTGGCCTCCTCGCTGTTGACCACCATTGGTGTCAGGATGACCTTGAGGTCTTCCTGTGTATAGCCAAACGCCTGTTGGCGATCCAGCAGCGAGACCGTCGATTTTTCGGCGGGTGCTGGTTCAGGCAAGTCTTCGAGCGAAACACGCGACTTTTCGATCCACGCGCGGTACGGCTTGGCCGAGGCGAGCTCCAATTTAAGCTCTTCGTCGTCTACGATGCGCCCTTGCTCAAGGTCAAGCAGCAACATCTTGCCCGGCTGCAAGCGCCATTTTTTGACAATCTTTTCTTCCGGAATATCTAGCACGCCCACTTCGGAGGCCATCACGATCATGTCGTCGTCCGTCACCACATAGCGGGCTGGGCGCAGCCCGTTGCGATCGAGCGTCGCGCCAATCTGACGGCCGTCAGTGAACGCCATAGCGGCAGGGCCATCCCACGGCTCCATGAGAGCAGCGTTGTATTCGTAGAACGCTCGACGGTCTTCGTCCATCAAAGCGTTCCCCGACCATGCTTCGGGAATCATTAGCATCGCAGCATGCGCCAGCGAATACCCGCTCATGACGAGAAGCTCTAGACAATTGTCGAACGAGGCGGTGTCGGACTGGCCGTCATAAATGAGCGGCCACAATTTGGGTAAATCGTCGCCTAAGACGCTTGATGCAATCGCTCCTTCACGCGCACGAATCCAGTTGGCGTTGCCGCGCAACGTGTTGATTTCGCCGTTGTGGCACACCATACGAAACGGATGCGCGAGATCCCACGTCGGGAACGTATTGGTCGAAAAGCGTTGGTGCACCATCGCCAGAGCGGTGACCAACATCGGGTCTTGCAAATCGAGATAGAAGGCACCGACCTGATCGGCGAGCAGCATGCCTTTGTACACAATCGTCAACGTCGACATGGACGGGACGTAAAACTCTTTGCCGTGACGCAGTCTCAACGCCTGAATCGCATGCCCGGAGCTCTTACGGATGATGTAGAGCTTACGTTCGAGTGCGTCCTGATCCATGTCCTTGGATCCGCGACCGATGAACACTTGCCGAATCACGGGTTCGATAGCGCGCACGCCATCACTAAAACCGGAGTCATTAACGGGTACGTCACGCCACCCGAGCAGCACCTGACCTTCGGCGGCAATCGCGCGTTCAATTTCCTGCTCACAGGCCATGCGCGACGCCGGCTCCTGCGGCAAGAACACCATGCCTACGCCGTACTGACCGACAGCTGGCAGCGTAATCTTTAGCTTGCCGCATTCTCGGCGAAAGAACGTGTCGGGTATCTGAATCAGAATGCCCGCGCCATCGCCTTGCAACTTGTCCGCGCCTACGGCACCGCGGTGCGTCAAGTTCTCGAGTACCTTGAGGCCTTTTTCGACGATGTCATGGCTTTTTCGGCCTTTGATGTTGGCAACGAACCCCATGCCGCAGGCGTCATGCTCATGCTTAGGGTCATAAAGGCCCTGCGCGTCCGGCTTGTAAGTCTCGTGCGCCGCTTTCGACGCTTGCGTTCCAATATTCACTGTCAACACACTCCAGGCAATGCGGGCGATTGCTATGCCGCGGTCAGGGCAATCGATGCAAAAACGGTATAGTTTTATTCGCGGGCCGCATAGTTTATCGAAATATTCAAATTGTTGCAACGCGAAGAAATGTTGTTTTGCTGCTCGCAACGTCGCGGTTGCCACACCGAGCGCTTGCGCTATGCCATTGTCTTGCGGTTAAATCTAGAAATTGCGTATAACGTATTGATTGCGCGCTGGTTTTGTGCGCTTGTCATAGCTAGAAAGGCCGATTGTGGTTTCAGTTAAATATTCTCTTAGTTCGCTACTTTCGGCAGTGGTTCTCGCCGCGACGACATTTCTGGCCGGTTGCGGCGGCGGCGGAGCCGCGGACCCGTTCGCTGCGGCTCCGACTCCTCCAGCGCTCACCGTTAATCCAACGCTACTGAATATCTACTCTGGCACTCCTGCCGTGGTGACGATTACGAGCGGCGTTGGCCCATTTCAGGTATTCACGTCTGACGCAGTCGTGCTTCCTGTTGCACAAGTGGTGTCTGGCGCTGCGGTCACGCTTGTAGCAAACGCGATTTCTGCAGAGGCACCGGTAACGCTTACGATTCGAGACTCGCTGGGACGTACCAGCACGGTGGCCGTCGTAGTGAAGCCCTCTCCGCTACTCGGCCAACTCACCGTAACACAAACCAGCAACTCCACGTGTGCGGGCACCACGTCGAGCGTGCTCGACAAAGCGGCTATCTGCTCGGGAGAGAGCGGTGTTGCATCGATCACGATCCGATCCTCAGCAACCTCAGTTCTGCCAAACCGCCAAATTCGCTTCGATGTCGTGCAGGGTTCTTACAATTTCTTGGTTGACCAAAGCGGCACCATCACCGCAAAAACGATCACTATTGTCACCGACCAGAATGGCAAAGCGGACGCCGTTGTACGCATGGATGCAGGCGTCCCGTCTCAGAGTGCGCTGATCCGCGCGACCGACGTCATCAGCGGCAATCGCGTCGACAGCGCGTTTTCCATCGTTCAAGCGATAGACGGGTCGGCCATATTGAGCATTTTCCCCAGTACGTACACTGCGTCCGGCAAATACAAGAACGAGTGCCCGGGTACGGCGGGTGATTACCTCGTTTACGGCGGCACGCCTCCGTATTCGGTTCGCTCGTCGTTGCCCAACGCCATACCGTTATCAGTCGGCGGCATCACTTCTGATCCAGTGATTGTTACGCGCTCTGGTGGTAGTTTCACAGCATCGTCATTCGAGTCGAGCAGTTGTGGTGACTACAGCGCTAGCATTGTGATCACGGACGCTGCGGGCCGCAGCGCATCGGTCACGTACCTCGTCAAAGCAGGCACAGAAGATCGTCCAGTTGCAGCTCCGTTGCCAACACTCGAAATTGTTCCGAAAACGGTGGCCTTCACCGCGCAGCCTCTCGTCGGAGGCAACTGTGATGCGCGCGCTGTGAAGTTCTCCGTGATTGGCGGCAGCGGCAGCGGTGCGTACAGCACGAGTGCTGGCGCGATCAGTGTCACTGGTCAATGGTGGGGCAACACAGCGGTCGCGCCCACGCCGGTCCCTGCGCCAGCCAATCGCGGGTTGACGCTGCTTGGTGGCGAAACCGCGACGGTTGCTTACGTTGACGCGACTGCTGGCAAGCTCGTGACCGCCGAAATCAAGTGCGTGATTGCTGCCCAATAACAGTCTGTACCTGCCTCTCGGTCTGGCCAGCGCCTGACCGGGACGCGAGAGCCGACTACACCGGCTACGTGGCTCAGCGCTCAAAGCCCTGTCAGTAACAGCTTTTTGCTCGAAGGACTGCTAGAC